>NZ_JADCBK010000061.1 GCF_020253525.1 Aquidulcibacter sp.
AAGTGCGCAGCTTCGCTGCGTCGCAAGCGATCCGTTTTCGAAGAAAACGGACACTTGACGACCCAGATGTCGCGCTCATGCTCCATGATCCTTTTTGGTGAAACAGGGTTTCCACCAAAATGGGTCCAGATGGAAAAGCTGCTCAGAGCGATGTCATCCCCGATGGCGTCAGCCAGTCGGGGATTTTGTGCCGCAAACTCATTGGGGTCCCCGCTCTCCACTTCGTTCCGGCGGGGATGACAAGGTCAATCCGCCGACCTTAGGCTGCGATTTCGACCGTCCAGCTTTCGATCACGGGATTGGCCAGGAGTTTGGCGGCCATTTCTTTGGCGCGCGCGGCACCGCGTTCGGGGTCGGTTTCATCAAGTTCAATCTCGATGACTTTGCCGACGCGCGCATCTTCAGCCTCATGAAAGCCCAAGCCGCGCAGGGCCTCGGCAATGGCGCGGCCTTGAGGGTCCAGCACGCCTTTTTTTAGACGGACATTCACAATGGCTTTCATCGGTTGGTTTAGCCTTCTACAAACGCGCTGCGTGGGTCTTTGAAAATGCCCAAGCGCTGGGCGACTTCGGCATAGGCCTCAGAAACGCCGCCCAAATCTTGCCGGAAGCGGTCTTTGTCGAGCTTGTTGTTGGTGCGCGCATCCCACAAACGGCACGAATCTGGGCTGATCTCATCGGCCAAAACCGTGCGCACCATATCGCCTTCATAGAGGCGACCAAATTCAAGCTTAAAGTCCACCAAGCGGATACCTACACCCGCAAACAGACCCGACAAATAGTCATTGATGCGCAAGGCAAGCGCCATGATGTCATCAATTTCTTGTGTGGTCGCCCAGTTAAAGGCGGTGATATGCTCTTCAGCGACGATCGGATCACCCAAGCCGTCATTCTTATAATAGAATTCGACGATGGAACGGGGCAGTAATTCGCCTTCGGGAATACCTAAACGCTTCGAGATTGAGCCTGCGGCAACATTGCGTACCACGACTTCGAGCGGGATGATTTCCACTTCACGGATCAATTGCTCGCGCATATTCAAGCGACGGATGAAGTGCGTGGGCACGCCAATCGCATTCAGATTGGTCATGATGAATTCTGAAATACGGTTGTTCAGAACGCCCTTGCCCTCAATAATCGCATGTTTTTCAGCGTTGAAGGCGGTCGCATCGTCTTTGAAATACTGGATCAGGGTACCAGGCTCTGGCCCTTCATAGAGGACCTTGGCCTTGCCTTCATAAATTTTCTTGCGGCGGGACATGGTCGCGCTCTCCTCAGTGGTCAGGTGGCAAGGCACGCACTCGCAGCCAGCGTGGCCCGAGTCGAAACTCCTAACGACATATCCACCCTAACAGGCTGCGCGACAGGCCTCAATCATGTGGCGCATCCTCTTGCGCTTACTTGCGCAGAGACCTATCCAGACCCCACATAGGACTTTGTCCGCTGACACGTTTTCAAGGAAGTCTGATATGAGCCAGTTCGATGAGCGCAAGAGCGCTGAAGAAGCCAAATATGCGCATGATAGCGAGCTTTCGTTCAAAATCACCGCTCGCCGCAATAAGCTGCTCGGCGCTTGGGCTGCCGGTCTCTTAGGTCTCGAAGGCGAAGCCGCCGAAGATTATGCCAAGTCCATCGTCATGGCCGATTTTGAAGAAGCCGGCGATGAGGATGTCTACCGCAAAGTCAAAGCCGATCTCGACGCCAAAGGGGCTGATGTTAGCGAGCATCAGATCCGCCGCGAGATGGAAGACCTTCTCGAAGTTGCCCGCCAACAGCTGACGGCCTAAGCCGATGGCCCGCGTGCTGGCCTTGGGTGGCTTTGCTCTGGTTGTGGCAATTCTGACTGGGTGCGCCTTGGGCCCGGTTGAGTCCGATCCGGCACAGGCCGAGGCGCGCGCAGCGGCTATGCGCCAGGATTGTTATCGCCGCGGTGGCACGTGGAGCGAAGAGACCCGCACCTGCGTCGGGGCTGATGCCATTCGTCGCTAAAAGGGCTAGACAAGGCCGACTTGCCCCGCCCACTATATCTGCCAAGACGTGCGGTTAAGTGGGGGTCAAATTGATGCAGCGGCGGGCCTTTGTCTCCTTATTGGGTGCCAGTTTAGGCGCGGGCCTCGTGGGCCCAGCTTGGGCAGCCAAGCGCAAGCCCGATCCCCTTGCAGGCTTGGACGCAGAGCTTGATCTGGCACGGCAGAATTGGCGTGTGCCTGGCTTGGCCATCGCGGTCATCAAGGATGGCGCACCCCTTTATGCGAAGGGCTTTGGCTGGCGGGATGGCGCGAAAACCCAAGCGGTTACAGCCGATACCTTGTTTGGCTGTGCGTCCCTCACCAAAGCCTTTACCGCAGCAACCGTCGCCCTTTTGGTCGATGAGGGCAAACTTAAGTGGGACGAGCCCGTCACCACCTATCTGCCTGAGTTCAAAATGGCGGGCGGGGTCGAATATGCGAGCCTGAGCCTGCGTGACATGCTCTCGCACCGCACAGGCCTCGGCACCCATGATCTTGTTTGGTACAATAATGAGAGGCTGAGCAAGACGGAGCTTCTGGCCCGCTTACCGTATTTGGCAACCTCAGCGCCCCTGCGCAGCCAATATCAATATAATAATCTCATGTATATTTTGGCGGGTCTCGTGGTCGAGCGCGCGACGGGCCAAACGTGGGAGGCCTTCACAGAAGCGCGCCTCCTCAAACCACTCGGCATGACGCGCACAGGCTTTAGCCCCAGCCAAATGGCCAAGGACAGTAATTTCGCCTTTGGCCACAAGCTCTCCCCGGCCAAGCAAGCCGTGCAAATTCCGTTACGGCCAGAAGATGCGATTGGCCCGGCCGGTCAGCTCTATAGCTCAGCCAACCAATTTATCGCTTGGATGGATTTGCAGCTGCGGCGCGGAAGCTTTGGCGATAAGCGGCTGATTTCTGTCGCGCAAAGTGATGCCATGTGGGCACCACTTGTATCAACAGGCGGACAGCCAGAGGCGATAGAATTGAGCCGGGGGCTATATGGGCTGGGCTGGCGCACCGATTTTTATCGCGGCATGCGGCGGGTTGCCCATGGCGGCAATCTCAATGGCTTTTCCTCGCGCGTGACCCTATTCCCAGAGCAGAATGTCGGCATTGTCGCCTTTGCCAATATGCGTGGCACACCTCTGCCCGGTCACGTCAGCCTTGATTTGTTTGATCGGCTAATGGGGCTAGAGCCCGCCAATTGGTCTGCGCGAGGTCTGGCCCGCCGGGATGCGAATGAGGCCAAGGCCGCCACGCAATCCCCGCCCATGCCGATCCCCAATACCACGCCCTCGCGCGCCCTAGATGCCTTTGTCGGCACCTTCACCCATAAAGGCTATGGCACGTGGACCATCACGCGCGATGATGCCGGTTTGCTGGGCACCTATAATGAGATGCCCATCCGCTTCAATCATTGGCATTATGATGTGTTTAACGGCAAACCGATGCGCGAAGATGATGATGATCTTCTCGATGTGAAATTTGCCTTCCAAGCCGATATGGACGGCAAAATCAGGTCTTTAGAAGTGCAGATGGATAGCGATTTTCCCCCTGCGATTTTTGTCCGGACATCTGGATAAATCCGGACCACAAAATCGCCTGCCAAATTGCAGTTCTTCGGTCATAGATTTGTCATAACGACTGATCCAACCCAATCGTGTGCGCGTAAAGCTGGTAGCCAAATCAGGTGCGGACAAGGATCGGAGAGATCAAATGGCCACGTATGAGACAGCCGAAGCCCAAAGCGCAACGCGCCGGTTTGTCAAACAGGCTATGAAAGCACCTTTGCTGGAGCATGATCACGAGCGCGAGCTGGCGATCAAGTGGCGCGACCATCAGGATGAGCGCGCGCTGCATGAGTTGACAACGGCCTATATGCGGCTTGTGATTTCGATGGCCGCGCGCTTCCGCAATTATGGCCTGCCGATGAGTGACTTGGTCCAAGAAGGCAATATTGGGCTGATGCAGGCAGCAGCGCGTTTTGAGCCTGATCGCGACGTGCGCTTTTCAACCTATGCCGCTTGGTGGATCCGTTCAGCCATTCAGGACTATGTGTTGCGCAATTGGTCCATCGTGCGTACCGGCACGACGGCCGCACAAAAGTCGCTCTTCTTCAACCTTCGTCGACTTCGCGCGCTCATCAGCGATACGGGTGAAGCCATGATGACGCGGGAGAACCGCGAGATTATCGCCACCAAATTGGGCGTGAGTGAACGTGAAGTCGAACAAATGGCCTCGCGCCTTTCGGCCAATGACCGCTCGCTCAATGCCCCTATGTCTGATGGGGTCGAGGGCGGTGGCGAGTGGCAAGATCTCCTGCCAGATGAAGGCATTCTGCCCGACCAAGATGTGATGGAGCGCACCGATACCGAACGGCGCACCAATTGGATTCAAGAGGCGCTTAAATCCCTCAATCCGCGGGAACTCGCCATCATTCAAGAACGCCGACTGACCGATGAAGGGGCAACCTTGGAATCCTTAGGCGTCCGCATGGGCATCTCGAAAGAGCGGGTGCGCCAGATCGAGCATCAGGCCATGAAGAAGCTGAAGGCCGCCTTGATCAAAAAGGTCGGGGACCCTGAAGATAGCGGCCTCCTGCCAGACGTGTGATCCGGCCTTTAACGAACGACCGCGCGGTCGGCATAGAGCACGGCAGTATAAATGCCTTTTGAGCCTGTCATGCGGACGGGTACCGAAACCCCCATATTGCCAACATCAGCCAGCCAGATTTGCAGGCGGATTGGTTCGCGGCTTTCGCCGGGCTTTTTCTGATTAAAGCCTGCGACTTCGGTATAAGTTCCCCGGCAATAGGTCGCAGGGCCCTTGTAAGCCGGAGTAGAGACTTGCTCGATCCCGACATATTGGGTGCGAATATCATAGCGCCTTTTGCCATCGAAAATCTTGACGGCACCGCCACAGGCCCGACCTGCATCACGGCCTGTAACCAAGGACAATTCCATCAAGCCCGTAACGGGATCTACGGATTCCAGTTTTTGGGCCAAAGTTGCCGGCGGAAAGCCCATATTGCCCCACATGGGTGCAGCCGTCACATCAACAGAACGGCCCGCGAAATTAATGGTGATCCGGCGTTTTTTGCCATTGGTCTCTTGATTGACAAAGTTGCGCGGCTTGAGCTGCCCATCGGCAATGGCCCCCTTTACCGTCGCCACGCCCGCATCATTATTAAAGGAAGCGGCAATGCCAGAGGTACGGTAGGTCGCCTCACCACTATAGCTGTCTTGGGTC
>NZ_JADCBK010000062.1 GCF_020253525.1 Aquidulcibacter sp.
CGCGACATCTGGGTCGTCAAGTGTCCGTTTTCTTCGAAAACGGATCGCGTCGCGACGCAGCAAAGCTGCGCACTTGACTACTCAGATGTCGCAGAAACAATTTCGTTTGCGGTTTGGTGAACCAGAAGGGTCACCAAAGCGCGTCTAGACAAAAACCATCCAAGAAACCGTCATCCCCGCCGAAGCGTAAGCTTCGAGCGGGGACCCCGTCGGACTTTGCGGCAGACGGTCCAAGGCTCAAATCCGCAGTTGCCCGACGCGTGTTACTGGTCAGCGCGGTGGTAAAGGCAGGCCAGGAACCGCCGCCGGAAGCACCTTGCCGATAAACTCTCGATACTCAGGGACGTTGGTATTCACCAATATCACAACGCCTGTCTTTTGTTGTGGCCAGTGGATAATGTAGGCATTGAAACCTTGCCAAGAACCACTGTGAAAGTCGATCCGTGTGCCCTCGACCATAACGGTGAACCAACCCATGGCATAAAAGGCCGGCTTGGCAGCGTCAGGCTTAATGACAGGTGCTTTAGTTTGCGCCCAGAGCGGGCCAAACAGCGCAGAGGGGGCATCTAAAGCTGCCAAATAGGTCGCAAAATCTCGGGCGGTAATATAGGTGGAGCCATCGGCAGTTTTGTTGAAGGTTGGCGAGACCCATGCTTGATTTTTCAGCGGGGAACCTATCTTCGGCTCGTCGCGCTCATAACCCGCTGCGCGGCCGGGTATGATGTCGAGTTCGGAGATGTCACGGGTAGCGCTCATCCCCAACGGCTTGAAGATATGGCTGGTGAAATAGTCGTGATAGGGGGCACCGGTAATCTTCTCAATGACCAGTCCAAGCATCACATATCCAGAATTAGAATAAGCCCATTTGGTGCCAGAAGGGCGCGATTTAGGCGCTTTATACATCAACTGACGTAAAGCATCTGGCGTGTAGGTCTGCTGCAGATTGACCGAACTATATTCATCATCCAGCCCTGATGTGTGCGAGAGAAGATGCTTGAGGCGAATATCTGCCCAGCTTGCGGGTGCGTCAGGAAAGAACTTCGAAATGGGGTCCTCAATGCTAAGCTTGCCTTCTTGCTGCAGCATCAAGATTGCAAGGCTGGTGAATTGTTTCCCCGTCGAGCCGGTCTGAAACACTGTGTCAGGCGTTACAGGGGCTTGCCACTCGAGATTGGCGTATCCATAGCCTGACAATCGACTGATTTTGCCATCCTTGGTAATCCCGATCGCCAGACCCGGAATATTCTGACGCTTCATCTCAGCGGTGATCACATTGTCCAGGTCGTCTGCATAGGCGAACGACACCCCCGTGACCAAGACAAATAATGCAAAAAAAACAGACCAGACCGCACGCATTATGGAACTCCTTAGCCACCACCGTACCCTTCGGTTACAACCTCCCCCTGCCGCGTGCAAGCCCAATATTGCGTCAGTTGTAGGCTGCGCTCCATGCATGGATCGCATGATAACATTTCAAAATTGGATGTGGCCCGAAGGGACTGAAGCGGTCTTTTCTACCCCAACGATGTCATCCCCGCCGGATCGAAGTGGAGAGCGGGGACCTTGTGGGACTTTGCGGCTCAAGGTCCCGGATCGGCTTCGCCGTCCGGGATGACATCGTTCAAGTTTTTTCCGTCTGGACCCGTTCTGGTGGAAACGCTGTTTCACCAAAGCGAACCGAACCCCTCGGAACATGCCCGCGCATGTCTGTTCAGAACTCCCCCTACCCCACAAACTTGCCCGAGCGGGAGAAGCCGCGGGGGACCATGCGACCGGCGGCGGCGCGTTTGGCGACATAGTCTTTCCAGTCCGGCACATCGCGGCGGCGGCCAGAGGTGTCATACCAAGCAAGGCCCTCTTCAGCCTTAAAGGTCTGGGCATCCAACAGGCCACCATCCTTATAGGCCTGTAGTTTAACCCCTTTACCCCGGCCCATGCGTGGCAATTCTTCGGTCTTGAAGATCACAAGCTTCCGGTTCTCGCCCACCACGGCCACCATATCACCTTGGATGGGGGCAACGACCGCGGTTTTTGCGCCATCATCCAAGTTCAAGATTTGCTTGCCCGAGCGCCGCATGGCCGCACATTCTTCATCGCTGACCACAAAGCCATAGCCAGAGCTTGCGGCAATCAAGCGCTCACCATCGGGCTTGGGCAAGAACATGGCCAAAATGTCGTGCTCTTCGCCCAGATCAATTGAGAGGCGCACGGGCTCGCCCAAACCCCGGCCACCGGGCAATTTATCCCCCGCCAAGGCAAAGGCGCGGCCATCGGTGGCAAATAGAACGATGCGGTCGGTCGTCTCGGCATGGAGCGAGAGATAATAGCCATCGCCATCCTTATATTTGACGGTCGACAGATCATCGATCTTGCCTTTAAGCGCGCGGATCCAGCCCTTTTGGGAGAGAACAACGGTGATCGGCTCCCGCGTGACAAAGGCTTCCGCACTCAAGGCCAGGGCAACAGGGGCTTCAGCAAAGGTCGTGCGGCGGGCACCGAGTGGGGTGTCTTTGGAAAAGGCCGATTGGATTTCGCGCAATTCTTCTGCCGCTTGTGCCCATTGTAAATCGGGGGAGGCAATCATGGCCATCAGGCCTTCACGCTCTGCCTTTAAGTCTTCATTTTCTTGACGAATTTCCATCTCTTCGAGCTTGCGCAAATTGCGCAAACGCGTGTCGAGAATGGCATTGGCTTGGACGTCAGTTAGGTCAAAGGTGGCGATCAGGACCTGCTTGGGCTCATCCTCATAGCGGATGATGCGGATCACTTCGTCGAGATTGAGATAGGCAACCAGCAAGCCCGCCAAGATTTCCAAGCGCGCTTCAATCTTGCGCAAGCGCCAATTGGCACGCGCCACAATCACCTCGCGCTTATGGTCGAGGAAGGCCTTCAAGCACTCAATCAAGCTCATCACACGCGGCGCACCCTTGGCGTCGAGCACATTGAGGTTCATCGAGAAGCGGTTTTCCAGATCGGTGAGCTTAAACAAGCTCTCCATCAATTGTTCGGGCTCAACCGTGCGGGCGCGTGGCTCGAGTACCAAGCGAATGTCTTCTGCGCTTTCATCGCGCACATCGCCCAAAAGCGGGGCTTTCTTGTTTTCGATCAGCTCGGCCAAGCGCTCAACAATTTTGGACTTTTGCACCTGATAGGGCGTCTCGGTCACAATGATGCGCCAGGTGCCGCGGCCGGTATCTTCCACATGCCAGCGGGCGCGGGTGCGGAAGCCACCCTTGCCTGTTGCATAGGCTTCGCGGATGGCGGCGCGCGATTCCACGCAAATCCCGCCCGTTGGAAAATCAGGGCCCGGCACCAGCGCCAAGATTTCATCCAGATCGGCTTCGGGCTTTTCGATCAGAAGCAGGCAGGCATCAATCAGCTCTGCCGCATTATGCGGCGGGATCGACGTCGCCATCCCCACGGCAATACCCATGGAGCCATTGGCAAGAAGATTGGGATAGCCCGCAGGCAGAACCGAAGGCTCTTCATCTTCTTGGCTATAGGTTTCGCGGAAGAGAACAGAATCCTCATCCACCCCTTCCATCAAGAGCGCGCCAATCGCGGTCAGGCGGGCTTCGGTATAGCGATAGGCAGCCGCAGAATCGCCATCAATATTGCCGAAATTGCCTTGCCCATCGACGAGGGGATAGCGGACCGAGAAGTCTTGCGCCAAACGCACAAGGGCATCGTAAATCGCACTATCGCCATGGGGGTGATATTTACCCATGACGTCGCCAACAATCTTGGCGCATTTTTTGAAATTGCTGGCAGGGTCGAGACCAAGCTCACCCATGGCATGGATAATCCGGCGCTGTACGGGCTTGAGGCCGTCACGCACATCGGGCAGCGCACGGCTGGTAATGGTCGACAAGGCATAGACGAGGTAGCGGCTCTCTAACGCCCGATCAAACGGCTCGTTGATGATATTGCCGCTGTCGCCGCCACTGCCATCTAATTCCACTAAATCGCCCATGGGCCCCTATCCTTCGAATCAGCTGCTTATCATGGCAGCCTGTGCGGCCAAGCGCGACGACAAGCGGCAGCGACTTGTGGACAAGTACTGCAAGAACGTGCCGATTTATGGGGATTTGTGTGGGGTGGGAGTGGCAGCTCCTACGGGAGTCGAACCCGTCTTTCCTGATTGAAAATCAGGCGTCCTAACCGATAGACGAAGGAGCCACGTCACATGCTGTTCACACGCGAGGCGCGCTCTATACAAAGGCCGATGCCAACACGCAAGCGGCCTTTGCTGCTAAGATGCAGGACTTGCATCGATAATCTCACAATCAACCGCGTTTCCGCCGCGCCAATCGTCTTTTTTAAGCCGAACCACGACATGTAACGGCCGTCTGCCCATCAAAGCATCGCCCAAAGGCGTGTTGAGCGCGCGGAATGCGATGGCTTTGATTCTCTGCCCCGATTGATCTTCCAACATCAGGCGCACATGGCCTGTGCCGACGGGGGCAGCGGCATAGGGCCGGACATCGGCAAAGGCAAAGACGGGATCGGGCCAGCCTGCGCCATAGGGCCCAACCTCAGCCATAGCTTGAAGGAGGTCAGGTGTGGCAGCCCCAAGCCCCACCAAGGCATCAATGGCTAGGTCGCGGCTGGTGCCGGTTGCGTCAGATTCGGTGCGCAGGCGGCGGGCTAAATCCTGATGCACGGCCTTAAGCGCGCTAAAATTCATCGTCAGGCCCGCAGCCATCGCATGGCCGCCACCGGCCAAGATCACCCCGTCACTGGCCGCCCCAGAGACTGCAGCGCCCAGATTAATCCCGGGCACCGATCGGCCCGAGCCCTTAGCCTCTGAATCATCTGGATCGGCAGAGCCAATGACGATCACCGGGCGGTGGAAGCGGTCTTTGAGGCGACCTGCGACAATGCCAATAATGCCCGGATGCCAGCCCGGTGCCCCTAACATCAACAATGGCCCATCCAAGGGCCCGGCTTCGCCGCGCTCTACCCGCGCGATGGCTTCTTCCAACACATTGGCTTCTATGGCTCGACGCTCGGCATTGAGGACTTCTAATTCTTCGGCAATTTGGCTGGCTTCGTGTGGGTCATCGGTCGACAATAGGCGCACAGCCAGAGAGGAATCCCCGACCCGTCCCCCGGCATTTAAGCGCGGGCCAAAGACCCAGCCAGAGGCATAGACACTGCCGGGCTCTTTCAATTTCGATGTCACCGCCAAAGCGGCTAGGCCGGGATTGGCGAGCTTTTCCTGCACTTTAAGGCCTTGGGCCACCAAAGCCCGGTTGAGGCCCGTGAGCGGGGCCACGTCGCAAATCGTCCCGAGGGCTGCAAGGTCAAGCCGGCTCAATAAATCATAGTCAGGCCCAGCCGACAGGCCTTGTTGGCGCGCTGCCCGATTGAGGGCCACCAAAGCCACAAAGACCACCCCTGCGGCGGTTAAAGTGCCTAAGCCCGATACATCATCTTGCCGATTGGGATTGACCACAGCCAAGGCGGGCGGTGGCGCGCCATGCATCAAATGGTGGTCAAACACCACCACATCCAAGCCAATGCGGGCGGCCTCTTCCAATGCCGCATAGGCTGCAGCCCCGCAATCCACGGTGATGAGAAGATCGGTACCGTTGGCCTTGATCTTATTGACGATCTTTGGGCTGGGGCCATAGCCATCAAGAATACGGTCGGGCACAAAGACATTGGCCCTGGCCCCTACTGATTTAAACCAGCTGAGCAGCAAGGCCCCCGATGTGCCGCCATCCACATCATAATCGGCCAAAATAGTAATGGCCTTTTGGTCCTTAACCGCCGCCAGAATGGCTGCCACCGCCTTTTCCATGTCCTGCAAGGTGAAAGGCTCGGGCAGTTCGTTCTTTAGCTTGGGCGACAAGATGCGCTGGGCCGTTTCGGGCACTGCCCCGCGCGCAACCAATAATTTGGCTTGCATCGCCCCAATGCCAAGGCGGCGCACACCTTCTTCCAAGACGCCAATGGTGGCCTCAGATTGGCCGTCCGGCAGACGTTGCAACCATCTGCGACCCGTCAGGCTCGACTCTATTCCGAGGAAAGAGCCGACCATTCCCCTAACCTAAATGCTGGGTGCGGACGACGCGGGCGGTCTTGGCCGCAGAATCCAACACCAAAGTCTCGGTCACAAAGCCCTTGGAGCTTGCCTTCACACCAGCCACCAAGGCCCCATTGGTTACGCCTGTGGCCGAGAAAACCACATCGGTGGAGACCAATTCGTCCAATTGATAGGTACGGCCAAGGTCGGTGATGCCAATACGGCGGGCACGCGCCTTTTCATCCTCATTGCGGAATACCAAGCGACCTTGGAATTGGCCGCCAACGCATTTGAGGGCAGCAGCAGCCAAAACACCTTCTGGCGCGCCACCTTGACCCAAATAGAGGTCAATCCCGGTCTCAGGGTCTGTGGTATAGATCACACCCGCCACATCGCCATCAGTGATCAAATGAACCCGCGCGCCAACTGAGCGCAAGCTCTCAATAATGCCGCTATGGCGCGGACGGTCCAAAACGCAAACACCAATTTGTTGCGGTTCTACGCCCTTGGCTTTCGCCAAAGCGATCACGTTTTCGGCTGGCGTGCGATCAATATCAACAACGCCCTGTGGCAGACCGGGGCCTACCGCAATCTTGTCCATATAGGTATCGGGCGCATAGAGCAGCCCGCCCTTTGGCGCGATGGCTAAAACGGCCAAGGCATTGGGCATGGCTTTTGCCGTCAAAGTGGTTCCTTCCAGCGGATCAAGCGCGATATCAAATTCCCCGCCCTCGCCGGTGCCAACTTCTTCGCCGATATAGAGCATAGGCGCTTCATCGCGCTCGCCCTCGCCAATCACGACGCGGCCCTTCATGGCAATAGCGTTCAAGCCTGTCCGCATGGCATCGACAGCCAATTGATCTGCGGCCTTTTCGTCACCCCGGCCAATGCCACGATAAGAAGCAATGGCGGCAGCCTCGGTCGCGGCTAAAGCACCTGCGGCGATATCAGGAGGAAGGTTTACGGTCATACAGGGTCCAACTTTACTAGAGATCAGGGATAGGCCACGCGGCCTCAAATTAGTCTTCCAGTGGCATCAAGACTGGGGCCTCAACAAGGACGTCCAGTCGAGAAAGTTCAGCCAAAGCGTCCAACAAATCTTGCTCCGCCATGGGCTGGGTGGTCAGCACGATGGGTACACGCGCTGCATCTTCGGGGGGCTTTTGCAGGAAGCTTTCGATGGAAACAAGGTGTTTTGCCAGCGTGTCGGTGATTTTGGCGATGGTGCCAGCCCGATCTGGAACGCGCAGACGAACGTAGAATTTCGAGTTCGCCAAAAGCCCACCCGAGGCTGCGGTCAATTGGTTGGCTTGACCGGGACCCGAGAAGACGGGCCGTGAATCTTCGTGCGAGAGATCAATCAAGTCCCCTGCGACCGCAGAAGCCGTTGGCCCCGCCCCTGCC
>NZ_JADCBK010000063.1 GCF_020253525.1 Aquidulcibacter sp.
CGGAAGTTGAGCCAGCCGGTCGCGGCCAGCGACCGCATACAGGCATCGACAAAGGGAAAACCCGTCCGCCCTTCAATCCACGCTTGGGCTAGGCCCGCATCTTCGGGTCGCGCGGGCCGCAGGCCATCATAGGCGCGGTGCATATTGCGCAGCTCGATCTCGGGTTCATCCTCCAGCTTTTGGATGAAGTGGCAGTGCCAATGCAGGCGCGCCAAAAAGGAGGTGAGGGACGCCGCATAGACTGTGTCGCCGGCTGCCAAGTGGCGGGCTTGGGCGCGACTGGCGGCCTGATAGGCCTCCCGCATCGAAAGTGTGCCAAAGGCCAAATGGGGTGAGAGGCGCGAGCAGGCCTCTGCCCCCTCTGCCGGGTTAGACATGGCCTTACGATAGTTGCGCCCGCGCTCGTGCAGGAAGCTTTTCAAAAGCCCGATTGCCTCGCGACGTCCGCCCCTTTGCCGCTGTGGGCATGGATCAGGGGCGATGCCCACGCTCTCTGCCTCTGGGAAAGCTGTGCTTTGATGCCCAATAGGGTTTAGGGCGTCTGGCGCATCCACGGGCGGGGCCGCCATCATCGCATCCCAGCGCTTAGCCCAACCATTGCGCGTACTGGGCCCACGCCACACGCCATGCTGGCGATGTTCGATCACAGAAACGCCCGCCCGCTTTGCCCAAGCCCGCACCGCCTTATCGCGCTGATAGGTCCAAAACAGGCCCGTTTCCTCATGCGCATGGATGGCTGAAATGCCATAGCGGGCATGCAAGCGGGCAAAGACTTCGCACGCCGCACCCACCTCCACCACCAGACCCGCCCCACGCGCCTGTAGCGATTCATCTAAGTCTGCCAAGCATTCACCCAAAAAGGCAAACTGGCGGCCCGATAGTTCGGGCTGGGCCCAAAGCTCTGGTTCCACAAGATAAAACGGAAGGACGCGATGGCCGCTTTGGTGGGCGGCGCGCAAAGGCGCATGGTCGTGGACGCGCAAATCGCGCTTAAACCAGACGATGTCGATCATATCCGGCCCAAATCACGCACCAGATTGGGCAATTTCTCTTTCAGCTTAAAGAAGCCGCCCGTGGCCAAGGGCCAAGTCCGGCTATCCCAAGACCGGCGCAGCCGCACAAGTCTTATCCCATGCTCTGCCAAGGCACGTTTGAGGTCGGCCAAATGCCAAGCAATCGGGCCCACCGGCGCATAGGGTGTCGCTATCTCTGTCACGCCCAAACCAACTGCCCAGCTCAGCGCCTCTTCAAGGCTAGCCATCAATGGGGCGGCCACATCGAACTTTGCCTCAAGGCGGGTGCAGGCATCTTGCTCAGCCCGGCGCAGAAATTTGTTCTTTGGCCCATCGACAGGGCCAATTTCGGGCGAGCGCAACAGGGCCGCCCCCACCACCTTAGCTGTCAGGGGTAAGGATTCGGGATGCAGATCATCACTGTGCAGCAAAAGCCCAACCCGTTCTTCAAACAGGACTTCGCCAACGGGCAGGGCACTTGGCCCTGTTTCCAAAAAGGGCTCGCTTAAGGGCAAAGCCGTCTCGGCCAATTGGCCCACCGGGTGGAAGCGACCCAAAGTATGGGTCTCAATATTGCTGGCGCGCGCCAGATAATGCTTGCCCTTTGTGTGCAAGCCCGCCACCCAGCGCCATGACAAGGTGTTGGAAGCCACATCGGCGTCCAGCAAATGCTTGAAAAAGAAGTCTGCCCCCAATTGCCACGGCAGGTCCAAGGTAAAGATCCAAATGCTGGCAACCCACATGCGGGCATGATTGTGCAGCCAGCCCAAAGTCGTGAGTTCACGCACCCAAGCATCAAAGCAAGCAATGCCCGTCTCACCCGCTTTGGCGCGTCGAAGCCGCTCGGCCAGCGCATCATCTTCTGCCACCACGTGTTTGAGGGCGAGGCGGTCTTGGTTGAAGCGCGTCAACACCTGTGGCCGCATCTCTAGCCAGCCTTTCCAATAGCTGCGCCAATAGACTTCTTGGATAAATTTCTCAGCCTTCACAAAGCCATGCGTGGCCATCACGCGGGCCACAACCTCTTCTTCGGTGATCACACGGCGGGCCAGCCACGGCGATAAGGCCGACACGTTGGAACGGTCATCTGGGCCTAAATCTGTATTGCGCGTGCGGCTATAGGCCTGCCCCGCTGCGGGCAGAAAAGCTTCCAGCCGTACCAACCCAGCCGCCCGTGTGCCCGTCCAATCAACGCGGATTAAGGCTTGCGAGGTGGGGTCAAAGGGCAAAGACGACATGGGCTAAGATACGCAGTGGGCGGATGGATGGATTAGGGGGAGGGTGCGCGCGGGTGCGGGGTCATTTGCGTGGGTGCATCACCTCGAAGCAACATTCTTCAAAACCTTCTGAACGAAAACTCTGCCAAGGCGATACTGTATTGGCCTCATTTTTGACAAGATAATATACATTTGTATATACGATCATAGTCGCCATAGCAAACGGCCCAGGGAAATTCTTCAATGACGAACGCGAAAGAGCGATTGGCACCGATTGAGGCGTTGCCAGAAGATCGGATCGATTTTTCCGGCCTGCCCGACATGGAGGCGGCCTTTTTCCAAACCGCGCGTCTGATCATGCCAAGCGCAACCAGCAAGCAGGCCATTTCGCTGCGTGTTGATGAGGATGTGCTTCATTGGTTTAAAGCCCAAGGCAAAGGACATTTGAGCCGCATGAATGCCGTTTTGCGGGCCTATATGCTCGCCCACGCCAAAGAACGGACCTGAACATGAAAGACTTCATCCTGCTGATGCATGCCGACACGAGCTCGCCAGAGGTGGATGCGGATTGGGAGGCCTATATTGGTCGCTTGATCGCCGAAGGCCATTTTCAGGGCGGCAGTTCGATCGGGGAGGGGCAGGCGTTTCGCAAACAGGGGGAGGCGGCCGCACTCACCCGCCAGCTTGCAGGCTACATTAAAGTCAAAGCCAATGACTTAGAGGCCGCCCGCGCCTGCCTAACTGGTAATCCAACCTATGAAGCGGGCGGCACGGTAGAAATTCGAGAATTGGTGGTTTCTTAGAGGAACCGGTGCGTTTCTGTAACTGCAATGATCACCTTAAAGTGATAGCTGTTGAAAAGTAATTGACCGCTCTACTCCTTATGGTAGTGCGAATTTATGTCTTTTTTTACCAAACTGATTCCGACCCTCTCGATTTTTTCGAGCTTTTTAATCCCCGCCGCGTCTTTTGCGACTGAGCCTACCGCCCAAGCAACAGCGCCTTTGGGCCAACCCGCTGCCGCATCAGCCCCTGCGTCAGCCCCCGTCGCCAGCGTGGTTTCCATTCCCGCTGGCACATCCATGGATATTGAGATCACCGATATGCTGTCGACCAAGACCAGTAAAGTCGGGGATAAATTCGCACTCAAGCTTGCCCAGCCCCTCAAGATTGGCGACACGATTGTCATTCCAGCAGGCATTACGGGCATGGGCGAAGTCATTGATGTGGGTAAGCCCGGCATTGGCGGCAAACCCGGTAAGCTGGTGATTGCCGGCCGCTATTTGACTTTGAATGGAACCAATATTGCCATTCGCGGCCTTCAGTTACGCCCTCAGGGGGGTGAAGACCGCAGCAATGTCGTCATGGCTACCAGCTTTGTCCCCTATGTGGGTATGGCCAGCTTTCTAATCACAGGTGGGCATGTCGAGATTCCGTCTGGTTCTTGGGCCATCGCCAAGCTCTCAGCGCCATTTGTGCCGCCAGTGGCTGCGCCCGCACCCTGATTGACCTGAGATCATCATCGGATGTGCACGTCTTTTTCCTCATCATAGCTTTTGGAGATTTTTGCTATGAAATCTGTAGATACGACTAAGCCTCTTCTTGATATGCGGGGCCTTGTTGCCACCGTCAGTTTAATGGCCTTCTCCATGTCCGGTTCGTCTGCCTTCGCGCAAGCCGCCATGGCGACACCGCCTGCTGAACCTGCCCCAGCTACGGCTCCACCAGCGGCAGAGGCCCCGCCCGCACCTCCGTCGGCAGAGCCTGCTCCCACCCCACCAACTGAAGCAGCACCTGCACCTGCACCCGCACCAGAAGCGCCTGCGCAGCCCGTCGTTGCCTTCCCTGGGCCAAACCCAATCATGGCCCCCCCTGAAGGCAAGGGCCAAGTCGTGTTCTTCCGTCAGGCAAAATTGACCGGCGCGGCCCTTAGCTTCTCGATCCGCGAAGGTGATACGGGCATTGGTAAGTTGCAAAATGGCAGCTATTTTGTGCATGTGGTCGACCCAGGCCCGCGCGAATTCAACATCCAATCGGAAGTCACCGACACGCTGCGTCTGGAGATCGAGCCCGGCGAGACCTATTTTGTGGTTCAGTCCATCACCATGGGCATTATGATTGGCCGTCCAATCCTAACGCCATCGGATGCGCAAACCTTCCAAAACAAAAAGATGAAAGTCACAACCGCCGTCGCGACCGACCGCAAGCCGCGGAAGTAATCTTTTAAAGCGCCGATCTAAGGTGCGACGAACTGAGGGCGCATTCCAGAACCGGGATGCGCCCTTTGCTTTTAGGGGCGCGCTGAGCCCGCGCATAAGCCTTCTAGAACAAAGCAACTAAAAGCGATGTCATCGGACGGCGCAGCCGGGTCCCAGACTGCCGAGCGCAAAGTCCCACAAGGTCC
>NZ_JADCBK010000064.1 GCF_020253525.1 Aquidulcibacter sp.
GGCGCACGGTTTGCGTCGTATTCGGGCCAGTCCGTTAATCTGGCCCACTTCATTGACGCGCTCTTAGCGCCCCGGCCCCTCTTTATGGTGCACCCTCGCAAGGCTTTTCTTGGCGGGGCTAAAGGTGTTGGGGGAACACCCCTCTCCCCCTGGGAGAGGGGAGCTCCCACAAGGTCCCCGCTCTTCGCTCACGCTTCGGCGGGGATGACATCGATGAAATAGAGAATTGATCTGGAAGCGCTTTGGTGCCCATTCTGGTCACCCATTTTGGTGAAACAGGGTTTCCACCAAAATGGGTCTAGACAAGAATGCACCTTCCAACCGCTTCTTCTGGCGGGATCGGGCGACTTGACCTGTCAAATCGCCCACAAACCAAAACGGCGACCCCCGAAGGAATCGCCGTTAGTAAACCAGGTAAGCCAGAGAGCCTTAGTCGCGACGGCGACGGGGGCGTTCGCTGCGCTCGCGGGGTTGTTCGACCTCTTCAGGCTCCCCACGCTCAGCACGTTCGGCTTTCAGCTTTTCTTCAATGTCTTCGCCCGTAGCTTGGTCGACGACTTTCATCGACAAGCGGGTTTTGCCACGGTCATCAAAGCCCATCAGCTTCACCTTCACGGTGTCGCCTTCTTTGACGATTTCGCCGACAGTCGCGACCTTGCGGTTAGCAAGTTGCGAGATATGGACGAGGCCGTCTTTGGCACCGAAGAAGTTCACAAAGGCACCAAATTCCATGACTTTGACGACTTTGCCTTCATAGATTTTGCCGACTTCAGCTTCATCCGTGATGCTCTTCACCCACTTCACAGCGGCATCGATCTTGTCTTGATCGGATGCGGCAACTTTCACGCTGCCATCATCTTCGATCGAGATTTTTGCACCGGTCTTTTCGACGATTTCGCGGATGACCTTGCCACCGGTGCCGATCACTTCACGAATCTTGTCGGTTGGGATCATGAAGGACACGATCTTTGGCGCAAAGGCATTGAGTTCGCCACGGGCACCGGTCAAGGACTTGGCCATTTCGCCCAGAATGTGCATCCGGCCAGCATGGGCACGGGTGAGCGCGACCTTCATGATCTCCTCAGTGATGCCGGCTACCTTAATGTCCATTTGCAGCGAAGTGATGCCATTTTCGGTCCCTGCGACCTTAAAGTCCATGTCACCCAGATGATCTTCATCACCCAGAATGTCGGTCAGAACTTCGAAGCTGCCATCATCTTGCAACACAAGACCCATCGCCACACCTGCTACGGGCGCGCTGATTGGGGCGCCTGCATCCATCAGAGCCAAAGAGGCACCGCAGACCGACGCCATCGAGGACGAGCCGTTGGATTCGGTGATCTCCGACACCAAACGGATGGTGTAAGGGAATTGTTCTGGGGTTGGCAGAACCGCTTGCATCGCACGCCAAGCAAGCTTGCCGTGACCAATTTCGCGACGACCCGCGCCACCCATGCGGCCAACTTCGCCCACCGAATAAGGAGGGAAGTTATAATGCAGCATGAAGCGCTCTTTATAGGTGCCTTCGAGGCTGTCGATGAATTGCTCATCATCGGCAGTACCCAAAGTGGCAACCACGAGAGCCTGGGTTTCGCCGCGGGTGAACAGGGCCGAGCCGTGTGCACGGGGGAGAACGCCCGCTTCCGATACAATCGCTCGAACCTTGTCGACAGGACGACCATCAATGCGGCGGCCTTCCTTCACGATGGCGCTGCGCACGATATCGCTTTCGACTTCTTTACAGACCGTCTTGAAGAGCGATGGGTCCATGCCGTCTGGCTTGGTTTCAGAAGCGACCAATTCAGCTTCGGCGCGCTTCTTCGCTGCACCAACGGCGTCCTGACGGGCACCCTTGTCGGCGATGCGATAGGCCGCGTCGATTTCGGCACCGATCATGTCCTTCACAGCCTTATATTCGGCGCTGTGATCTTCGGCTTGGAAGTCCCAAGGATCTTTAGCGGCTTGCTCGGCCAACGAGATGATCAGATCGATCACAGGCTGCATTTGCTTGTGCGCGAAGGATACCCCGCCCAACACCACTTCTTCGGACAATTCGTAGATTTCCGATTCAACCATCATCACGGCTTCAGCGGTTCCTGCGACCACCAAATCCATGTCGCTTTCCTTCAGCTGATCGACGGTTGGGTTCAGCACATATTCGCCATTGATATAGCCAACGCGCGCGGCCGAAATCGGGCCCATGAAGGGCAGGCCCGACAGAACCAAAGCAGCCGAAGATGCCACCAAGGCGACGATATCGGGATCATTTTCCTGATCGTGCGACAGAGTGGTGACCACAACTTGGGTTTCGTTCTTGAAGCCTTTGGCGAACAGAGGACGAATGGGGCGGTCGATCAGGCGGGAAACCAAGGTTTCCTTTTCAGTTGGACGGCCTTCGCGCTTAAAATAGCCACCGGGAATACGGCCAGCTGCATAGAATTTTTCTTGGTAGTTTACGGTCAAGGGGAAGAAATCGATCCCCGGCTTGGCCGAACGCGCACCAACAGCGGTCGCGAGAACTTGTGTGTCGCCATAGGTAGCCAAAACGGCCCCGTCGGCTTGGCGCGCCATGCGGCCAGTTTCCAGTGTCAGCGTACGTCCGCCCCATTCGAGCGAAACAGTCTTTATGTCAAACATCATCATTCCTTCTGGCAGATCATGGAGCCTTCCCCATGCTGCCGCCTACAAAACTCAGCCCAGGCCTTCCTGAACTGAGGGGTCCGGCGTCCTTGCCGGAGAAAGCCCTCGCCCTATGCGGGGGCCATCTTTCATCTTACCCCGATTACCGATTTCGGTTGAGGGGCAAATAGCAAAAGGGCGGCGCATCTCGCACCGCCCTGATTGATTTTGTCACGACGCCTTAGCGACGCAGACCGTGCTTGGTCAAAATGGCCTGATAACGTGCCACATCGCGGGACTTCACATAGTCCAGCAAACGGCGACGCAAAGATACCATGGCCAACAGACCGCGACGGGAGTGGTTGTCCTTCTTGTGAGACTTGAAGTGCTCAGTCAGATTAACAATCCGCTCGGTCAGGATGGCGATTTGGACTTCTGGGCTGCCCGTGTCGTTCGGGGCGAGACCATGTTCTTTCATAATTTCGAGCTTACGCTCTGGTGATACCGACATCGTGGTTTCCTTTGGGTTGGCGGCGGGTTCAATCGCGCGCACTGAGTTGAAACACCCGGACCGGCTCAAACCGCCCCGCGCGTGCGTCGCCTATAGCCACGGCTTGACCTTGAAGGGTTGCCAATGCTGCCCGGCTCATATCTTCGCCAGAAACAACACGTGGTCTGCGCTTGGAGCGCAGCTCTTCAACCTGGTGGGGGAGAAGAACAATCCCGCGGCCTTGCCGCAACCTGAAAGCCTCTTCCGCTGTTACGGCCAGCGCCGGGATGTCGTCCAGCGCGGTCTCAACTGGCAAAAGGCTGTCGGACGCGGCGTCGCTATTGCACACTTCCTGCAGCTTTTCCAGTGTTATTGCTGCGCTCTCATGGAATGGGCCGACGGAGGTACGACGCAAAGCACTCACATGGCCCTCCGCGCCAAGCGCTGTTGCGAGGTCACGGGCCAAGGCGCGGACGTAAAAGCCCTTGCCACAGCGGCACTCAATCGTGGCGTGATCGGCGTCGGGCACATCGACGAGGCTCGCTTCGATCAGCAAGACGGTCCGTGCCTTGAGCTCAGGCACTTCACCATCACGCGCCAGATCATAAGAGCGTTCGCCCGCGACCTTGATGGCGCTATAGATGGGCGGGACTTGCTGGATTTCACCGATGAAGCCTTTCAGAGCCTCTTCAATCGCCTCTTTGCTGGGCCGCACATCGGAAGTGGCGATGATTTTGCCTTCGCGGTCTTGGGTATCGGTGGATGCACCCCATTCGACCGTAAAGCGATAGGACTTCTCAGCCTCCATCAGCCAAGCCACCGTCTTGGTCGCCTCGCCGAGCGCAATCGGCAAAATGCCTGTCGCCAAGGGGTCGAGTGTGCCGGCATGGCCCGCCTTCTTCGCGTCAAATGCCCGCCGGACGCGCGTAACCGCATCGGTGGAGGTTAAGTGCAAGTCCTTATCCAGAACGATCCAGCCATGCACATCTTGGCCTTTCTTGCGCCGCGACATCAGGCCTCATCCGCCGGTTTGATCAGATCGGCGCGAACCTTGGGATCGTTGAAAAGATCATTCATCTTCAAGGCCGCGTCATAGGACGTGTCAGCAATAAAGCGCAGGTCTGGGGTAAATTTGCTTTCCAGCGCCCGCCCACATTCACCGCGTAAGAATTTCGAAGCACGGTTCAGAGCCTTGGCAATCTCTTCGGCATCTTCAAGGCCAAGGGCCGCCACAAAGACATTGGCATGCTTCAAATCTGGGCTCATGCGGACTTCGCCGACCGTGATGCTTTTGTCCACCAAGGCAGGGTCGCGAATATCGCCCCGGCGCAGGATTTCGACCAGCACGTGACGAATGTTTTCCCCTGCCCGCAATTGCCGCTGGGTAGGGCCAGATGAATTATCGAAACGCTTTGCCATGATTTAACTTTCAAAGCCCATGCTGGGATCGACCAGTCAAAGGCGGTTTATGTCTACTATCCGCTGTTCCAATACAGCGCGGGCGACCGAAGTAGCGGCTTGGCCTGCGTGAGGCAAGGGAAACGCTGAGCGGCAAGCCTTGCGCAACTACAAAAACATATCTCCGGGTCCCTTTACGTCGCCAGAACGCAATCGGTAAGTCTTTGCGCCATCTTCTTTATTCCACCCAATAAACATAGCTTCGGTCAATCCAATGGCCCAGCCAACCAACGCAAAAGTGTTTTATGCGGATATAAAGGTCCGATGTTCGCCATCAGGGAACTCGATAATCACTTCACCTGTCTCCTCAATGATTGTGACGCCATTAGTAATAGTTGTCTCCCGTGGACCAAGGAAGTTGAAGTGAACAGGCGTTTCCTCGATTTCGCCATCGGGAAATTGATGCCGAATGATGTGTGGGCCTAAGCTCTGCATGCTAACCTCATATCGAAGACGCGAACCGGTTCACCGAAACATATCGGTGGGCACCTTTATGTCCCCGGGCATATTTCGAAACAGCGTTAAATTATCAACCTCACATGTCCTCGATATGTACGCCTCTGCAAACATCATCAAGACCCCGACCAGCTCAATATTGTTTTTACATGAAGCCTTCATCCGGCGCTCGTGGGAAGCGAAACTGAGCAGGATTTCACCATAATAGGCTAGGCCATCGTCATGCTCAGGCGTGCCTTCTTCTTTGGGGTCATGCAGGAAGATTCTAACCTCGAAGGTTTCAGTATCACCGCTCTTGTTTTGTAGAGTAAGGGTGTCGGGCCCAAGAGTGATCATTGTCCGTCTCGCTCGCTTTAATTGGATTGGGAAGCGTCAACGAAACATTTGCCCCGCGCCGTCATCGGAAACGTATGTAAGGATGTGTGGGCTTAAACTCTGCATGTTAGCCTCGATTTAGGCGGAGATGGGCTTGATCTTCGACTTGTAGCCGCCCGCCCCTTCGGCGCTGGCAAAGAGCCAACCGTAGGTTTTTTTAGGGAATATGCAAAAAGGGCGTCTGGGATTGGCCCGATACTACAGCTGCATAGGTGCCGGCCGCGCGTTGTATTCCAACGGCTCCAGCAATCAGCGGCAGTGACGTTCGCGACGCCGCGCGCGTTCCGCAACTCGCCGCGCACTTGCTTTAGGATGTCGAAAAGAATGGCCGCTAGCCTCTCAAGCCTTGTTTGGCGTTTGAGAGGCTAGGTTTCCAATCGTGCGACAAAGAAGCACCGCACTACAAACTGCGCTTGATGATCTGCACGTCGAAGCACTCAATCAGATCGCCTTCGCGCAGGTCCTGATAGCCTTCAAATGCCATGCCGCATTCTTGGCCAGCCGAAACTTCGCTGACTTCGTCCTTAAAGCGCTTCAAGGTAGAGAGCTTGCCTTCGTGAATGACGACATCATCGCGCAGCAAGCGAACACCGCAACCGCGTTTGATATTGCCTTCATTGATCTTACAGCCAGCAATTTTGCCAACCTTGGTGATGTTGAACACCTGCAAGATTTGGGCATAGCCCAAGAAGGTTTCTTTCCGCTCTGGCTCCAACATGCCGGAGAGAATGTCTTTCACATCATCCAACAGATTGTAGATGATGGAATAATAACGGATCTCAACGCCTTCATGCTCGGCCAGATCGCGCACTTGCTTGGGTGCACGTGTATTGAAGGCAAGAATTGGTGCGCCGGATGACTTGGCCAAAAGCACGTCGCTCTCGGTAATCCCACCAACGGCTTGGTGGATAACTTTGGCGCGCACTTCCTCGGTCGAGAGTTTCTCGAGCGCGGCGGTAATAGCTTCGGCAGACCCGCCCACATCGGCTTTGACGATAAGGGGGAATTCCTTGACTTCGGCATCCTTGATGCGGGCCAACATGGCTTCCAGACCCGAACGCGCGGTTTGGCGCACGACGACCTTTTCCCGCTTCATGCGGATCCGGTAATCGGTGACTTCGCGGGCACGGGCTTCGCTGTCGACCACAACCACGACATCGCCGGGCTCTGGCGTTCCATCAAGACCTAAGATCTCAACGGGTTGCGATGGGCCTGCCGATTGCAAGGTTTGGCCACGCTCGTCGGTCAAAGCGCGAACACGGCCCCATTGGGTGCCGGCCACGACCAGATCGCCGCGCTTCAAGGTCCCACGCTGTACCAGAACGGTCGCGACCGAACCCCGGCCCTTGTCGAGCTTGGCTTCGATGACGGCACCTTCTGCGGCGCGATCTGGATTGGCTTTCAAGTCCAAAACTTCCGACTGCAGCAGGATGGTTTCCAACAGGGTATCCAGATTTGTGCGCTCTTTTGCCGAGACGGGCACCCACAAGGTGTCGCCACCCACGGCCTCCGTCAGAACTTCATATTGCAGAAGCTCGTTCAAGACCTTTTGCGGATTAGCCTCTGGCTTGTCGATTTTGTTGACAGCCACAATGATGGGAACGCCAGCGGCTTTGGCGTGATTAATCGCCTCTACCGTTTGTGGCATGACACCATCGTCTGCCGCGACCACCAAAACCACCACGTCTGTAATGCTGGCACCACGCGCCCGCATGCTAGAGAAGGCTGCGTGACCTGGCGTATCTAAGAAGGTCACACGCTCGCCATTGGCCAAACGCACCTGATAGGCACCGATATGCTGGGTAATCCCGCCAGCTTCGCCCTTGACGGTATCGGCAGAGCGGATGGCATCCAAAAGCGAGGTCTTACCATGGTCCACATGGCCCATGATGGTGACAACAGGTGGACGTGGCAATTGGTTCTCGTCGGTATCAGCTTCACCTTCGAGGCCAATTTCAACGTCTGATTCCGCCACGCGCTTCACGGTGTGACCAAAGTCGGTGACGATCAATTCGGCGGTATCTGCATCGAGATTATCCGCACCCTTCATCATCTGACCTTGCTTCATCAGATATTTGATGACGTCTGTCAGGCGCTCGGCCATCCGGTTGGCCAATTCGGCCACGGTGATGACTTCGGGCACAACGACTTCGCGCACTTGCTTGGTCTGCTCTTGACCCTTCAGCATGCGCAAGCGGCGATCGCGTTCTTTTTCACGGGCACGTCGAACTGAAGCCAATGAACGCTGACGATCTGAATCGTCGCCCAAGGCCGATGTAATCGTCAGTTTGCCCGAGCGGCGCTGCTGCGCACCTTTGGCGCGCGAGACAGGGGGTGCGCGCACGACCGCAACCTTCTGCCGCTTTACCCGGCCACCCAATTCCGACAACAAGTCGCCGTCTTCGCCTTCTTCGCCAGAAGGGGCTTCGCCAGCATCATCGTCACGGTCGGCACCTAAAGCTTGCGGCTCAGGCTCATAGGCTGGTGCCGCTTCTTCGCGGCCACGAACAGGGCCGTCATTTTGGATGTTGAGCGCAGCTTGTGCTGCAACGCGGCGGGCTTCGGCGGCCCGCTGCTCTTCTTCTTGCTGACGCTTGCGTTGCGCTTCTGCTTCGGCGAGCTGACGTTCTTCCTCGGCGCGACGACGATCAGCCTCTTCACGACGCTGGCGCAGTTCAGCTTCGGCCAATTGCTGTTGGCGGCGGATTTGTTCTTGTTCCCGCGCACGCTCGAGCGCAGCCATGCGGGCTTTCATTTCGCTGTCAGACAGACCCAAAGTCTTGGTGGTACGTGCAGGCGCTTGACGCGACTCGTCGGATTGAGCCGGTGCCGCAGGCTTTGCGGCGGGCGCTGCGGCCACGGGGGCTGCAGGACGGGAAGGCGGGGTAAAGGCTGGCTTTGGCACAGATCCAGGTGCGCCGGCGGCAGGTGCTTCGCCAGGGCCGATGGTGCGTTTCTTCTTGACCTCAACCACAACTTGGTTGGTGCGCCCATGCGAAAAGCTCTGGCGAACGGTGCCAGCGCCCACATTGCGGGAAAGGGTCAGAGGCTTACGCCCCGTTTGGTTTTCGTTGTCGTTACCGTCGCTCATGCTCATCCTTGCGCACGCAGTGGCGCGTCGTAAAATTTAAACCGGCCTTTGGCCCCAAAATTAGGTCCAGCAAGCACAAAAACCGCCGTTCGAGCAGGGTTACCGCCCGGGCGTCCTGTGCCGGTCAAGATCGGCTTCGTCCAGTTCCAAATAGACCTGCCCCTATATATAGGTGCCGTCCCTTGGCCAATCATCGGGCACTAATGGAATAAAACCCGCTAAGCGCCTAATGTCCGTCGTCCAGCTGTCTGCTAAACGCCCTGGCATTAAGATAGCATGTATCACAACATCGCGTCCTAACGCCATGCCCATTTCCACCCCAGTGAAACAGCCTGCAGTTGGCACCCCGCCCCACGCGCGCGACAGACCGTCTAATTTACCTCGACCATCTGGCGATCCGTCACTGGCTTCAATACGCCAAGCTGGCTTTGTTGTTCGCAACGCCGAGGCAACTTGATCATTGCCAAGAACAATTTCGCCGGCTTTTCGCGCAATCGAGAGCTGATTCAAACAGCGCTGCCGCAAGGCCTCGACTAGTCTGTCCATCAAATCTTCGCGTGGCTTCGCCTCGCGCTTGAGGCCCCGCGAAAAAGCACCTTTCTTGATAGCAAGGCCTACAGCCTCCCGCGTGGAGGTTACCCACACCCCACGACCGGGTGCCCGTGCGGCTGGATCAGGAAAGACCCAGCCGTCAGGATCGGCCACAAATCGGATAAGGCCAGCCTCGGGCTGAACCTCTCCGGTGGCTACACAGCGCCGAACGCGTCCGGCGCCTTCACGTCGCTCACTCTTGTCCATCGGCGGCAACTTCCGCCTCTGCTTCGGCTTCTTCAGCCGCAGGAGCCTCAACCCAGCCCATGGCGACACGTGCAGCCATGATCAGCGCATCCGCTTGCTCAACGCTCATGCTCATGCCTTCCAAAAGGCCTGGGAAGCGGACTTTCTCACCATTCTTGACTTCAAACCAGCCACGCAGATCGTCTGAAACCAAGCCTGCGACGTCTTCCACAGTTTTCACGCCGCCTTCACCCAATTTGATGGCGATTTCCAGCGTAACCCCGGGCAGACCCAAAACTTCGTCTTCGACGCCAAGGCTGGTGCGCTTGGTATTGAGTTCGTTTTGAGCGCGTTCGATGTAATCGCGGGCGCGGGCTTGCAGCTCGGCGGAGACGTCTTCGTCAAAGCCTTCAATCTGCAACAGGTCGCCCAATTCAACATAGGCCAATTCTTCGATGGTTTCGAAGCCTTCCGAAACCAGAAGGCGGGCCATCATCTCATCAACGTCGATTGCACCCATGAACAATTCGGTGCGGCTGTTGGCTTCTTTCTCGCGGCGCGAACGCTCTTCTTCTTCGGTCAGAATATCGATCGACCAGCCAGTCAATTGGCTGGCAAGGCGGACGTTTTGGCCGCGACGACCAATGGCCAAGCTCAATTGCTCATCTGGAACCACGACTTCCACGCGGTTTTCGTCTTCGTCGAGAACCACTTTGGTCACTTCAGCAGGCTGAAGCGCATTCACGATAAAGGTTGCAGGGTCGGGCGACCAAGGAATAATGTCGATTTTCTCGCCACCCAATTCGCCGACCACTGCCTGAACCCGCGAACCACGCATACCGACGCAAGCGCCCACAGGATCGATTGAATTGTCATGGCTGAAAACGGCGATCTTGGCGCGCGAGGACGGATCACGGGCAACCGCCTTGATTTCGATGACGCCGTCATAAACTTCAGGTACTTCAGCTTCGAACAACTTCGCCATGAAGCCTGGATGGGCGCGCGACAGGAAAATTTGTGGGCCTTTTGGCTCACGACGCACGTCGTAGATATAGCAGCGGACGCGGTCACCCATGTTCAGATTTTCGCGTGGCAAGGTCTGATCACGGCGGATAACGCCTTCGCCACGACCCAGATCGACGATCACATTGCCATATTCAACGCGCTTGACTATGCCATTAATGATGTCGGCAACGCGGTCCTTGTATTCTTCAAACTGCTTATCACGCTCTGCTTCGCGGACCCGCTGGGTGATGACCTGCTTACCGGTCAAGGACATCACGCGGCCAAAGTCGAACAAGGGCAGGTCTTCTTCAAAGACATGGCCCACATCCACACTGGGGTCGATACGCTTAGCAACCGACAGCGGAATTTGCTGGCTGGGGTTTTCGACATCGTCTTGGGTCGCAACCACCGTCTGCTTGCGCTTCAGGGTCAGTTCACCTGACTTTGGATTGATGCGAGCATCAATCTGATGGTCAGCACCATAGCGGGCGCGGGCAGCTTTGCTGATCGCCTCTTCAATCGCTTCAACCACGATCGATTCGTCGATATTCTTTTCATATGCGACCGAGCGGGCGATGGACAAAAGTTCAAGCCGGTTGGCGGAAATGGCCATGTTTGTCTTCCTTCTGAAACGGAATGGGCTGATTAGGTTAGATCTGGATCCACATCTGGCAGGACATCATCGGTGACAAATTCCACCTGATCGTCATCCAGAGCTTTTTCCAGTTGCTCAAGTTCGTCTTCATCTGCCCCGCGACGGCGCAAGGATTCGCGGATTAGATCGTCCGTCAGCACCAAGCGGGCGCTGGCGATCCATTCGAAGGGGATGAGGGCTGTGTCTTCTTCGCCTTCGAGATTGATGCAGATATTCGTGTCTTCAGTTCCAGCCAGCTCACCGGAGAAGCGCTTGCGCCCTTCGATACCGCGATCCAGCTCTAACTTCGCTTCCCAGCCGATCCAGCGATCAAAATCCGAAAAGCGGGTCAAAGGACGATCAATGCCGGGAGAAGAGACTTCCAGCGCATATTCCCCCTCAATCGGGTCTTCGGCTTCAAGAAGCGGGCTCAAGCCCCGCGACAGCTTTTCGCAATCGCCGGACGACATACGGCCATCGGGACGCTCTGCCATGATCTGAAAGGTCTTGCGGCGCGATCCCATCAGACGCACGCGCACAATCTCATAGCCCAAATCACGGGCAGCAGGCTCAATTAGAGCCAAGAGTTTGTCTTCATAAGGCGACGTTGTGCGCACGTGGGTCTCAATCTATTGCGCCATCCCTCTAAGGAGGTCGGCAGGTTTCAGAACAAACAAAAAGCGGCCCCGGTGACCCGGAGCCGCTTTGACCGCCTCAGGCGATCAAAGTCGATCTGTTAAACGCCTTATAGGCTGAGGAAGCCGCCTTGTCACCAGCTTTGGCGCAGGCTTCCTCAGCGAAGTGGGTGCAAAGGCTAAAAAATCAGCGGGTCGCACCCTTTTCAGCCTGAATCCCCGCATCGGAATCAGGGCCACCCACGATCTTTTCCAGCTTCATGCGGAAGATCAAAAGCGAGTTCGGCGGAATTGGGCCACCGCCTTGGGCACCATAGCCTAGGGCGGGCGGCACCCAAATCGTCCATTCATCGCCAGGGCGCATCATTTGCAAAGCTTCAACCCAGGCTGGGATCAAAGCACCGACTTGAAACTCTGCCGCTTCGCCACGGGCAAAAGAGCTATCAAACACTTCGCCATTGAGAAGCTTACCTTCGTAATTCACCTGAACCATCGAATCGACTGCCGGCTTTGGTCCAGTCTCTGGACCCTTGGCAATGACGGCATATTGCAGGCCCGAGGCCGTCGTGATCACGCCAGGCGCGCTCTTATTCTTTTCCAGAAACTCCTTCGCGGCCTGGCCATTCGCGTCCAGCGGCGCTTCTGCCGCTTTGCCATCGACGCCATCCATTACCGACTTATCTTGATTGGCACCGGCAGGCTGGCACGCCACAAGCGCAACGCACGAAATCAACATGAGGGACGTCAGTCTCTTTTTGAACATAGGGGCAGCCTTTTGTTGGGAGAAAGGGTAAGCGGACGGCAAGAGGCCGCGGTATCACGAGTCCTCAAGCGGGACGCCATAAAGCTCGAGCCGATGGTCGATCAACCGATAGCCCAAACGACGAGCGATTTCTTGTTGAAGGCGCTCGATCTCAGGATCGACGAATTCAAGGACGCGGCCTGTTTTCATATCGATCAAATGGTCATGATGCTCTGCGCCTGCTTCTTCATAGCGCGAACGCCCATCGCGAAAATCGTGACGTTCGAGGATGCCGCTTTCTTCAAACAAGCGGACCGTGCGATAGACCGTGGCGATAGAAATGCCCTTGTCGACCGCCGCCGCGCGGCGGTGCAATTCTTCCACGTCAGGATGATCTTTGGCTTCCGACAGAGTGCGCGCGATGATGCGGCGCTGCTCGGTCATACGCAGACCTTTTTCCACGCAAAGGGCTTCAATGCGATCAGGCATAGTGGTTCCATCCGTCATGGTTAAGATATGCGAGGTTTGCGCTGTTTCGTCTACAGCTTTGACATCAATGTGCTGTAGTCAACGCACAAGAAAGAAGCTTTGCGTCCATATTCGGGCCATTTTCGCGCCGATAATAGGCTTTGCGGACGCCGATTGGCGTAAATCCATGGCCTTCATAGAGCGCTAAAGCCGGCAGATTATCGGCGGCAACTTCCAAGAAAAGACGAACGACACCATGTCCGACCAAGTCTTGTTTCGAAGCGGTGAGAAGAGCGGCGGCGTGCCCATTTCGTCGCGCTGATGGATCAACAGCCAAGGTCAAAATCTCAGCTTCGTCGCCAATAGCGCGAACCAACAAAAAGCCTGCAATCGGCTTGCCAATGATCCAAACAAAATCTGATGCCACATAAGTAGCAAAGTCGGCCTCCGACCATGAATGATCAAACGCAGATTGGTGGATGCGGGCAAGGGCCGCCGCATCTGAGGGGTGCGCACGGCGCAAAGTCATGTCAGCGCAGTTTCCAAAGAGAGCCCCCCGGGAAGCTTTGCCTCATGTCCGCGCAAGTAAAGCGGGGCGGGTGGATTGCTGGCCGGGTCAAGGTCCTGGGCCAATTGCGCCAATATCACAGGGTCTGGCACATCTTGCTTCACCACCTGCCAATCCGGGCGAAGTCGGGCCAGACTGGCTGCGCCCGGCCCGGTTAAACTCCATTCCCCATGGAGGCGATCGAGCACGCTTTCGACATCAAGGCGACACGGCTCGATGACGCACACGCGCCCCTCCCACGCCCCGACAAATAGACTTCCGGCTACATCAATGGCCGCCAAGGTACGCTGAGCCGCCGCACCATGGGCCAGGACTTCCAGCGTCGAAATGCCGAGGCAGGGTCGATCCAAAGCCACTGCTAAACCACGCGCAAAGGCAAGGCCGATACGGAGTCCTGTAAAGGCACCAGGACCGCGTGTCACAGCAATGCGATCAATCTGAGCCGCATTAACCCCCGCCTCTATCAGCACTTCATGCACCATGGGGGCGAGGCGCTCCGCCTGACCTTTGGCCATGGGCTCGACGCGCGACACAAGGACTTCGCCCGATCGCAGAACCGCCACGGAGCAGGCATTTAGCGCTGTATCTATGGCCAGAATAAGCATCGGCACCCCACCATCTACGCGTCGCGGAGACGGCCTCAGATAATGGTCAAAAGAGCAGAGTTTGGACGACCAAGAACCGCCTTGTCGCCATTTATTCCAATCGGACGCTGGATAAGCTTAGGGTTCTTGGCCATCGCGGCAAACACATCCGCATCACTTGCATCCGCAGGAAGACCCGCGTCAGCAGCATCCTTTTCGCGCATGAAGGCGCGAGGCGAAACCCCACCCATTTTTTGGGCGATTTCTTTGAGTTCATCAACGCTCAAACGCTCTGCCACCAGCATATAGCGGCGGATTTCGGGCTGAATGCCGGCAGCCTCCAGCACTTCAAGACCCTTTTTCGACGAGCCGCAGCCCGGATTATGGATTAGAACATAGCTCATCGCTGCCGCTCCTAAATTGGTTATTGATCTGGCCTGCTAAATGGCGGGGGGATCAATCAAAGTAAAGGGTTGGGAAAGAAAGATATGACCGTTATTGGGCTAGGTATGGCCCGCCCTTTACCGCTTGCCATAAGCAGGACATGATGGGCGACGCTTGAAGGCAGAGCGGGTCGCCTAATTGGCGCTGAAGGAAGTTCCTGTGACTGAGATAAGCAGCCCAACCGCAACACCAACGACCCGTTCACCTGAAAAGCTAGACCGCTCTGCCCTGTCTTGGGCGTGTTTTGAGGCCGGCCGTAATCCTTATGTGATCTTGTGCACGATTTATATTCTTGCGCCATATATTGCGACGACCGTGTTTTCAGACCCCGTGGTAGGACAGGCAACCATCGCGAGTTGGCATACGCTGGCTGGGATAATCGTCGCCCTGACGGGCCCATTTCTTGGTGCCATTGCAGACCGCTTTGGTAACCGCAAGCCGATCTTGGGTGTCGTCAGTTTTACCATGGTTCTGGCTATTTTTAGCCTATGGTGGGCCCTGCCCGCCGGCCAAGGCGGACTATCGATTGTGATGATCGGCACCTTGACCACAGCACTCGGGGCCATGTTTGCTTATACCGAAGTGCTGCACAATGCGATGTTACAAACGGCCTCTACGCCAGCCACTTTGCCGCACGCATCTGGGCTTGGACTAGCCCTCGGTAATTTGGCTTCAGTCGTCTTCTTGATCTTTGTCCTATGGGGCTTAGCGTTTCCCGGGCGCGTGGATTGGAGCTTTGTGCCCAGCCAGCCTCTGTTCGGCCTGGACACTGCAACCCATGAGACCAGCCGTATTGTCGCGCCAATGACTGCCATTTGGTTTGCGATAGCTGCCTTACCTTTGTTTTTCTTCTCTCGCGACAAAAAGCCTTCCGGCATGAAACCGTCAAAAGCAGCTATTGATGGGGTCGTGGGCATGTTCAAAGCCGTTGGTCGTCTATTTCGTGTCGACCGCAATGCCGGCCTCTATCTGATTGCCCGCATGCTTTATGTCGACGGCAAAACCGCCATTCTAATTGTTGCGGGGGTGACCGCAGCGGGTGTGTTTGGCTGGGACCTCTTGGAGATGTCCGCCTATGGTGTGATCTTGTCGATATTTGCGGTTTTTGGCGGCTTAGTTGCGGGCAGAGTTGATGCGCGGATAGGAGCAAAATGGTCCATCATCGCAGAAATTGGCGTAACCTTATTGTGTTTGATTGTCTTAACCGCGCAGTCCAAGACCCATGTGTTTGGCTTGCCCGTGGTGCCAGACACCCCAATTTGGAATGCGCCCATGTTCACCACTCTGCCCGAAGTCGTATTTGTATGTGGGGCAATCATCATCGCCATATCCATCACAGCAGCCTATGCCTCCTCACGCACCTTGATGGCCAGACTTGCCCCCAAGGGTATGGAAGGAGAATTCTTTGGGCTTTACTCTTTGGCAGGTTCGGCCACCGTTTGGATGGGCCCAATGTTGGTAGGGATATTCACCAAGGCGTTTCAAAGCCAACAGATTGGATTGGCATCGACTGGATTTTTGCTAATCGGTGGCCTCTTCCTCATGCTTTTTGTCAAGCAGCCACCTCGCCTTGAAAGCGGGACCTACTAGATTGCGAACAGCCCCGGATCCTCTGACGTAAAGACGCCCACGTGACGCACCCCGCCGTTCGCTCTCTTTCCTGGCAGCCCGCGCTGCAGGCGCTTGCCTCGTTAGAGCAGGAGGCCGGATGTCTTGGATTCATCGGCGGCGGCACCCATGCTCTGTCGCGGTGGTCATATGTGATGGCAGAGCCGGTTCGCATCCATAGCTGGCACCGAAGCGCTGGCCATGATCCCTTTATAGACTTGGATGAAGCCTTAGTAGCCCCCGGTATCAAGCTGCACCCAGATCTGGGACCATTTCAAGGAGGGTGGGCCGGCCTTTTGAGTTACGAACTTGGCCACGCCTTCGAGGTTTTACCAGAGACTGGCAGAGAAACCTGGCCCAATGCGTGGCCAGATGTTTGGCTGGGCCTGTATGATACTTTGGCCGTATTTGATGCAGAAAATCAAAGAGCTTGGGTATTATCTTGGGGCCTCAATAACGCTGGACATTTGGACTTTGCCTTGGCTGAGCAGCGCGCACAAAAACTGGCAACCTCTCTGGAGGCCGCCCGCCCGCTGCCCTTAAAGGCCGTAGAAGCGCCCACCGAACTGGCGCTGATCCCGTCTTTGCCGCGCGCGACCGTCGAAAGACAGATCGCACGCGCTGTCGACTATATCCATGCGGGTGACATATTTCAGGCCAATATATCTGCACGCTTCTCGGGCCAACTCGCGCCAGATGACACGCCTATGGAGTTGTTTTGTCGGCTGATGGGGCGTCATCCTTCCCCGTTTGCGGCCTATCTATGCCTAGGCGATAAGGTTGTGGCATCCCACTCGCCAGAGCGCTTTATCTCTCGAGACCCGTCAGGCACCTTGGAAACTCGCCCAATCAAAGGCACCGCTCCGCGTTACAAAGATCCAGCTCAAGACAGCCGAAGTGCGCAGTCCCTGCTTGCCAGCGATAAAGACCGAGCTGAAAATTTGATGATTGTTGATTTGATGCGCAATGACATTGCCCGTGTCTGCGAGGCAGGCAGTGTGAAGGTGCCACGCCTGTGCGATTTAGAGAGCTTTTCCACGGTGCATCACTTAGTATCGGAAGTGCGCGGCCGTCAAAAGCCAGGCCTTAGCTTTTTCGATGCCCTGCGCAGTTGTTTCCCACCGGGATCCATCACAGGCGCACCCAAAGTCCGCGCCATGGAGATCATTAGCGAGCTAGAAGGTGAGCCGCGCGGCCCTTGGTGCGGCTCCATGATCCGGGTTGGCTTTGACGGAGCAGCCGATTCCAATGTGTTGATTCGAACCGCTGCGTGCCGCAGGAATGGCGATCTTTGGCAGATTGACGCCCGCGCTGGCGCTGGCATTGTGGCAGATAGTGAGCCGCCAAACGAATATGAGGAAATTTTGGTGAAAGCGCGTGCGCTTCGTATTGCCGCCAATCGGGGAGATGTGGCGTGACATCTTCCACGCTTGGAGAACTCTGTTGGTTTGATGGCCGCCTGGAAAAAATCGCCAATGTCCGAATTGATCCAAGCGATCGCGGCTTTACCCTTGGCGATGGCCTGTTTGAAACCTTGCTTTGGACTGGCCAAGAAATTCGCTTCTTCGAAGATCATATGGCCCGAATGGGCCATGGGGCTAGCCAGTTAGGGCTTTCGATCCCGTTTGACATTGCGTCAATTGAACAAGGCCTGTTGAGCCTTGCAGCAAAAAGTGGCTTAAAAAGAGGAGCGCTGCGCCTGACACTTACGCGCGGAACAGGGCCAAGGGGATTAAAAATACCTGAGAATAGTCAACCCAACCTGTTGGCGACACTTGCCGCCGTGCCCGCTGAATTCCCGCCTGTAGAGGTCTGTATTGTGGATGTTTGGCGCGCTGGGGGAGCCCCGTCCGCACGCTTCAAGACTTTATCGTATGTCGACAATATCGTCGCCTTGTCGATAGCGCAGGCGCAGGGGGCTGATGACGGCCTGATGCGTGGACCCGATGAGTCAATTGCCTGCGCGACAAGTTCGAATGTGATGATCAAGGTTGAGGGTACCTGGCGCACCCCACCGATCGAAGATGGGGCCCTACCCGGGATCATTCGGGGGCGTTTGATCCGCGCTGGACTTGTCGCTGAAGGTCGGGTCAGCCTTGTTGATCTCACCAGATGCGAGGCAGCTTGCTTAACCAACGCCATTACAGGCGTACGACCAATCCGCACCTTGAACGGATTAGCCTTGGATACGGACCCAGCGCGCTTTGAAAGCCTGAGAGCAGCTGTGAGCTCAGGCTAGCAACCCGGCGTAGACACACCCGTCAAGCAGAGTTTGGCGGACTTACGGGGGCGAAAGTAAAAACGTTCCCGCATGGTCGTGGTGCCTGATAGAAACGAGGTTCCCAGCGAGGTGTATTGAAGGGTGACTTCCCCAACAACGACGCCACCATTTGTTGCAAACAGGCCTGTGTCGACCGCAACCGTATTCCCAACTTTCAAAGAATGGCTGTTGTTGACATTGGCGCAGCCGCCGGTGCCATCAATTTCTTGGCTCCACTCTACTTTCGGGGTGCCGGCTTGTAGGGCGATGGAGCCCACCACAAGCGACGGGCTTGTCGCCGTATAAGGGGCAAAAACACCGCGCGTTACGTTGGCTATTTGGGCGAGATCCGTACAGCTTACCCGGTCAGTTTGCGCGGCCAAATCGCCCAATGTTGACGCAGCGAGAGTCACTTTCCGGTCGACACTGACGGCTTGACTAACTTCTGAAGCCCCAAACAGCATAAGGATCATTAGCGGCGCGATCAAAGCAAACTCGACGGCGGAAACGCCGCGCTCGGCGGTGCGGTTTTGCGATGCCTGACTTAGAGGACTCAGTCTGTTTTTAAGTGAGGTTTTGAACGTCATTACAAACAACCTCAATTGAACGGTTCGTTACGGAATGCCGATGTTGCGGCAATGATGCGGTTATAGTTTCCGAGGGTGCCGCCCGAAGACGTGTCGGAGAAATTCCGCATGGCGTTGGAAATGCCAGGGGTCATCAAGGGCCAGACATAATAGCCGCGCACCACAACAATCGCGTTGGCTGCTGTCGTCTCATAGGGCTCATCGGCGGCTGAACCCGGTGTTAAGGTCCCATCTGCCCAGGGAACAGGCAAAGTACCAGACACGGGCTGGTTCTGAACTTGAACAAACAAGCGGGCATTACAATCAGCCAAGCCCATCATGCGGGCACAAACATTGGCTTTAAACTGGGTCTTTGTAATTGGGGCAGAAGTAGATTGTGCCTGACCTGTTCGAATTTTCCGTGCTTCTTCGGCGACGGCGGCTTCTAGCGTCGTCTGCACAAAGAAGATCATCATGGTTTCGAAAATGCCAAACAACATGAAGATGAATGGCGTGGCGACCATCGCGAATTCAACAGCAGCCGTGCCCCGCTTGCCCTGCTTAGCACGACGAGAACGCAGCCGCTTAACCATGATCGAGAGCAATGCAGACATCGTCCACTCCTTCAACGCAGGCCCACTAAGCACAGAGGGCCTTTCAGCCTGCTTAAAGCGACGATGACATTTTTATCTATTAACGACGATCTGCGCTCTATTGGCGCGAACCTGAGCCCGCAGCAAAACCCGATCGCTGGTTGATGGCCGTCACCGCGGGATTATTGCCCTGCGTGGTCCCCTCAGAATGAACATTCGGGATGCACCGCTCCTGACAGATTGCAGTGGAAATCTCTCTGCCACGTTGAATGGTAACCATGTCGCGCACATTAGCTGGCCGCACTTGCACAGTACCCGAAAACACCGTGCGGCCCGCGGCGTCTACAGCGGTAATCTCTGTCGTGCCGGTTGACTTGCCGATGACGAAGAGCACGCGGGCATCATGGACAATCACATCGGCAATGCTGGCATTTCCGACAACCACACCCGTCACTGGGCGCTCAAAGCGCAAGGGTTGGGTTTGATCGACTTCCAATTGAAAAGATTGCGCGGCTGCCGAACTTGCAACCAGTACGACAAAGGCGCTGGCAAACAAAGCCAATGATTTTGGAAAGTTGGACATGACAGAACTCCGTGCTGCTGCTTGTTTTACCGCCCACCTGTAAACCAGCCATTAACAAGTAAACGCCGCTTGAGGCCGAAAATCTCGCAACTTGTGACGACGAAAAGTTTGAATAATTCCCCCTTTCCATGCGCGTATAATATGTAGAGAAGATACCTTCGGGTAAATTCGTCCAATATAAGACACACAACTTATAGTTTCATGAAAAAGAAAATATTTGTTTTTTGCACTGCTGACTGATTTTTGTATTTTGAGCGGTAACATATTACTCCATATTTTTTACCCAATTCTCCGGAAATTACAAAAGTGTCGAAATTTTGGCAAAATGTGGCAAATAATAGTATTTAAAATCAGATAGTTACGACAGCTATGCCATAAATTCGCTGAAAAAGTGGCATGTCGGATCAATTCTTACGATTCAGTTAACGCGCTGTTCATGAGTCTTCAAGAGAACGAGGCGGACACGGGGAAATGGAAGCAATCAAGACTTCAACCCCCTGGTCGCATGTAGAAAGGAAACCTAAAGATGAAAAAGTTTTTGAAGAAAATCCGCAACAATGAGTCCGGTGCTACCGCTATCGAGTACGGCTTGATCGCAGCTTTGATCGCTGTGGTTCTGATTAGCTCGTTAAGCACCTTGGGCAACAATATGAGCGAACGCTTCAACTCGATTGGTACCTCGATCGGCAGCCGCTAATACAGACTTTGTCAATTAAAATTGGCGCTTGGTCTTCGGGCCAAGCGTCTCTTTGCTCTCCGACGCGTACAAGATGTTCTCCTACGCGTATAAGATATAAAGCAAACCCCAGGAGGAAAGTGCGACTGATCCCGGGTGAACAACTTTCAATTTTCTGAGGGAGAAATGCTAGTTTTTATGGCTTAATGGGCTGTGCTTTGTACTTTGAGCGGTAACATATTACTTCGTATTTTCTATCTAATTCTACGGAACCTATGAAGTTGCAGAAATTTTGGCAAAAGAAGACACAAAAATCATCATTAAAATCAGTAAGTTGAATTTGTGTGGCCGCAAATGTGCCGAGAAAGTGGCATGTCAGTTCAATTTTTACGTTTCAGTTTACGCCATGTTTATGAGTCTTCGCTAGAACGATGAGGACACAGGGAATTAGAAGCAATCAAGACTTCAACCACCCGGTCGCATGTAGAATGGGAACCTAAAAATGAAAAAGCTTTTCAAGAAAATCCGCAACAATGAGTCCGGTGCAACCGCTATCGAATACGGTCTGATCGCAGCTTTGATCGCTGTTGTTCTGATCACCTCGTTGGGCACCTTGGGCAACAACATGAGCGCCCGCTTCAACTCGATCGGTACCTCGATCGGCAGCCGCTAATACAGACTTTGTCTGTTAAAATTGGCGCTTGGTCTCCGGACCAAGCGCCTTTTTTTTGTTCTTTACCCCAGCCTAGCTCCCTCAGCGCCATTTACCTTGGCTTAGCGGAACCGTGCTAAAAGGCGACCATGACACTTGGACCTGAAACATTTGCAGCAGCTGCAGGCTTGATCGCCTTTTCGGGGGCCATGATCTGGGCTGGGATAGGCGATGTTCGCACATTCCTAATCACAAACAAACTAAACATGCTGATTGCGGCAGGTTTTCTAGTTTTCGCGTTGCCGATGGGCTTAGGCGTGAATGATCTCGCGGCCCACGTTGGGGTTGGCCTAGTAACTACGATCATTGCCATGGGCATGTTCTTAATCGGCGTTTATGGCGGCGGTGATGCCAAATTGACCGGTGCTGCAGCCTTGTGGCTTGGGCCAGCAGCTATGATGCCATTCATCCTATACACGGCCATAGCTGGTGGAATCTTGGTGCTGTTCCTTATCTTGGGCCGCCGCCTGGCGAAGCAGTTTGGTCTGCCCAAGAGTCCGCGCTGGGCACGTCGACTATTACGGAAATCCGCAGCCGTCCCTTACGGGGTTGCTTTGGGAATTGGGGCAATTCTTGCAACGCCATATACCGTTTGGTTTCCAAGCATTTAACCTAAAATTGTGTAAATTGTTTGCATTTCTTGAACCAAAGAAATCATCGCGTTAACCTCTTCTTAGAACCTATTTACGCATGGTCGTCCGGTAAATCGTTTTGGATTTGGGTGATTCTCTAAGGGTTCAGCAGGAAATTGGCCTGCAAGAACCCTGAGCGGGAGATGCGTAGCGTGAATATTCGGCAAATCTCGATCATTGGCGGTGCTTTGCTAGTCGCAGGTGGCGCATTCATTTGGATGCGGTCGCAAGCCGGAAACCCACAAGTCGCGCAACCGGTTGCGGTTGTCGAGGCCAAGGTCGAAACCGTCAATGTTTTGGTTGCTAAGCGCGATATGGTTGTGGGCGAACGCATTTCGCCGTCCTCCTTGGGATGGGAAGCCTATACCCCGACCAGCGCTGCTGCGCCCGGATTCATCTTGCAATCAAAAAGTCCCAAGGCAATTGAAGAGCTAACCAATGGCATCGTTCGCCAAGCCATGGTGAAGGGCGAACCTGTGCTCGCCAGCAAAATTGTCGATGTTGATGCAAAAACAGGGGCGATGGCCGCACTGCTTACGCCCGGCATGCGCGCTGTCTCCTTCCCAATCAGCCCAGAAACAGCTGTTGCGGGTTTTGTGCTTCCAGATGATCGCGTCGACATTATTCTGACGCGTGAGGTACAATTTACCTCTAATGGTCAGTCTCAGTCTAAGGTCGTTTCAGCGGCTATTTTGGAGAATGTCCGCGTGCTGGCAATCGACCAGTCGGTCACGCAGGATAAAGACAAAACAACCCTACCAGGCGGCGTCGCGACGGTTGAATTGTCTGCATCTGATGCTGAGAAAGTTCGTCTAGCGCATAAACTTGGTGATTTATCCCTTATCTTGCGTGGCTATGCAGATGCTGGTGGTGCAACTTTTGCGTCGACCGGTACCGACGTCATGAGCCAACGCACTGGCATTGCGCAAACAAGCGACCCGAAGCCGGCGGCAACCCAAGTGGTCCAACAAGCTTCTCAGCCCATCCCGACGACCGTTAAAGTATATCGGGGAGGGCAGTGATGCGCAGAACCCAAGCCGCGAAACGTCTACTCGCCGCAGCTTCGAGTCTTGTGCTGTGCGTTGGGTTGATCCCAAGCATGGCATCTGCCCAAGCTGCCATCTCAAAGCCCGCCAGTCACGCCACTACGACCCAGCGCCTCACCTTAGGGCTGGGTAAATCCGCGATTGTCGACTTGCCAGTTGATGCCCGCGATGTTGTGGTCTCTGACCCAAACATCACGGATGCAGTCATGCGCACCGGCCGCCGAGCCGTCCTACTCGGCACCCGAGCGGGTGAAACCAATGTCTTTTTTCTAGATGCGCAGGGCCGCCAGATTTTGGCACTGGAGATTCGGGTTGCCCGCGACACGTCGGAATTAAACGCTTTGATCCAACGCTTAGTGCCAGAGGCACGCGTTGTCGTTGATAGTGTGGGCGACTCTATCATTTTGACAGGCGAAGTCCCCAATGGACTGACGGCTGACCAAGTTCTGCGCATTGCCGGCCAATATGCAGGCGGCGTCGACAAAGTTCTGAACATGATGAGCGTCTTGTCGGGCGATCAAGTCATGCTGCGCGTTCGCATCGTAGAAATGCAGCGTTCGGTTATCAAGCAATTGGGCATGAACCTGACCTCCACCAACATCCTCAATCAGCTTTTGCCGGAGGATTGGGGCCTTAAATTTGCGACTGCCAATGGCTTTTCGGTGAATGGGGCCTTCTTAGGCGGCACCACGATTGACTCGACTTGGGCACAAAACTTCATTCGCCCTGTTTCAAACTCGTTTCTGAGCGGCAATTCCAGTCTTCTTGACCCAACTGTCGGCGCGGGCGCAGGTGGCTTTAGTTCGAGGTTTAACCCTGATACGGGCCGCACAGAGGTCACCTATGGCCCCGGCGAACTGGTGTCGGGGCAGCGCACGGATAGCAACATCCAAGCATTGGAACGTGTTGGCTTGGCCCGGACCTTAGCCGAACCAAATCTTACTGCAACATCGGGTGAGCCCGCTAAATTCTTGGCCGGGGGTGAATTCCCTGTACCGACGGCCCAAGAAGGCAATCGCGTCTCGGTTGAATTCAAGCCCTTTGGTGTCGGCTTGGGCTTTACGCCCATCATCTTGAGCCCCGATCGTATATCTCTGAAGATTTCCACAGAAGTTTCCGAAATCTCCACGGCTGCCTCCTTCCGCCAGGCGGATACACTCATTCGGGATGCGGCAGGAAACATTACAGATACGATCCGCGGCTTGTCTATTCCTGGGGTCTCCGTACGGCGCGCCGAGAACACGATGGAGTTGCCTTCAGGGCGTTCGATGGTGATGGCCGGCCTCATTCAACAGGCAACGCGGCAGTCGATTGAGGGGATGCCCGGCCTCAAAGATCTCCCCATTTTGGGCAATCTCTTCCGGTCGCGTGACTTCCAAAGCAATGAAACCGAGCTGGTCATCATCGTCACGCCCTACATCGTAAAGTCGACGACCATGGACCAACTGCAGACGCCGGGAGATGGATACGCCCCATCAAATGACGCAACAGCCTTATTACTGGGTCGCATGAATAAAATCGTCAAACCCGATTCGAAGGGGCTGCCGCAAGGACGTTATCGTGCCCCTGTCGGCCATATTGTGAATTAAGATCAGGAAGAAGCCGATGAACCAAGTAGTCGCTCCAAACGCTTCAATCGCCCGAACCGGCAAGGCCGCCGCCATGGCGGTTGCGCTGTCAGCGCTGATGCTACTCGGCGCCTGCGGGGGCGGTCATGCTGCCAAAGAAGAGGCCCCTGTCGATTTTGTTGAGCAGGCCCATTTGAAACGCACGGTTCTAGATGCCTACATCCCTGAAGTCGTCCCCGTCGAAGCGCGTATGGCGGTTTCCGCACCGAGTGGCGCTGTTGGCCTCAATGTACAAGAAGCGGCAGAGCTGAAGGCTTTCGCCCAAGAATATGTTCGTCTTGGTCGCGGCAATATCGTTGTTTCGGTACCCGCTAATGCCAGCAACAGCCAAACGGCTGGGCAAGTAGCCCAAGATGTTCAACGGGCCCTTTTCCTTGGTGGCGTTGATTTTTCAAAAATCTCTTCCGGCCCCTATCAAGCGCAAGGGCAGTCCAATGCCCCGATTTTGATTACTTTCGGCCGCTATGAAGCCAAGCCAATCGTTTGCGAACCTTGGACGTCGTTTGATCCGCGAAAGACGGCCAACAACACGCCAGTCGACCGATTTACATGCGCTCAGAACGCCAATTTAGCCGCGATGGTGGCTGATCCTGGCGACCTTCTTGGCGATCGCAAAGATGGGCCGCGCGATGCAGCCCGAATTCAGACAGGTATTGATCTACACCGCAAAGGCGGTGTGCCGACAGTTAGTGGATCCGTTGCAGCCGGGGGTGGCAAATGATTGGGAATGCAAAACGCAAGCCCATGTGGGAAGAATTGGCAACGGCTGACGAGCCTTTTGAGCTGGATGCCGACCTAGACTTTCTAGAGCCGACCCATGCGCAAAGCATCCCAGCGGCCGCCTCCCCGGGTGACTTCGATGCAGCTGCCTTTGAAGAAACCTATGTCGGTGAGCTAGCACGCGGCGGTGACCAACCTGTGCCACGCATCTCGGTGCAAGTTTTCTGCGAGCGACCCGATACCGCGCAATTGCTGCAATCGGCCTCGACCGATCGCCGGATTGCAAAAGCGCATGTGACCGTTTCGATGGGCGGCTTGGCAGGGGCAATCGAATTCTTCCAGGCACAGCCATCGCCAAACCTGATCATTGTTGAAAGCTTGGCTCCGCCAGCAGCCTTGATTCAGCAATTAGATGAACTGGCCTCTTATTGCGAACCCGGCGTCAAAGTAATTTTGATTGGCGAGTCCAATGATATTGGCCTGTACCGTGAGTTGATCCGGCGCGGTGTTTCCGAATACCTCGTTCCGCCGCTGCAGCCCTTGCAGCTGATCCGCACCATTTCCGGCCTTTATGTCGATCCTAGCAAGCCATTCTTGGGCCGTACCATTGCGTTTGTGGGCGCAAAAGGCGGTGCTGGGTCATCTACCATCGCGCACAATGTTGCGTGGTGCATGGCAGAACATGCCCGCGTAAACACCACATTGGTAGACCTTGACCTTTCTTGGGGGACCACCGGCCTCGACTTCAATACCGATCCAGCAACAGGTATCGCCGATGCCTTGGAACAGCCAGAGCGGGTCGACGATGTGTTGCTGGACCGCTTGCTGACCCGCCATACAGACCACCTGACCCTGTTTACGGCTCCGGCGTCGCTGGAACGTGAGTTTGATATTTCCCCAGACGCCTATGAAACGGTGATCGAAGGGGTTCGCCGCGGCGTGCCTTATGTCGTTCTTGATTTGCCACACACATGGTCAAAATGGATGCGGCAAACCTTGTTGTCTGCCGATGAAGTTGTCGTCGTGGCCCAACCAGACTTGGCTGGCTTGCGCAATGCTAAAAACATCTTCGATATGGTGCGGGTTGGTCGCCCAAACGACACGCCACCAAAAGTCATTTTGAATATGGTCGGCGTTGCCAAACGGCCCGAGATCCCGGTCAAGGACTTCGCCGAAGCCTTGGGCGTACAGCCAACCCTTGTCTTGCCTTACGATCCCCAATTGTTTGGAACCGCAAGCAATAACGGGCAAATGTTGGCCGACGTAAATCCCAACAGCAAATGCGCTGAAGGTATGGATTTCTTGGCTCAATTGTTCACGGGCCGCGCGCCTCAGCCCAAGGCCAAGACCACATTCCTGTCAAAACTAATCCCCGCAAAAGCGGCTAAGTGAGGACAGGATGTTTGGTAAACGCGCAGACGGGGCGGCACAGGCATCACCTCCTAAGTTTGCCCCCATTGAGGCTCCAAAACCAACAGCAGCGCCACAAGCGCCGTCCCCAACGGCTGCGGCACCGCCATCGGCTTCGCCCGCTGGAACTTTGGACCCGGCGCGTGTCGCCAAAGCGGTGCGTGCGCCAACCCAGTCAGCACCGCCGGTCGTCCCCGTCAATGATGGAAGGACCGAGGAATACTACCGCACCAAGGCTTCGGTCTATAACGCGCTAATCGAGACCATTGATTTGGGTCAGTTGGCTGCGTTGGATCAGCGCACGGCCCGAGATGAAATCCGCGATATCGTCAATGAGATCATCGCCATCAAACAAGTCATCGTCTCGGTTGCTGAGCAAGAGCAATTGCTCAACGACATCGTCAATGACGTCTTGGGTTATGGTCCGCTTGAACCTTTGTTGGCGCGCGATGATATCGCCGACATCATGGTCAATGGGGCAAATGCCGTCTTTATCGAAGTCGGCGGTAAAGTGACCAAAACGCCGATCCGCTTCCGCGACAACCAGCAGCTGATGAACATTTGCCAACGGATCGTGAGCCAAGTCGGTCGGCGGGTTGATGAAAGCTCACCAATCTGCGACGCGCGTTTACCAGACGGCTCGCGTGTGAACGTTATTGTGCCGCCCTTGGCGCTGGATGGCCCTACCCTCACCATTCGTAAGTTCAAAAAAGACAAATTGCGGATGAAGGACCTCGTTGGGTTCGGGGCGATCTCTGAAGCCGCGGGCAAAGTGCTCGGCATTATTGGTGCCGCCCGATGCAATGTCCTGATCTCCGGCGGGACGGGTTCTGGTAAAACGACCCTTCTAAACTGCTTAACCGGATATATTGCCCCAGATGAACGCGTCATCACTTGCGAAGACGCGGCCGAATTGCAGTTGCAACAGCCTCATGTCGTCCGCTTGGAAACCCGTCCGCCCAATTTGGAAGGTCAAGGTGCGGTCCACATGCGCGACCTCGTCAAAAACTGTCTCCGGATGCGTCCAGAGAGGATCATCGTGGGCGAAGTCCGGGGACCAGAAGCGTTCGACTTGCTGCAAGCCATGAACACGGGTCACGACGGTTCTATGGGAACGTTGCACGCCAACAGCCCGCGCGAAGGTCTGTCGCGGATGGAAAGCATGATCACCATGGGTGGCTTCTCGCTGCCAACCAAAACGATCCGCGAAATGATTGTTGGTTCGATTGATGTGGTGATTCAGGCAGCCCGCCTGCGGGATGGCTCACGCAAAATCACGCACATCACCGAAGTTCTGGGCTTGGAAGGCGATGTGATCGTGACCCAAGACCTGATCGTCTTTGAAATGGATGGCGAAGACGCAAACGGCAAAATCATCGGCAAGCACCGTTCGACTGGTATTGCGCGTCCAAAATTCTGGGATCGCGCACGCTATTACGGTCTGGAAAAGGAACTCGCCGAAGCTCTTGATGCGGCGGATGTGTAACGGACATGGATCTTGGAACCATCATCCCTGTGATTGTAGCCATCGGCGTGGTGCTGATTGGAATTGCGCTGGCTGGCGATGACAACCAGGAGTCTCAAAAGCGAATTAAGTCGGTTGCGCAATCGCGCGAATCCGCGATCAAGCGTCGCGGTGCTGACCCGGATGAAACACGCCGGAAGCGCTTGCTAGGCAACATTAAAGATATCGAAATGCGGGAACGGCAGTTGCGTCGGGCCCGGCTTTCTGTAGGCGCGCGCATCGAGCAAGCGGGTCTGACGATCGAAGAAAAAACCTTTTGGATCGCATCGGGTTCAGTTGGCATCTTGGTCGCTTTGGGCATATTGGTCTCGGGCAATTCTTGGTATGTTGCCTTGGGCGCTGGTGGGGTTGCCGCTTTTGGTTTGCCGCGCTGGATTTTGGGCTTTCTGGTTGGCCAACGCCAAAAGAAATTCATTGCAGAATTCGCTAACGCCATTGATGTGATCGTGCGCGGCGTGAAGTCTGGTTTGCCCTTAGCAGAATGTCTGAAGATCATCGCTCGGGAAGCGCCGGAACCTTTGAGCACAGAATTTCGGCGCATCTGCGATAGCCAATCCATGGGCGTTCCGATGGATCAGTGCTTGGCAAAGCTTTTTGAACGCATGCCGCTCCCTGAAGTCAGCTTCTTCTCGATCGTTTTGTCGATCCAATTGAAGGCGGGTGGGAACCTTTCGGAAGCCTTGGGCAATTTGTCTCTGATCTTGCGGTCGCGCAAACTCATGCGCGAGAAGATCAACGCCCTATCTTCCGAAGCTAAGGCATCGGCCATGATTATCGGTGCTTTGCCGATCTGCGTCTGCTTGATGGTTTACATCACAAGCCCCTCTTACATGGGCCTGCTTTTCACTGACCCCACCGGACATCTTGGATTAGGTGTTGGGGTTTTGATGATGGGCACCGGCATTTTGGTCATGCGCAACATGATTAACTTCGACATTTAAGGAACAGACTATGTTCGCAGAAGTTAAGGATTTTGCACGCACGGTCACAGACCCAGATTTTGTTGCCTCGCTCATCATGGCGGTTGCGCTGTTGATTACTGCTTTGACGATTGCCCAACCTTTGTGGAAAACCGACCAATTGGCGGCCCGCATGAAAGGTGTGGCAACAGATCGCGAATCCATGCGGCGCAAAAGCCGCGCCACCATTGCCGCTGAGCACGCCGAAAAGACATCGCTGCGCCAACGCGCCAAAGGTCCATGGAAGTCGATCGTTGACAAGCTAAACCTTCAGAAACTGCTTGAAGATCCCAATGTGACCCAGAATTTGATGGAGGCCGGACTTCGCGGCCCCGGGCCTGTTGCCATCTTCTATTTTGCGCGATTTGCGACCCCAATTTTCTTCTTCATCGGCGCGCTGACCTATGTCACGATCTTTGGAAAAGACATGACCAGCAATAACCGCCTTATCGCGGCCCTTGGGGCATGTGTGGCGGGCTTTTACCTGCCAAACATCATTGTCAAAAATATCGCGACCAAGCGGCGCACCTCTATCATGCGCGCTTTCCCAGATGCGTTAGACTTGCTTCTAATCTGCGTTGAGTCCGGCATGTCAATTGAAGGGGCCTTCTTACGCGTCGGTCAAGAAATCGGTTCCTCCTCCATCGAATTGGCTGAGGAATTGAGCCTGACCAATGCCGAGCTCGCCTATCTGCAGGATCGGCGTGTGGCTTATGAAAATTTGGCTAAGCGTACCAATCATCCAGGCGTAAAGGGCGTCGCTACAGCGCTGATCCAAGCGGAACGATATGGTACACCGCTAGGTGCGGCCTTGCGGGTAATGGCTAAAGAGAACCGCGAATTGAGGATGACGGAAGCGGAGAAAAAGGCAGCCGCCCTGCCGGCGAAGCTAACCGTTCCGATGATTGTATTCTTCTTGCCAGTTCTGTTCATCGTGATTCTGACGCCAGCCTATATCCAGTATCAGAACATGAATGGTGGCGCTGGTCCCAAAAACATCTCGGGTGCGCCGCCTCGGTAAGCTGCAAGCTGAGCTAAATCTAGTCTTAGTGCGTTGCGCCACCTTCAGAGGTCTTCTGCACATACAGGCGGCCACAATACAGGCACTCAACCTGACCTTCGTCACCCATTTCATACCAGACCTTTGGGTGCCCCAAAGCACCACCACCGCCATCGCAGGCGATGCGATGACCATCCACATAAATGGTTTCAACTGGCTGGTTGGTCTTTAAAGGTACGGAGACGGACATTAATCTGTTTCTCTCACAGTGGCGTGATTGCTACGGCCTGTTTAGCGTCCTAATTAGAACTTTCGGGCCCTATCCGTCAACGTGTGCGCCAAGCGAGAAACCATGACCCAATCCCCTTTTGCGATTGAAGCCCGCGGGCTTCAAAAAACCTATGCAGCCAGCGGAAAATCTCCTGAAAAGCAGGCTCTGAAAGGGTTGGACCTCGCAATCCCAAAAGGGTCCATATTCGGCCTTTTAGGGCCAAATGGCGCAGGAAAGTCCACATTTATCAACATTCTGGCCGGCCTTGTCATCAAAACGGCAGGTGAAGTTCGTATCTGGGACATCGATATCGACAAAGACCATCGCGCTGCCAAGGCAGCCATTGGGATTGTGCCACAAGAAATTAGTTTTGATGCCTTCTTTACCCCCTTTGAAACACTCGAGCTCCAAGCCGGTTTTTATGGGGTCCCGCCCAAGGAACGGCGTTCGATGGAATTGCTGGAAGCCGTCGGCTTGGCGGATAAGCGCGACACTTATTCTCGGCAATTGTCGGGAGGCATGAAGCGTCGTTTGTTGATTGCCAAAGCGCTTGTGCACACGCCGCCGGTTGTCATTCTCGATGAACCCACTGCCGGCGTTGACGTCGAACTCCGCCGCTCCTTGTGGGAATATATCACCATGCTGAATAAAGAGCGTGGTGTGACGATTGTCCTGACCACACACTATCTCGAAGAGGCGCAGGAATTGTGCGACAATATTGCGATCATCGATCAAGGACGACTGATTGCCTCTGAGCCAACGCCGACCATTTTGAAGCGGCTCGACAAAAAGGCAGTGGTGATCTCTCCCTTAGAGCCCTTGACGCAGATTCCTTCAGGCCTATCCGATCTTGAATGTGTTTTGCGCCCAGATGGGGCCTTGGCCATTCACTACCGACCCAACGAGCACAGCGTGGAGGCACTCTTGTCTCAGGCGATGGGCGCTGGGGTGCGAATAAAGGATTTGCGGATCGAAGAACCCAATTTGGAAGATGTCTTTGTGGCCCTCACAACGCCCGCGGGCGGGCGGTAAAGCGCAAGAAAATGGGCGCACAATCCCCAAGCTTCTTGGTTTCGTATCGCGTTGTAATGTGATCCTCTGGTGGCGTCCGCCAATCAGCCGCCATTTCTGCCTGCCACTCAAAGCCACCGTGTTGAGTCACTTTCTCTAGCGTCCACGCGGCATAATTGGCCCAATCGGTGGCGAAACGAAGCTCACCGCCGGGCTTAAGTGCTTTATGGGCATCGTCCAAAAAGGCGTTTTGGATAAGACGTCGCTTATTGTGTTTCGCCTTATGCCATGGGTCTGGAAACAGAATCACCAGCTTGTCGAGGCTGGCCGGCTTAAGTGCGTTCAAAACGGGCCGAGCATCTGACGCCAACAGACGCACATTCATGAGGCCGCGGTCTTCAATACCAACCAATGCCTTGGCCACCCCTTCTTGAAAGGGCTCTGCCCCCAAAAAGAGGTGACTTGGATGACGCTCTGCTTGCCCAATCAGATGCTCGGCTCCACCAAAGCCGATCTCAAATACAACTGCTTCTGCGGAGGGCATCCAGTGGCTCGGGTCTAGGCCATGGGCCGGCTCTGCTGGAATCGACACGCGTGGAAATAGGGTTTCATACAGCTGTTCTTGGCGATCAGATAAAGCGCGACCACGCACGCGCCCGAAGGATCGGAGTGGCCCAAAGGGCTTTGGTGCAGAGAAATCAGGGTTGGACATAGGCTGCTTATGCCCGTTTGGCTGCCCTTGGACTAGAGCCGGAGATCTGCTGGTGGCAGCAGCCTCTCCTTAAGAGCCTAGTCGTCATCAGCCAGAATACGAACTAGCTCAATGACCTTTTTGCGCTGAGTGCTGGATTTTAGGCGCGCATAATCGGCCAGAAGCTCTAGAGCGCCAGGGGCAGCCAAAAGGCTCGCGGTAGAAAGTGTCTCTGCTTCGCTTGGAATTTCTGCAACACCCGGCCCTAGCGCCACGTTTAGCCCATCGAAGAAGAAAGAAGGCTCAACCCCCAATAGGCCGCACAGCTGGAATAGCCGGCTTGCCCCGATACGGTTCATGCCGCGCTCGTATTTTTGAACTTGTTGAAACGACAGACCCAGCAATTCTGCCAAGCGCTCTTGGCTCATACCCAAATCTTCACGCCGCTGCTTTAAGCGACAGCCAACATAAGCATCAACGGAAGTAGAACGACGATGATTAATCATGAAACCTTGCCTTGGTGCGGGCATTATTTCAATGAAGAGTTGTTTGTGTCAATGCCGCTTGTGTCGCCAAACCGCCATAAGGCCGAAACCAAGAATTAAAATGCCAAACCCGAGTTCGCCGAAACGGGCATAGGGGGTGGGTCCGTGGAAATCAGGCAGACGTGCTGTCGCATAGCCAGCCCCTGCGCGATGTTCTGCCACCGGGCGTCCGAGGCGATCGACAATAGCGGACCACCCACCACTCGCGGAGCGCACCACAGGCAACCCTGTTTCAATGGCCCGATAACGGGCTTGCGCATAATGCTGATCTGGCCCCAGCAAATCACCATACCATGCATCGATCGACACATTCAGGATCCAAGCAGCTTTGCCTGTCGCTTGCTTATTAAAGCGTGGAAACACAATCTCATAGCAAATGCGGGGATCGGCCAAAGGCGCTTTGGGAAGGCTTAACGTCGTGGGCTCTGGCCCGGGTGACATTTCGCCATCATAGGAAACCAGGCTTGCTATCCCGAAAAGTTGGAACAGCGATCGCAGAGGCAGATATTCACCAAAGGGTACCAGGTGATGCTTGTCATAAACGGCGCGCGTGGTCAGGCCGCCATTCTCAACATCAAACACCAGTAGACTATTGGAAAAAAGCGCTTGACCGGCCAAAAGGTCACGACGAATGGAGCCTACTGCTAAGGTCCGTGCACCAAGGCGGGCTTGAATCTGCTCTAGGACAAAGGGCTCTTCCAAAAGAATGAATGGGAAAGCCCCTTCAGGCCAAACCACAATATCTGCCTTTTGGGAGTCTGACGTTTCCAATAAGCCAAGGTAGGTTTCAACGATCCGCACCGTGTTGGCGGGGTCCCACACCTCCTTTTGGCTAAACCCAGCTTGTCCAGCAGCAATGACGGGACCTTTTCCAGCCATTGGATCAATCGGTCCCGCTGCGCGAAGTTGAAGCAAGCCATACGCACAGGCACCCAATGCCAACCCACCTGCGGCGATAAGAGAGAGATAGCGCTTGAGCCCTTCGCCCTTCGCCAAAAGGACAACAGGGGTTGCTAATGCCCAGAGGGTCAAGACTGACAGCCCATAAGGACCGATCACGCCTGCAACTTGGCTGATCGGCTCTCCCGGTTTCCAGATATAGGCCGGCAAATTCCAAGGAAGCCCGGTGAATAAATGGCTACGCGCAAATTCGCTAATGCCAAAGCAGACGGCAAAAATCAGAAGACGGGACGGCCCTGCTCGCCAAAACCTTTGCGCCGCGACAGCCGCCAGCCCCCAATATACACCCATCGCGGCGGGCAAGGCCGTTACAGCGAATGGCATCAACACGGCAAATTTCTCGGGATCGACCAAAAACGCATTGCCGACCCAAAACATCCCAGCGAGGAAATAGCCAAAGCCCCAAGACCAACCGCGCCAAAAGGCCGATCTAAGCCGCTTCTTGTTTTGAAATGCGCCATCCAGCAAGAAAATGAGGCCGCAGATGGATACCATGTAGGCCGGCCAAATGTGGAAAGGTGCATGGCCTAAAACCGCAAGCGCTCCCAACAACATCGCACCTAAGCCGGAAAGCCACGCAGGCTTGTTCGGCCCCAGAATAGCAATGGGATGACTTGTGTCGGGCTCAGCCGCCTGTGATGGAGGCATTAGGGTATCAGTCACGCAGATGGTGCCTGAGAACTATCGGTATTTGCCTTTTCCACCGCTTTGGCAGAACGGATGCGCACCCGTTTGATTCTGCGCGGGTCTGCATCAATGACTTCAAAATCATAGCCCGTGGGATGATGAAGGATCTCACCACGTGGCGGCACGCGTCCTGCAAGCGCAAAGACCAAACCACCCAGCGTATCAATATCATCTTCCATATCTTCCAACGTCAGATCAACGCCAGCGCGCTCAGAGAAGTCATCCAACTCTACCCGCGCATCGGCCTCCCAGACGCCGTTGCCGGTATCAACGATGAGGTCCTGGTCGAGATCATCGTGCTCATCATCAATATCGCCAATGATTTCTTCCACGAGGTCTTCAATCGTCACCAAGCCATCGGTGCCGCCATATTCATCGATCACCAGAGCCATATGGCACCGCTTTGCACGCATTTGCAGCAACAGGTTTGGTAACTTCATGGAGATCGGAACATAAAGCAAATCGCGCTTTAGCCGCCCTAAGACAAGATCATCCAGCTTCGCCTTGGTCTGACCTTCTGCATCCGGGATCAACAAAGATAGAATGTCTTTGACATGGACAAAGCCCAAGGGTGTGTCGAGATTTTCGGCATAAACCGGCATGCGAGAATGCTGATGCTCTTCAAACATACGAGCGACTTCGCCAAGCGGCATCTCGATTTCTACGGCCGTAATGTCCGCACGGGGTACCATTACGTCGCGAACCGACAATCGATCAAAGCTTGCAGCCTTGACGATCATGTCCTTTTGATTGCGCTCGATCGTTTCGCCTGACTGCTCGCGCTCACGCAAGAGCTCGGCGGGATCTAGGCCTGCATAAGCGTTCTGGCGACGCAGCTTTTGCGTCCACCGCTTCCAAAAGCTTGTTTTCTTGGCTGAGTTACTACTGGATGGGTCGTCAGTCATGGGTGTGATAAGGATCAGCAATACCGAGGTTTGCTAATATCTCTCTCTCTAAGCCTTCCATCTCCGCCGCATCATCATCGGCTTCATGATCATATCCTAAAAGATGTAATAGCCCATGCACAAATAAATGGGTAGCGTGATCTTTGAGGTTTTTGCCCTGTTCTTGTGCCTCACGTGCGCAGGTTTCGTAAGCAAGCGCGACATCGCCCAAAGTCTTCTCCAAGGCGTGCACCGTCTCAGGTGCCGGAAAAGACAGAACATTTGTTGGCTGATCCTTGTGCCGCCATTGCGCATTCAAGGCCTGAACAACCGGATCGCTGGTTAGCAAGAGGGCGACGCTATCTCCGTCTGGTTCAAAATAACGTGAGACGGTTTGCACAATCCGTTCGATTTCAGCGTCTGAATCAGGACCAAATACATGATGCCAGCCTTCAGCCTCAATTTGAACATCAACGCCAAAGGAAGCGGAGGTCTCGGTCATTTTTGGCTCTGGCGTGACGGGTGGTGGGCTGGGAGGGGGTGTCGCCTCTTCAGCTTCGCGCTCATAGGCCGACACAATCCGCCCGACGAGCGGGTGGCGGACCACGTCTTCGGCGTTGAAATGCACGATCTTCATGCCTTCAACTCGCCGCAGAATTCGTAACGCATGCGGCAAGCCTGAATCACTCACGCGCGGCAAGTCGATCTGACTTGGATCGCCGTTAACCACCATACGCGACCCTTCGCCCAAGCGGGTCAGCAGCATTTTCATCTGCATGCGGGTGGTATTCTGCGCTTCATCCACGATCACAAATGCGTCCGATAAGGTGCGCCCACGCATGAAGGCCAAGGGGGCGACCTCAATTTCACCGGCGGCCTTGCGACGCTCTAATTGCGCGGCTCCAAGAAGGGTTTTGAATGCATCCCAAATGGGCTGAAGATAGGGATCCACCTTCTCTTCAAGGTCTCCAGGCAAAAAGCCCAAACGTTCACCCGCTTCCACCGCGGGTCGGGTCACTACAACGCGTGAGACGCGCCCTTCCAGTAACAGCGAAACACCGACAGCCACGGCTAGAAAGGTTTTTCCCGTTCCGGCGGGCCCAACGCCAAACACCAAATCAAACTCACCACCCATGAGAGCGTCGAGATAAATGGCTTGGGTCGGAGTTCGAGGCTTAATGTCGGCGCGGCGCCCGGGCAAGGAAAGAGCGCCGCTCCGGGCGCGCGAACCCGCGCGAACGAATGTGATAGCCGAACGGACTTCAGGCAGACCCAAAGCCATCCCGGCTTCCGCCCTTTCAATGAGAGCCTGCAATGCCTCGCGCGCTTGGCCAACCGACACAGGATCATCGCCATGGACCAGAATATCACCGCCCTGGGCGGTAAGATCGACACCGAAGGCATCCTCGACCAAGGTCAAATTACGATGAGCCGGACCCGCCACCAAAGGCACCAAACTTTGGTTGGTGAGGGCGACGCGCCCTTCCTCTGATTTGCGACGACGCGTCACGAAGCAGTCACCAATTCCCCGGTCAGGGAATTCGGCATTGTGCCAATGATGCGAACACTTTGAATCTGGCCAATCAAATGTTCTGGACCGGCAACGTGGACCGACTGCAACCATGGACTACGGCCCAATATCTGACCCTCATTGCGCCCTTTACCGGTGAAGAGCACGTCAAATGTCTCCCCAACTTTGGCAGCATTGAAAGCGCGCTGTTGCTCCAATATCAAGGCCTGCAAACGCTGCAGTCGGTCATCGGCGACTTCTGAAGCGACTTGGCCATACATTTCAGAGGCAGGTGTGCCCGGCCGCTTAGAATATTTGAAGCTATAAGCACCAGCATAGCCCACCGCGCGAACCAGCTCCATCGTGTCTTCAAAATCTTGTTCGGTCTCTCCGGGGAAACCCACAATAAAATCAGAAGCCAAAGCGATGTCCGGACGTGCTTTACGCACCTTGGCAATGGTGTCGAGATAGCTCTCTACACTATGCTTGCGGTTCATGGCCTTGAGGATTTTGTTAGAGCCAGACTGCACAGGCAGGTGCAGATAGGGCATTAGCTCCTTCACCTCGCCATGCGCCTCAATCAAGTCGTCGCTCATGTCGCAAGGGTGTGACGTCGTATAGCGGATACGCTCTATCCCACCGATCTTGGCCAAATGGCGAACCAATTGCGCCAAAGACCACGTCTCAGAGCCAGCCAGTGTCGGCCCCTGCCCATGGTAAGCGTTGACGTTTTGGCCCAGAAGCGTGATTTCGCGTACCCCTTGCTGCGCAAGCCCGCGGGCCTCGAGAATGATGGGGTCAACTGGGCGCGAATATTCCGCGCCGCGCGTATAGGGCACGACACAGAAGGTACAGAACTTATCGCACCCTTCTTGCACAGACAAAAAGGCCGATGGACCGTCGGGTGCGCGCAAAGTTGGCAAGGCGTCAAACTTCTCGTCAGCCTCAAAGCTTGTCTCAAGCCGCTCACCGCTAGCACGGGCCGCTCGGGCAATCAGCTCGGGTAGCTTATGATAGGCTTGTGGGCCCACGACTAAATCCACAGCTGGCGCGCGACGCATGATTTCTTCGCCCTCGGCTTGAGCGACACAGCCTGCGATCGCAATGGTCATTTTAGTACCATTCTGCGCCATCAAGTCCTTATGTGCTTTAAGACGGCCAATTTCAGAATAGACTTTTTCGGTTGCCTTCTCGCGAATATGGCACGTGTTGAGCACAACAAGGTTTGCATTATCAGGCTTATCAACTGGACTGTAGCCTAGGGGCCGCAAGACATCAGCCATACGTTCGCTGTCATAGACATTCATCTGACAGCCATAGGTCTGGATAAACAGGGTCTTGCCTGTCTTCCCATCTGCTGATGGGGCAGGTGTCGGGCGGTCTATCTGTTGGCTTTGGAGAGAGGTCGCGGCTTCTTCATGCATAAAGCCAGCCTAAAACGCCAAACGCAGCAAATAGGCAAGAGCATTCGCGCAACACTTTGTCGGCGAAACCAGACAGATTTAGTCGGTGAAGGCTACAGCATCGCCGGGTTTAGCCTGCTTCAGCAGGTCACGCAGGTCGTCTTCGGCCAAAGCCACGCAACCCTCTGTAGGCCTATAGTCCTCTGAGGCGCAATGCATGAAGATGGCCGACCCCATCGCCGGCACAACGGGGTCATCATTATGTCCAAGAACGACAATGATATTGTACAGCCCGTCGTCGCGCCACAAATGTTCAGCGCTAGCCGGATAGGGATGGGTCACGAACTGGTTGTATTTTGGATCATCTGCTGCATCACACCACCCGTCTTGGGGCTGAATCGGCGTAGCATCAAATCCCGACACAGGCTTAGGTCCACGATCCTCTCGCCACAGAATGGCACGGATTGGCCACACACCAAGGGGGCTTGCCCCATCGCCCTCACGCTTTTCAGTGGCAGGCTTTGCACCACCCTTACCAATGGAACAACGCACTTTTGTTTGTCCGTAGGTCAGCCAACCCGATTTTGACGCTGCAAAAACCTGCATAATTTCCCCTAGATCAAGACTCTGTGATGCCGCACCCTCTTGTATCACGCAATAGGGTGCAACCATGTAAGGGCTATGTCACGCAAGCGCACCCTCCTTCTGGTCGATGACGACCATGATCTCCGCACCACCTTGGCCGAGCAATTCGAGCTGACGGGGGAATTCGACACCGTTATGGCCCAAGATGCCGCAAGCGGGGTCGCCGCTGCTCGCACCCAAGGTCCCGACCTCATCTTGCTCGATATCGATCTCCCCGATCTCGACGGTCGTGAAGCCTGTAAGGCGATCCGCACGGGTGGATTTGCAGGCCCTATCATCATGCTGACAGGTCAGTCCACCGATTCTGATACGGTATTGGGCCTCGATGCGGGTGCCAACGACTATGTCACGAAGCCATTCCGCTTTGCGGTACTTCTGGCTCGCGTACGCGCCCATTTGCGCAGCCATGATCAAACTGACGTCGCAACCTTGAAGATTGGTCCTTACGACTTCAAACCCGCAAACCGTACATTGACCGACGCCACCGGCAAGCGCATCCGCTTGACCGACAAAGAAGCTGCCATCCTGCGCTATCTCTATCGCTCCGGCGCAAAAGCAGTGCCTCGCGATGAATTGCTGCGCGAAGTCTGGGGTTATAATGCGGCGGTTACTACGCACACGCTGGAAACCCACATCTATCGTTTGCGGCAGAAGATTGAGCCGGTTTCAAGCCGCAACGGGCTCCTAATCACGGAAGGTGGTGGCTATCGCCTTGAGCCATAAGGCTTAAGGCTTAAGGCTAGCGCCATTCATCGCGGCCGCCCTTGCGCTGCCGCGTTAAATTCATGTGATACTGGAAGCGTTCAGGCCGGTAATAGCCTTGGACAACCTCAATCGGTGCCGATTGGGAATCTTTCATGACGCGCACGATCTTTAAAAGAGGCGAGCCGGTTGCAATCTTGAGGGCTTGCGCTGTTGCAGGCTCTGCGCTGCAAGCTGTGATCCATTGTTCGGCCGAAACCGCGACAAAGCCTGACCGCTCTAGCAAATCCAACATCGGCGTATGCGCCAGCGCATCCGGGTCGAAGGTCGCTGCGATGTCGATTGGCAAGTGGGTAACGATGTAGGAAAAAGGTTCGCCCTCCAGCTTGCGGATACGCTCTGCGCGCTGGACGGGGACACCGCTCGGGAGACCCAAGAGTTCTGCAATCTCTGCCGTCGCCGCAACCTGGGCCACATTTATGAGTTCAACCTCTGTAGAAAGGCCCATGACTTTCAGGGCTTCCATCAGATTATCAAAGCTGCCCTTCACGACTGGTACGGTGGCATTATAGGTCACGACGGTACCGCGGCCCCGATGGCGCGAAACCATGCCCGCCGAAGCCAATTCATTGAGGGCACGCTTTACTGTAATGCGCGAGACATTGAAGACATGCGTCAGATCTTGCTCGCCTGGCAAAACAGCGCCTAAGGGAAAGGCACCTGAGCGAATACGCTCACGCAGAACCAAAAATAATTGGTGATACAAGGGCGTCGGCAGCCTTGCGTCTACCATAGCGGCCTTAAGCTCGGAACTAGGTTCGTGAGAATTGGGCAAGGTCGTGTCCATGAAAAGAAACTAGTCTGCCCTTAGGAAATGGAAAGCCCTAATTCCGGCAGGCTACTGAAGTAAGATTACGTCTCAAGCACCGTTGGCACGCTCTCGAACAGAGTCAAGACTCTCCCAGATCTTACCGCCAGGATAAATTCCGATAGACATGGTCATATCATGTACTTCGACAGTCTCGAACATCCCACAGGTGAAATAAGGGTCGCCGCGCATGATTGCCCAAGCAGCGTCAACATCATCGGCGCACACGATCAAGCACGATCCATGGATTTTTGAACTGCCAGGTGCCTTTAAGGGTCCAGCGGTGACATAAGACTGCCAATGGGCTTCAACATGGGCGAGATGCCCCGCCAAATGTTCGATCCGCTTTTCGGGTGCCGTTGGGCCATCTTTGCAGACAAACAAAAAAGTTGGTTGTGTTTGCCTTGGAACTGTCGGTGGATTTGACACTTAGGTCTCCCTTTGTATGGCCATTGCCACTTTAGGGGTGAGTCATTGCCTTGCCAATGTTGAAACGTTATTTGATATAAAGATAGATCATTTCTAAGCAAAGGTGCATCCGCGCGCATGTCTGAAGCTTCCAGACCCCAATTGGTGAGTTCAGGTCAGACTTTGGCACAGAAGCTACTGGCACGGGCATCTGGTAAGCCACGTGTGGAGCCAGGCGAAATCATTTTAGTACAAGTTGATTTGGCGATGGCGCATGATTCCAGCGGGCCGCGCCGATGGAAGCCCCATTTAGACTCCCTTGGTGCAACCCTTTGGGATCCGTCTCGCGTCGTGATTGTTTCGGACCATTATGTTCCGGCCGTCGATGGGGAGAGTGCCGCGATCCTAAAATTAACGCGTGACTTCGCTAAGGATCATCGGGTGGAGCATTTCTTTGATATGGAAGGCATTTGTCATGCAATCCTACCTCAGAAGGGTCTGCTTCGCCCTGGGATCTTTGTTGCTGGTGGGGATAGTCACACCCCGCATGCGGGTGCGTTTGGCTGTTATGCAGCGGGGTTTGGTGCCACAGATATGCTTGGCATTGTGGTTACCGGACAAACTTGGACCATTGTCCCTGAGACCATCCGCGTTGAAATGACCGGCTCTTTAGGGTCGACGGTCTCCGCAAAAGATGTGATGCTGGTGTTGTGCCGAGAGCTTGGCATGGACAACGCGTTTAAGGCGATCGAATATGGTGGCCCTGGCGTCGAAAGCATGCCGATGGATGAACGTATGGTTCTGTCCAATATGGCGGCGGAACTTGGGGGAGAAGTTGGGCTGATTGCCGCTGATAAGGTAACCCTTAGCCATATCCGCGCCCATGGTGGATGTGCGACAGAAGCCGACTTGGCTTGGAAGCCTGATCCTGATGCGGCCTATGAACGGATCATTTCTATCAATCTTTCCGACCTCGAGCCGCAAATCGCGCTACCCCATTCGCCTGCCAATAGTTTCCCAATCAACCACGCGCTGGGGTCGCCGATCCATCAAGCTTACATTGGCGCCTGCGTAGGGGCGAAGTTGCAAGATCTTCACATGGCTGCACAAATTCTAAAAGGACAACGCATCGCCAAAGATGTTCGCCTTCTTGTCGCGCCAGCTAGCTCACAAGTCACCGCTGATGCGGCTGCGGACGGGACTTTGTCGACACTACTTGCTGCAGGTGCAACATTGTTGCCGTCAGGATGTGGCGCTTGTGCGGGCATGGGCGCGGGATTATTGGCCGCCGGCGAAGTTTGCATTTCAACAACGAACCGGAATTTTAAAGGCCGGATGGGCCATGCCGAGGCCTTTGTCTATTTGGCCTCGCCCTATACTGTTGCGGCCAGTGCACTTACGGGCTGCGTCAGCGACCCGCGAAAATTCTTCTCTGAATTGGCGGTGGCACAATGACCGAGACGGCAGGGACAGGCCGCGCCTTTGTTTTTGGCGATGATATCGATACCGACCTGCTGGCGCCCGGGCATTTAATGAAACTGTCGGCCGAAGACTTGGCACAGCATTGCCTTGAAGCAATTGCGCCGGATTTTGCAAAGTCGGTGCAGCCGGGTGATTTTGTGGTCGCTGGCAAGAATTTCGGCTTGGGCTCCTCGCGTGAACAAGCAGCCATTAGCTTACGCCTTCTAGGTGTTGGGGCTGTTATCGCACCAAGTTTTGCGCGAATCTTTTATCGGAACGCGCTCAATTTAGGACTGCCAGCGCTTTTCTGTGAGGAAGCCTATCGTATCGCTGAAGGCGACCAGTTGATGGTCGACCCGGTCTTGGGCAAGATCACGAATAAGACGCGTGGTGAGACTTTATCGTGTAAACCTATTCCAGACCATTTGATGGCGATGGTTCGGGCTGGGGGCTTAATCGCTCATCTGAAATCAAGACGCGGCACATAGGGATCGAGCATGACACAATTTTCTTTGCACGAGCGGCTCGGCCAAAGCAAAGCCCTTTTAGCCCCGGGCGCTTATGATGCTTTGAGTGCGCTTTTGGTGGAACAAGCAGGCTTTGAAGCCATTTATATGTCCGGCGCATCCATCTCTTACACGCAATTGGGCCGGCCAGATATTGGGTTGGTCTCGGCTACCCAAGTTGCCGACATCATTGGCCGCGTACGCGATCGCGTCCAAATCCCACTTATTGTGGATGCCGATACAGGCTTCGGGAATGCGCTTAACGTTCAACATACGGTTCGACTGTTTGAGCGAATGGGGGCCAATGCGCTGCAATTGGAAGATCAAACCGCCCCGAAGCGCTGTGGCCATTTAGCGGGGAAAGAACTGGTCGCACCCGGCGAAATGGTGGGAAAGATCAAGGCCGCGGTGGACGCCCGTGCCTCGGAAAGCACCTTGATTATAGCACGTACCGACGCCATCGCGGTGGAGGGATTTGACCATGCATTAGAACGAGCAGACCTCTACCGCCAAGCAGGCGCAGACATTTTGTTTGTTGAAGCCCCACAAGCGATTGACCAAATGCAGGCGATTTGCCGCGCATTTCCGGCTACACCGCTCTTGGCCAATATGGTCGAAGGCGGCAAGACGCCACTGCTCACATGCGATCAATTATCCGAGATGGGCTATCGATTGGTGATTGCTCCTGGCTCGATGGTGCGGCTCCATGCTTTTGTCGCACAACAGTTTCTGCAATCGCTTAAGGCCAATGGCACAACGGCCTTGTTCCGCGATAGGATGTTGGACTTTAAACAAATCAATGAGTTGTTGGGATTACCAGACCTCATGAATCAAGGCTCTCATTATGAGATGCGCGGCCAAGAAGCGGCGGAATAGTGCTCTATTGCCGTAAGGCTTTTTTCACTGCGTTTCATTACAGTTTTGTCTCTATGTTGCCAGATTCTGGGTGCATGAAAGCTGTATGGTGATTAGGGACGGTCTCTGCTGTGAAAAGCATCTGGGTTCAGGTGTTTGGGCTCAACCTATGTTGAGCTGGCTTTCCTGCACCTTCATGGTTTTTGGGCTGCTGTTTGCAGGCTCTGCGACTGCACAAACTCAAAAGCGGACAAGCGACCTTACGCTGAATGATATGTTCGCCAGCCCAAATGCAGCTGCCGCACAAGCCGTTTCCTTTAGTGCAGGGCCCAACAACATCCGTTTTGTCCTAGACCGGTCGCAACCGCGGGTCGTTTTATTGCGCTTTGAGGGCGATCCCGAAGTCTGGGCACTGACTTCGCAATGGGGACCACGCGGCGATGAGTTTTTGCGCAATGATATTGGAGAAGTCATTGTGCGTATCACCACATTGGGTGGCGTCACGGTCTATGGGCCATTGGGCACCAATGGCGGCCTAGCGGCTAGCGAGGGGCGAGCGAAAACCCTATCGGCCCCAGTGCGAAGCGAAGGCAATCTACAAGCCACCTTAGAAAAAGCGCTGCGCTGGTTTGATAAATTCTCCAGCCGAAACATTCGGGTTGAGGCTTCGGGTGCATTGCCGCCGGCTTTGGTCCATGAAGCGCTTGAGCGCGCTGCGCAAGGCATGTCGCGCGCACCGCGTGGCTATTTCGGTCGACCAGAACGTCGCGTCAAACTAATCCGCGTTCAGCGCAGCTTTGATCGCCCCAGTGTACGTTGGCAATCCGGGGTTTTGACGATTGGTGTGGTGCCTGGCGCAGGCTACGCCGGTAGGCCGTCGAGTGCCGCGGTTCTCTTGGCGCTGACGAAGGGCAAATAGTCACACGACAGACTCAGGCGATTGCCCCGACCATAGGCTCGGCATATATCAAGCCCATGACCTTAGAACCCCTCAATATCGCAATTTTCGTGGCTATGGCTGTTGTTTTGGCTGTCTTGGTTGCCGGCATCGCTAATCTGGCCATAACGGGTGACAAAGCTCGGTCACGGTCTAACCAGCTGATGCGTCTGCGAGTTGTGGTCCAGTTCATCGCCGTCCTTCTTTTGATGCTTGGCTTTTGGCTCAAAACGCGCGCGGGATGACGAAAAAAAACTTTCCCGGCAAAGTCGCCTTAGTCACAGGTGGGGGTGGCCGGTTCGGCCGTGTCCTTTGCCAAGCCTTGGCACAACGGGGCTGTTCGCTGGTGGTCGGTGATTGTGACCTTTCAGCCGCGCGAGAAACGGCAGCTCAAACTCAAGGATTGGCCTTAGGTCTGGATGTTCGCGACCCGCCTATGTGGCTCAATGCACTAACTTCAGCCCGCGACTTGTTTGGATCGGTCGATTTTATCTTTCATTGTGCACAGCATCATGGAGAGGGCAACAGCGCCGAGGATTTTACCCAAGTGTGGGCCACTCAAATCACCGCTTTAGAGATCGCACAGCGGGCTTATTCGGCCGATTTCGCAAAAACAGGGGGAAGTCACATTATCTTTGTTTCTGCGGCAGCTTGGATCCCGGATGGAGCGCGACCCTTATGGTCGGCAGCAGAAGCCGCAAAGCGGCATTGGCATAAGGCCAATCAGCAGTCGCCAACTCGGGTCCCAAGCACACTAATTGCTTATGATGTCCCACCCCGTACCAACGGCAAAACACCAAATGATGAGATTGCTGCGGCAACGCTCTGGGCCTTAGCCCGTGGCACGCGCGACGCATTTGTCCCAGGTGGGTTTGGAGTGAGAGGCTTTTGCCGTAAGGCGGCTAGCGACTAAGTTAAGCCGGCATCCCGGGGCAGCGCAAATATTTCTCTGGCATCGCGCCATCCCAAGAAATACTGGCGGTTTCGTCACTTATCTTCTCAATAATCAAGCTAAATGACACCCCAACACCATTTTGGCCTCTGACTTCAAAGCCTTTTTCTGTTGGTTCCACCGCCAAAATCTTATGGCGCTCTATGCCGGATGGTCTGATACTGTCTAGCCAAAGACCAGACTCTTCATCCATGAGAACATAGCCCTGATTCATCCGTTGAGGATTGCAGGCAATTGGCCCCGCATCGGCGGGTTGGCCCATAAAGGCAGCATTTGTATCTTTACCGGCGAACAGAAAGTCGCGGTCGGCAGCAGAGATTTTTCCAAGTGGGTCGCCTGGCGCGCAGGCACTTATGAATAGACCCACCGCCAAGAAACCTGTGATCAGAGTATAGCGCATCGCCAGACCCCCTTATCGAATGCGTTGGGTACCATCCCATCGCGGTGTAAGTGGATCATAGAGCGGTTAATCTTATGTGTTCATACTCTGGAAAAAGTCGTCGTTGTTTTTGGTCTGCTTGAGTTTATCCAGCAAGAATTCCATCGCATCCATGGTACCCATGGGGTTCAGGATGCGGCGAAGCATGTACATTTTTGGCAGATGTTCTTTAGGAACCAAAAGCTCTTCTTTCCGGGTACCCGACTTGATGATGTCGATGGCTGGGAAGACGCGCTTATCAGAGACTTTACGGTCGAGAATGATTTCAGAGTTACCCGTACCTTTGAACTCTTCGAAGATGACTTCGTCCATCCGCGAGCCAGTTTCGATCAGCGCAGTGGCGATGATGGTCAGCGAACCACCTTCTTCCAGATTACGCGCCGCACCAAAGAAACGTTTTGGACGTTGTAGGGCATTTGCATCGACACCGCCGGTCAAAACCTTGCCGGAAGATGGTACTACCGTGTTGTAGGCGCGGCCCAGACGCGTAATCGAGTCCAGCAAGATCACGACATCGCGACCATGTTCGGCCAAGCGCTTTGCCTTTTCGATAACCATTTCAGCAACTTGCACGTGGCGCGTCGCGGGCTCGTCGAAGGTAGAGGATACCACTTCGCCTTTCACTGAGCGCTTCATATCCGTCACTTCTTCAGGACGTTCGTCGATCAATAGCACGATCAAATAGACTTCTGGATGGTTGATCTCGATCGACTTGGCAACGTTTTGCAGAATGACCGTTTTACCGGTGCGGGGTGGAGCCACAATCAAGGCACGCTGGCCTTTACCGATAGGGGCTACGATATCAATCACGCGGCCAGTACGATCTTTCCGAGTGGGATCTTGGATTTCCAGATGTAGGCGTTCGTCTGGATAAAGAGGGGTTAAGTTATCGAAATTGACCTTGTGGCGGGCTTGCTCTGGGTCGGTGAAGTTGATCGTGTCCACTTTTGACAGAGCAAAGTAACGTTCGCCGTCCTTAGGTGCCTTTACGGGTCCTTCGACGGTATCACCCGTCCGCAAACCGTGGCGCCGAATTTGTTGTGGCGAGACATAAATGTCATCTGGGCCGGACAGATAATTGGATTCTGGAGAACGCAAGAAGCCAAAGCCATCTGGCAAAACTTCCAACACACCGCCGCCGCCAATTTCTGAACCGCGTTCGGCTTGTGCCTTTAAAATAGCGAAAAGAAGATCCTGGGTGCGCAGATTGGATGCGCCATCAATTTCTAGGGATTCTGCCAGCACCACCAATTCAGTTGGGGTGCGGGTCTTTAATTCTTGTAGGGTGGACCGGCGAGGTGGGGCGTCGATCGACAATTCCTCTGACATGTCAGGGCCTCAAAATATCTTTGGTGAAAGCCGTCTTTGCAAGGACTGCAGCGGCTGTAACGCGGTGCCAAACCAGAAGAAGGTCTTAGCATCGGATGCTCACATGACGATTATCGCATGCGGGGTCAAGGTGTGTTGTCAAGAAAAAGGCTCAAGGACAACCATAAAGACAGCAACAATCATCAAAACAAAGGGCAACTCGTTCAAGAAACGGAAGGCCACATGGTTCAGCGGGCGCTCACCGCGCTCAAAAGCTTTGCGCCAACGCATATACAAATGATCAACAGCGGTAATGGTGGTCACCATGGCCAGTTTAATCTGCATCCATGGATGGGCCAACAAATCCCATCCGCCTCGCCCGACCAAAAGGGTAAGGCCCAAAATCCACACGACTATCATGGCCGGAACCATGATCCCGCGATGCAAACGGCGCTCCATAACAATCAATTGTTGATCTACTTCCCCGCCAAGTGGCGCCATAGAATGATAGACAAACAGACGCGGCAAATACATCAACCCGGCCATCCATGCGATCACCGCAATCAAATGAAGGGCTCGAAAGACCTCATAATGACTAGCGATCCATTCACTCATGCCGCGCATCCACCAAATTCTGCCCGCGGGCAGGCGGGACACGCGACGATACAGCCTGTCGTTCGGGCTGCAAGGATTGGGTCTGGACCCTCAAGAAGATCGGTGGTTAGACGCGCCAACTCGTCGATGAATTTCGCCCGTGTCCCAAGCGCAGGTGCGCGCAAGTAAAGGGGTACACCAACTTCATGGGCCACTTCATAATACTCTTCGTCTAATTCAACCAAAGTCTCAATATGCTCTGAGACAAAGGCAATTGGGACAACGATCACCGCTATTTTGTCGGCACCGGCGCGCTCAATTTCAGTCTCAGTCGCCGGACCAATCCACTTCACCGGCCCGACGCGCGACTGATAACAAATGGCATGCTCAAAACTGTCCGGGAGACGAGGCCGAAGGGCAGCCACAGTCTCTTCAACCTGCTTTTGATACGGGTCACCATCGAGGATGATCTTTTCTGGCAGGCCATGTGCGGACCATAGGACACGCACACGTTCGGGCGAGCCACCAGCCCTCCAGGTTTCCATAACCGCTTCAGCATGCGCTTCAATAAAGCCCGGAGCGTCTGGATAACAGCAAATCAGCTTGGCTGGACCCCCGCCTGCCTTTTTCCAAGCTTGAAGGGACGAATCCGTCGTGGTCGTCGAAAACTGAGGATAGAGCGGCAGCAACACGGTTTCGTCTGGATTAAACGCGCGCACCTGCGCAACCGCATCTTTCACAAACGGCTTCCAATAACGCATGGCCAAGAAGGTTTTGACTTCCGCATTTTCATAGCCTGGACGCGCCTTAACGGCTTTTTCTAGCGCCTCCGCCTGAGCTAAAGTCTCAGGCACCAATGGCGAGCCACCACCCATCTTTGCATAATTGGCCCGTGCGGATTTTGCCCGCAGCGTCGAGATCAGTCGTGCCAACATCCAGCGAACAGGGCCTGGAACGCGAATGATAGCTGGATCAGAAAACAAATTCTTCAAAAAAGGGCGCACTGAGTCCGGCCCATCCGGGCCCCCTAGATTGAAGAGCACAATCGCTATTTTTTGTCCCATAGACCTATCAATTACCTTTTTTGGCCAGCGGTAGTCCAACTTAGCCGGTATTTAGGCCAAACCTTTTACGCGGCGCATAACATATTCGACATTTGGGATCGGCGTTGCAGGAACCACACCATGTCCAAGGTTGAAGATATGTAGTCCCGTAGCCGCCGCGGCAAGAATGGCATCCACAGCCTGTTCAAGCGCCGCGCCACCGGCCATTAACGCCATCGGATCAAGATTGCCTTGTAAACAAACCTTTGGCCCCAATGCAGACCGGGCTGCACCCAAATCAGCTGCAATATCAAGTCCTACACCTTGGACGCCTGTCTCTTGCTGAAATTGGCCAACGCGGTGGCCAGCCCCACGAGGAAAACCGATAATCGGAACTTCCGGATATACAGCGCGAACCACATCCACCGCGCGCTTTATTGGTTTGGTTACCAAACGAGCGAACAAGTGTCCGGGAATATCCTCGGCCCAAGATTCAAAAATCTGTAGCGCATTCGCCCCAGCCTTTATTTGGGCAATGAGATGTTGGCCAACGGCGTCTGCCAAAATTGCCAAAAGATCATCCACTAATTCGGGGTTCTGATAGGCAAAAGCCCGAGCAAGGTCACGTTCGCCCCCACGCCCCTGGATCATATAGGTTGCCAAGGTCCAAGGTGCGCCGGCAAAGCCTATTAACGCCCTGTCTGCATCCATCGCAGCCCGAACTCGTTCCAAAGCCTCATAGACGGGTGCCAAGCGCGTTTCCAAACGCGACATATCAAGTTTCGCAATATCTGCCGCGCCTTCAAGGGGTGTTAAAAGAGGCCCCTCGCCCTCTGCGAAACGCACATCCCGACCCAAAGCATGTGGGACCACCAAAATATCGGAAAAAATGATGGCTGCATCGACTGGATAACGACGAACAGGTTGCAATGTCGCTTCAGCAGCCGCTGCGGGCGCATAACAAAAATCAAGGAAGCTTTTATTCTTTGCGCGAAGTTCTCGATATTCTGGCAAATGACGGCCAGCTTGGCGCATGAGCCAGATCGGGGGATGGGCTTGCTGCTCACCTAGGAGGGTGCGAACCAACGCGCTATTTTGTCCCTTTGCTCCCTCACCCATCGCGAGCTCCCCTTCCCTTATAAGATTTAGATTCTTGAATCAGTAGACAGTAGTGCGGTGGATAGACTGATCCTTGCAAGTCACCTGCATGACCTAACGGGATTTCTCAAGCGGTTTATCAGCTTTTGCCCCGGTTTTCTCCACAGGGTGGAGAGGTCGAAAAGCTCTGAAAATCATGCGATTGCTTGCAGGATCGGGCAATAGTTACCCCCAATGGGGATGCTAATTTCAACATCTTACCAGCCCTGTGGATGTTCGAGAAAAGTTCCGCGTGGCTTTTTCTCCGGTAATACACAAGCGACGATTTGTCTCACATATTCATACAAAATTAACCGCGTTTCTTAGAGATTCATTAAGCCCTTTTAACAAGTTATTAACAGCCCTACCGGGATGGCCTGGGCAGACGCCAAGAAGTTTGACCCGATCATGTATGAAAACCTTGATCCGGACTGCGTCGTCAGCCACACCTTCCACATGCGCATTTCCACATTTCTAAATGTCCATTTGGTGTCTGACTCGACCGGCGAGACGCTGAATGCCGTATTACGGGCAGTTGCACCTTTGTTTGAAGGTGTGACGCCGCTAGAGCATTCCTATTATCTGGTGCGCTCCCGTCGCCAATTGGACCGCGTCTTGGCAGAAATCGAATCCTTTCCAGGGGTAGTTCTTTTCACCATCGCGGCACACGATTTACGTGATGTGTTGGTAGACCATTGCAAGCGTTTAGGCATCCCGGCACTACCACTTTTGGACCAAGTTCTCACCATGTGGGAACATCATTTGAAAATGCGGGCCGGCGAAAAGACCGGGTCTAAACAGGCGCTTGATGAAAATTACTTCCGCCGGATTGATGCACTCAATTACACAATGGCCCATGATGACGGCCAAATGGTACATGAATTCAATCAGGCTGAAGTCGTTTTGGTTGGCGTAAGCCGTACGTCGAAAACCCCAACTTCCATTTATTTGGCCAACCGCGGTATTCGCACCGGGAATTTTCCACTGGTGCCAAAAGCGCCAATTCCGCAAGCCTTGTTAGAGCTAACCAAGCCTTTAGTAGTAGGACTTCGGGTTTCACCCGACCGATTGATTGCGATACGGCGAAATCGACTTTTGTCTCTCAATGCGGATGCGACGAGCGAATATGTTGATGAAGATGCTGTTCGTGAGGAGATAACAGATGCTAACCGTCTGTTTGAACGTCAGAATTGGCCGGTTATCGACGTAACGCGCCGATCTATTGAGGAAACCTCTGCCGCGATCTTAAACCTGCTTGCCGAGCGCAATGCGAGATAATCATGCTGACGCTTGCTTCTACCAGTGCCATTCGAAAACATATCCTTTCTCAAGCTGGTGTTGAGTTTGAGGCGGTTGGATCTGGGGTTGATGAAGATGCCGTCAAAGAGGCCATGCGTGCTGAAGGCGCTAGCCCACGAAATCAGGCCGACAAATTAGCTGAGCTCAAAGCCGTTAAAGTCTCACAAAAGCGGAGCGGGTTCGTACTTGGATGTGACCAGATTCTAGCGTTTGAAGGCCGTTCCTTTGATAAGGCTGAGACTTTAGAAGAAGCTTTTCAGCGTCTGTCTGTATTGCGCGGCAAGACCCATAGTTTAGAATGTGCGGCCGTAATCGCTAAAGACGGTCAGGTCATTTGGCGCTTGGTCACCAGCCCCAAACTAACTATGCGGGTATTCTCCGATGCTTTTTTGCGCGATTATCTAAAGGCCTATGGGGATGCGGCCCTCTCAAGTGTTGGCTGTTACCAATTTGAAGGCCCAGGCGCGCAATTGTTTGACCGTGTTGAGGGCGACTTTTTCTCGATTCTAGGTCTGCCATTGTTAGAAGTTTTGGCCTTTTTGCGTCTTCATGGGGAACTCCCGACATGAGGATAACAGGATCGACAGAGCTTTATGCCGTCTTGGGCAATCCCGTACGCCATTCCATGTCGCCTATTCTACAGAATTCATGGATTCAAGCCCATGGGTTCAACGCTCTGTATGTGGCTTTACCGGTAGAGCCGGAAAACTTTGAAACAGCATTGCAGGGCCTAGCCGCTAGCGATGTCTGTGGACTGAATATTACGACCCCATTTAAAGAACGTGCGGCAGCTGCAGCGTTACAGCAGTCAGACCGAGTGAGGTTGGTCGGTGCAGCTAATTGTTTGACTTTGGACCGCGCAGGCCGTGGTTATGATGCCAATAATACTGATGGCGACGGATTGGTCGCGGACCTAGATAGCCGTGCAGCACATTGGCGCAGTCTGGAAGGCCATATTGTTGTGTTGGGTGCAGGAGGTGCAGCCAGATCTATCCTTGCTGCCTTGTCTGCCCATAGCGATAAAGGAATTTGCGTGATTAATCGCGATCAAGCACGGGCGCAGAAAATCGCAGATCAGCTAAATCCACAACAAATTCGTGTTGGAACGTGGCAGGATCTCTCGCAGCATTTGGCCAATGCCAGCCTTGTCATCAACGCTACCAGTCAAGGCCTCAATAACCACTCGCCCTTTTCGCCGGATTTTTCGCCGACCCATCCTGACGCGATTATCTATGACACCATCTATTCACCTCGGATGACCGCATATCTAGAGAGCGCGAAAAGTTATAAACGTCGTTATCTTGATGGCCTTGGTATGTTGGCCGGGCAAGGGGCCTTGGCGTTTCAGCATTGGTTTGGCGTTCTACCTAATCTGCAAGATGGTCTGAACACGTTGGAGAAGGCGCTTACTGCATGAAGATTGTGGCGCTGACCGGCTCAATCGGTATGGGGAAATCGACAACCTCGACCATGTTTCAAGATTTGGGCGTGCCTATTTGGGATGCGGATGCTGCCGTTCACCGTCTCTATAGCCCGGGGGGTGCCGCAATTGCTCCGCTTCAGGCGCTAGTCCCCGAAGCGATTGGCCCTGAAGGTGTTGATCGAGGCGTTCTAACAGCTAGAATTTTACAAGACGCGACGCTTCTGAAACAAATTGAAGCCATCGTGCACCCCTTGGTCGGTAAGGACCGCGCGGACTTTTTGGCCGCTGCACGGGAAAAAGGGGCACCTTTAGTGATCGTCGATGTGCCGCTCTTGTTTGAAACCGGTGGTGAAGCTTATGTTCATGCGGTGATCGTCGTTTCTTGCCCGGCTGATATCCAAAAGGCACGTGTTCTGGCCCGCCCCGGTATGACAGACGAGAAGTTTCAGGCGATTTTAGCCCGTCAGACCCCTGATGAAATAAAAAGAGCTAAGTCCGATTTTGTCATCGAGACCGGCTTAGGGCTTGACGCAGCTCGCGAACAAGTTGGGAAAGTTTACGCAGCTTTGATGGCGGCAGCGGAAGAATAAGATGCGCGAAATCGTTTTTGATACTGAAACCACAGGAACTGACCCGGAGCGAGGCGACAGAATTGTCGAAATCGGCTGTGTTGAGTTAATCGACCTTGTTCCGACCGGTGCGACTTTCCACCGCTATATCAATCCTGAACGCGATGTACCGGCTGAAGTGGTTCGGGTTCACGGCCTGACCAATGAATTTTTGGCCGATAAGCCAGTGTTTGGTGCGTCTGAGGTGGTTGAAGAGCTATTGGCGTTTATTGGCGATGCCCCGCTTGTCGCGCATAATGCCGAATTTGACCGACGCTTTTTGAATGCCGAGCTTGGGCGTCTTGGCTTGCCGCTGATTCCAAAAGAACGCTGTGTCGATACCTTAGTGATCGCGCGCAAAAAATATCCCGGTGCTCCGGCCTCTCTGGATGCTTTATGCCGTCGGTTGAACATTGATTTGACCGCACGCGATAAACACGGGGCCTTGCTGGACTCCCAATTGCTCGCAGCGGTTTATCTTGAACTTAAAGGGGGCCGGGAAAGGCGTCTCGATTTTCTCGATCCTGTCGAGGCGACTCAAGCCCCGAACCAAACGACGCAAGGCATTTTGGAAACCAAAGCCGGACAGCCCAGACGCGAACGTGCTCAAGCTTTAGAGCCCTTATCTACATTAGAAGAAATAGAAGCGCACCGTGCTTTTGTCGCCACCCTTGGCAAGGAACCTGCTTGGCACAAATTCCTTGCCGAAAAGGGGCAGGCAATCGCTTAGGAAGGCTGACCGCTGGAGCGCTCAATGCGCTGAGTGGCATAAAGTGCGCCAAAATCCATTGGATCCAACATCAAAGGCGGATAGCCACCAGCCTGGCTGTTGGTCGCAATCAATTGGCGCGCAAATGGGAAGAGAATCTTCGGACATTCAGCCAACAACAAGGGCTCCAAGGCTTCACCAGGAACATTGGCGAACTGGAACAAGCCTGAATACACCAACTCGATGATGAATTGGGTCTGACCTTCACGATCACTGCGCGCATTGATCTTCAAATCGACTTCAAAAACGCCGGATTCATCCATCGCCCGGGCGCTCACGTCTAATTGAAGATCGATTTTTGGCTGTACACCTTCCCGCAAGGAATTTGGTGCATTTGGATTTTCAAACGAAAAATCCTTTACATATTGGGCTAAAACACGGACCGAAGGGGCAGTTTCGGCCCCACCATTCGCTAAAGAACCGTTTTCTAGTGGCTCAGAGGCCGTTTCGTCTGTCATGTGATGATCTCCAGAAGCTGTGGTGGCTAGCACGCAACAGCCCTTTACGGCAACCAAGTGGCTGACTTACGCCACATTGCACCCTATATGAGAGTAAGACCGCCATTCAAAACCAAGCGGAACCGGATCGAAAACCATGGAAATAGTCTTTTTTGCCGTTGTGGCAGCACTCGTCCTTGGCCGTTTGTACCAAGTTCTAGGCCAAAACCGTGGCGCTGAGCCACCTCCCATGCGGCAACCACGATTTGGTTTACCAGATGCGCCTGCCGATAAAGGCGATGCGGACACGCCCGCATCCGCCGATGAAAACGGCAAAGTCCTGTCTTTCCCTGTCAAGGAATATGATGGCCCTGGTGCTGCTGGTCTGAAGGCCATCGGTGCAGCCCAGCGCGGGTTCAATGCGGCTAACTTCTTGGAGGGCGCAAAGGCAGCTTATGAGATGATCGTGACGGCCTATGGCGCTGGAGACGAGGAGACATTGAAAGGTCTCGTCGATGCCGATGTGTTCGAAGCCTATAAGGTTGCGATGGATGAGCGTCGGGCCGCGAATGCACCCAAGATTGAAGTCATTCGATTGAGCGACGCCAAAATCCTCGATGCCGAGTTAGACGGCAAGATTGCCCGCATTGACGTAGCTTTCTCGTCAGACCTAGCCGATGGCGGCGATGGCCTGCGCGCAGCTGATGAAATTTGGACGTTTGAGCGTTCTGTTGACGCGCGCGATCCAAATTGGCTCTTGAGCGCAGTCCGGACTGCCTAAGCATGCGTCGTTCTTTGGGTCTTTTGGCCGCATCAGGCTTGATGCCGGTTTTCCTGACGGCTTGCGCCACGGTGGCACCGGTACCCGTGCCTGCGCCAGTTGCACAACCAATCCCGGCACCTGCTCCCGTAGTTAAGCCGGTGGTACCACCGCCGCCCGTAGCTGCAGCGCCTGCAACACCCCTAAGACCGGCAACGAGCCCGATTACGCCTTCAGCCGCGCCAGTGCCGCCCGCCGATATTGTACCGTTGCTCTTTAGCCAAGTTGCATTTGACGGCCTACCAGATTGGGCGGAGACAGATGTAGGGGCAGCGCGGCGCGCACTGGTACGGTCTTGTGCAATCTCTCAAGCTCGACCCAAGGAGCAGCTTTTGTCTCCTATTGCGTCCTATTCTGGCCGCGTAGGGGATTGGGCCGAGGTTTGCGCTTTGGCCCAAGATCCCAGCCTTGAAGATCGCAGCTTCTGGGAAAGCCAGTTTCAGGCTTGGCGTGTCTCAACCGAAACTACCGATATCGGAAGACTAACCGGCTATTATGAGCCAATCATGGCTGCGTCGCGGGTCAAGACCCCCGTCTTTTCGGAGCCTATTCAGGCCAGACCTGCAGATTTGTTTGAAATTGACCTAGGCCAATTCGATCCCACGCTTCGTAATCGCTCTATCGTCGCTCGGATGGATCGGGGAAAAGTTGTGCCTTATTGGTCACGAGCTCAAATCAACGAAAACACCGCACCCGTATTGGCTTGGGGGGAACCGGCAGAGGTTCTATCCTTGCAAGTTCAAGGCTCTGGCCGACTACAATTTGAGGATGGCACACAAGTTCGTGCCGCCTTTGCCGCCCATAATGGCCATCGCTTTGGGTCAAACGCGCAAGAATTGATCCGTCGCGGTGCGTTACCGGTCAATGGCGCTTCGATGGATGCGATCAAGACGTGGTTTAAGACTGCGTCTCCCAAGGAAGCGCGTGAAGTTTTAAACGCCAACCCACGCACAGTATTTTTCCGTCTCGAGTCCATTAAGGACCCCAGCGTTGGGCCAAGAGGGGGGCAGCAGGCCCCACTGGAAGCGAATGGTTCGCTCGCTGTGGATACGAGCTACCATGCTTATGGCGTTCCTATCTTCTTAGCAGCGGATGCCCCGCGCGTGGCCTTGTCTTCCGATGTCAGCTTGCGTCGTTTGGTAGTCGCCCAAGATACAGGCGGAGCCATTCGTGGCCCGATCCGAGGTGATCTCTATTGGGGCACAGGGCCAGAAGCGGGATTGCGGGCTGGCCGGATCAATCATGACGTGCGGTTTTGGGTGCTTTTGCCAAAAGGCATGAATCCCACACCCGCTGCTAGCGCAGGCCGCTGAGTATGAGCCGGCGTCGCGATTTGATGCCGGAGGAAGCAAAACTGTGGCATCGGATTGCCCGAACTGTGCGACCCTATGGTCACAAGAAACCCAAAACAGAGTCAGAAGACCTTTCGCAGTCAAGCCCCCCTGCGCCACAAGTCATTCAAAGGCCTGCACCGGAATTACCCCATTTGGTGCTTAAACGAGCCAAAGCTGCCCGACATATGCCTGTGTCTCCTGCGCCAAAGCCTGAGAACAAACCTGCGACGCTGGTTTCAGATGCTTCCGGGCACAAAAAGGTACGACGCGGCAAGCTCGACATTGACGGTACGATTGATTTGCATGGCTATCGACAAATGGATGCCCAAACCGCGCTTGCCGGTTTTCTAGTCCGCATGCGGTCTGGCGGAGCGCGCTGCGTATTGGTGGTGACGGGCAAGGGTCGCGCGATCGAAATTGGTGAGGATTATCTGACACCCCAACCCGGCGTCATCCGTCGCCGCCTGCCAGAATGGTTGAGCGGTCAAGGCATTCGGGAGCATGTTTCCGGCTATGCTTCTGCCCACCCACGTCATGGCGGCAGCGGAGCCTATTATGTTCTGTTGAAAGCGCTGAAGGATACCTAAATGAGCGGTGAAACATCCAAAGATACTTGGTGGAAGACCCGCTCTGTCTATCAGATCTATCCACGGTCCTTTCGCGATGCCAATGGCGATGGTGTGGGTGATTTGGCTGGGATCACCGAAGGCCTTCGTGCAGTTAAAGCCTTAGGGGCTGGCATTGTCTGGATGTCGCCAATCTTCCGCTCACCCATGGTCGATAATGGCTATGACATGTCGGGCTATCGCGAGATTGACCCTTTGTTTGGGACGATGGCGGATTTTGAGGCGCTGTTGGCTGAGGCTAAACGCCTAGACCTTAAAATCGTTTTGGATATTGCGCTAAATCACACTTCCATTGATCACCCATGGTTTCAAGCGGCCCTTGCTGATCCCACGGGCCCTTATCGCGACTATTATATCTGGCGGGACAAGCCCAATAATTGGCAGTCCATTTTTGGTGGTCCAGCCTGGTCTAAGCCTGAAGGTGATCCAGCCTATTATCTCCATCTCTTCGATAAGACGCAGGCAGATCTGAATTGGGAGAACCCGGCAGTACGCGACGAGATATATGGTGCCATGCGGTTTTGGCTCGATAAGGGCGTAAGCGGCTTCCGTCTTGACGTGGTGACCGTTATCTCAAAGCCACTCGGACTACCCGATGCGCCAGACCCTAGACCGATGCCGCTCTATCATATGTTGGCGGGTGGTCCCCGTTTACATGAATGGCTGCGGGATATGCGACGAGAGGTATTTGATCTCTACGATTGCGTCGCCATTGGTGAGGGTCCGGGCCTTAATCCAGAGCGGGCTGCGGCCATCGTAAATCCCGCCGATCCCATGCTGCACATGATCTATCACTTTGATTTTGTTGATCATACAGCTTCACGTCAAGGTGCGGGTTGGGATCGTGTCTGGTTCAAAAGTGTGTTTGATCGATGGGATAAAGGCATTGGCCCAGATGGCTGGAATTCCTGTGTTGTCGGCAATCATGACCTCCGCCGCCTGATCGCCCGTTTTGGTGACGCAGAGGCCGACGCCAATCTGGTCGCAAAAGCCTTAGCAGCAAGCTATGTTCTACAACGCGCTACGCCCTTTATTTATCAGGGTGACGAATTGGGCATGGGCGACACCACAATCACCAGCGTCGAGGAATTGGATGATGTTTGGGCGAAGACCACCTATCGTCTGGCGAAGTCAAAAGGCAATAGCGAAGCCGAAGCCCTAGCCAAAGCCGTCGCGATGACGCGCGACCATGCCCGCACCCCCTATCCCTGGACACCCGAAGGCGGATTCGGCGCAGGCACACCGTGGCTGAAGCCTACCCCCAATCGCGGAGGTGTGGATTTAGCTACCCAGCAGGCGGACGAACACTCTGTGTGGGCCTTTTATCGAGCCTTGTTAGAGCTTCGGGCAAAAGATCCCGAAACTTGGGTTTTTGGGGCCTATGAAGATCTGCTGCCCGAGCATGAGTCCTTGTTTGTCTATCGGCGCGGCGTCCGTGGCTTGGTTTGCATGAATTTGGCCAGCGAACCTTGTCCGCTACCAGAGAAGATCCTCGCGCTTTTGGCGAAGCGCAGCTTTATCCTCGCCTCTGGGGACATCACCACAACCCAAATGGGCCCGTGGTCAACTCAGGTCTGGGCCTAAGGCTTCACGCCATTAGCGGCAAACCAAGCCAGCAATTCATCCCAACCCTGTTTAGCGGCAGCTTCTTGATATTGCGGCCGATAATCAGCGTGGAAGCCATGTTGGGTTCCGGGATAAATGATAAAGCGGCTTTCCCGATTGCCCGCCTTTTCCAAAGCGGCTTTCATGGCTTCAACGCTCGAAAGCGGAATTCCGCCATCATTTTCCGCATATAGGCCAAGGACAGGGCTTTTCAGTTCACCCGCCACATCCAAGGGCCATTTGCGCTGATCGGTAGACCCTTCGCGGGGCGTCAAACGGCCATACCAAGCGACCCCTGCCTTGATGCGAGGTGTAAGCGCGCTGGCCATCCATACAACCGCCCCGCCCCAACAGAAACCAGTAATGCCGATTGCATCCTTTTTGACGAATTTTTGTTGGTCTAGCCACGCAATCGTGGCGGTTATGTCGCCCATGACTTGCGCATTATTGGCCGCATTCACGATGGGCATGATTTTGGTAAAGTCAGTTAGCGGCGCAGGATCACCCGCACGGGCAAAGAAAGAGGGCGCGATGGCGACATAGCCTAGACGAGCAAGCCGGCGACATACATCACGAATATATTCATGCAAACCGAAAATTTCGCTCACCACAATAACTACAGGCTTCCGCCCTTTTGCCTGTGGGCGCGCCACAAAGGCGGGCAGGTCAAATCCTTGCGACGGAAAGCTCACCATTTCTGTTATCAAACCCTCGGATGGGGTTGTGATCGCGGCCGCATGGACTGGACGAATAGCCGCTGCGAAGCCTGCAAAGCCCAAAGCGCCAGTTAGGCCGCGACGAGACAAAGTAACAGTGGCATCAGGGCCGTCGGGACGGGTCAAATTCATGGTGCAATACTCCTCCGTCTTTGGGTTTCACCTTTGACTAAGTGCGTCAAGTGCATTGCACGCTCTTTCATAATCCATCAGGCTTTACCACTTAGAGCAGACGATAACAGCGCTGCGGCTGCCGCTAGGTTGACCAAATCAACAAAAGCGTGTCGGAAAGAGCGAGTGAACGAGGAGCCTAGAAGCATGTTTCGCATGGACGAAGAAGACGAAAGCAAAGCGGGTAATCCAGCCCCAGCCATTGTAGAAAAGGCGCTCTTCGACAGCCGCACCATTCTACTTACTGGCGGCGTGGACGATAAACTGGCCCAGCGGGTTTGTGAACGCATGCTGGCTTTGTCGGGGGAGTCCGATAAGCCCATCCTTTTGATCATCTCTTCACCAGGCGGTCACGTGGAAAGCGGCGACATGATCCATGACATGATCAAGTTTGTGTCGGCACCTGTGAATGTTTTGGGCTCGGGCTGGGTCGCTTCTGCGGGTGCCTTGATTTATGCGGCGGCTGAGCGTGAGCGTCGCTTCTGCTTGCCCAACACCCGTTTCTTGCTGCATGAACCACGCGGTGGTGTTGGTGGCATGGTGTCGGATATTGAAATCCAGGCCCGTGAAATCATTCGTATGCGCGAACGTCTGAACGCGATTTTCGCTGAGGCGACCGGTCAGCCCATCGAGAAAATCAAGGCTGATACCGATCGCGATTATTGGATGAGCGCGGAAGAAGCCGTGGCCTATGGCCTTGTTGGCAAGATTGTCACCAAGCGTACCGATATTGGCTAAGTCTTTCGTATTGGTAGGCGCAATCGCCGGTGCCTTTGGGGTGCGCGGTGAGATACGCCTGCGCAGCTTTACCGCAGACCCAGAAGCTATCGTGGATTATGCCCCTTTTTGTAATGAAAAGGGGCAAGTCATTTTGTCGGTCCAATCTTGGCGGCCGATCAAGGATGGCATTGTGGTGACTTCCAAAGAAGTGCCGACGCGAGAAGCGGCTATGGCTTTGCGAAATACCAAGCTGTTTGTTCCCCGTGATCGATTGCCTGAAGCGGAAGAAGACGAATTTTATCATGTTGACTTGATTGGGCTGCGTCTGGAGGCTTTGGACGGAGCGGACTTGGGTCGTGTTCGAGCGGTTATTCCCGGACCCCAAGATTTGCTCGAGATTGAGGCGACGCCCGGTGCAAAGGGCAGTTGGTTTCTGCCCTTTACCAAGGCCTTGGTTCCTATTGTTGATTTGCCTGGAAGAAAGCTTGTTGGCGATGTGCCGATTGGCTTGATCCCGGTGATTGGCGAAGTCTTAGAAGAGCCACCAGAGCAACCCTCCCGCCCAAAATCGTCAAAAAAGCCATTGAAAGGCCCTTCCTCATGATCCGTCCTTCTGGTCGCACCCCCGAACAATTGCGTCCGTTGAGCCTTGAAGCCGGTGTGTCGCGCTATGCAGAGGGCTCATGTCTGGCGAAGTTTGGCAATACACATGTGTTGGTGACAGCCTCTTTGGAAGAAAGCCTTCCGGGTTGGCTGCGTGGGCAGAAGCGCGGTTGGGTAACAGCCGAGTATGGCATGCTGCCCCGGGCCACCCACACGCGGGGTCGTCGCGAGGCTGCTTCCGGCAAGCAATCGGGCCGCACACAAGAGATTCAGCGCTTGATTGGGCGCGGTCTGCGCTCGGTAGTCGATCTGGTCGCCTTGGGAGAGCGTCAAATCACCATCGATTGTGACGTGATCCAAGCCGATGGCGGCACACGGACTGCGGCGCTGACAGGCGCGTGGGTCGCGCTCAAGCAGGCCTGTCTGTACCTCAAGGCTGAGGGCTTGATCACCGACGAGCCAATCCGCGCGCAAGTTGCCGCCGTTTCATGCGGGATTTATCAAGGCGTTCCGGTTTTGGATCTCGACTATGCCGAGGACTCAAATGCTGAAGCCGATGCCAACTTTGTTTTGGCCCAGGGGCTTGGCCTTGTTGAAGTGCAAGCAACCGGCGAAGAGCGGCCTTTCACCGAGGCAGAACTGCAGGTCTTGCTGTCGCTTGCAAAGTCTGGCTGTGAGGATTTGTTTGCGGCCCAGCGCCAAGCACTGGGCCTTTAGACTTTAGCTTTGGTTTTTGATCCCTGCCTTTTGGTCGGCCACCAATTCATCATCGGTTAGATCGCCTTCCCATTTGGCGACCACCGCTGTGGCGATAGAGTTGCCAATGACGTTGGTGGCAGAGCGGCCCATGTCGAGGAAATGGTCCACCGCCAAGATCAGCAAAATCCCGGCCTCTGGAATTTTGAAGAAGGAAAGCGTTGCCGCAATCACGACGAGCGAGGCGCGCGGAACCCCGGCCATGCCCTTTGATGTCACCATCAGCAACAGCAGCATGGTTGCAATCTGTGGGACGGTTAGGTGGATGCCATAGGCTTGGGCGATGAACAGCGTTGCGAACGTGCAATACATCATAGAGCCGTCGAGGTTGAACGAATAACCCAAAGGCAGCACGAAGCTGGCGATGCGGCGCGATACACCAAACTTTTCCAATTGCTCCATGGTTTTTGGATAAGCCGCCTCAGATGACGCGGTAGAGAAGGCAAGCAAAGTGGGTTCACGTATGCGGGCGATCAAATTACCGATCGCTGGGCCGATGACGACAAAGCCGGCGAGTAGCAAAAGACCCCACAAAATCATCAGGGCCAAATAGAAGCCACCAATGAAGGATGCATATGTGCCCAGAACGGCTAGGCCCTTGGTTGCGATCACGGCTGCCACAGCGGCAAATACGGCCAGCGGTGCCAATGACATCACATAGCCTGTGAGCTTCAACATGGCATGGGAAACCTTGTCTGCCAGGTCTGCCAAGGGTTTGCCTTCTTCGCCCATAGCTGTCACAGCGACGCCGAAGAAGATCGAAAAGACCACGATCTGCAAGATTTCATTGTTCGCCATGGCCTCGACGATGGATTTCGGCACCAAATGGATGATGAAATCCTTCAAGGTCAGCGCTGTAGGCTTGATATCGCTTACGGCATCAACAGGCGGAATCGGCAGATTTAGGCCAACGCCTGGGTGCAGCAGGCTAGCAATCACGGCACCTAGAGTTAGGGAAACCAAGGAGGCCGCGAGAAACCATGCCATGGTTTTGATACCAACGCGGCCTAAAGTCGTTGTATCGCCAATATGTGCGATCCCGGCAACCAAGGTCGCAAACACCAAGGGCGCGATGATCATTTTGATCAAACGCAAGAAAACATCGGTCACAATCTTAAAATTGCCCGCCCAGACTTCTTGGCCTTCTTTGGGAACAAACTGGAAAATGGCGGCACCGACCGCAATCCCCAAAACCATGGCGGCGAGAATAAAGAGTGTGAAATGCTTGTTCATGCGGTAGCCCTGTTTTTAATCCGAACACACAGAGGGCCATGAGGTTGTAAAACCCCTGCTGGTCCCGCTCTCCTGTGGTCCACCCCCGTGCGACTTAGAGACTAGACTTATGCCTCATTCAACTTGATGTGAAGCGTTAATAGCCGTCTGACCCTCCCAAAGGGAAAATTGCGCGTAACATGAGCAGCTTATCGCTATGCAGACCGCATCTTATGCCAATCAGCTCACGGTGAATTGACCCCTTGGCAATTGCGCGTTGGCACCATCGGTCGTTTTCTGAAAGTTTATTAAGCTCGCACCAAATGGACCTGCATGACCGCCTTCTTTCAAAAGCCTTTGTGGCTTCGCATCCTCGTCGCCATGGTTTTGGGTGTCTTCTTGGGCTTTGGGATCAGGCCAGAGGGCTATCTTAATGGCTTAATCGACGGTGAGGCATGGTCAGCCGCGCTGAAGCTGATTGGAGATGCCTTCATCCGCTTGATCCGGATGTTGTCGGTGCCGTTGATCTTTGTGTCGGTTGCTGCAGCTGTTGTGTCGATTGGCGATTTGAGTCGGCTTGGAAAGTCTGGTGCCCGGATCGCCGCGCTGTACATACCTTCCGGTCTTTTGGCTGCGTGTCTCGGTGTTGGTTTGGCGATGCTGCTCCAACCTGGCGCAGGGATTGAAGCCCCCGTCGGCCTTTCTGCGCCACCAGTAAAGCCCCCACCAACCGGCGCGGATATTCTAGCCATGTTCATCCCGGCCAATCCGGTTAAGGCCTTGGCTGAAGGCGATATGTTGAGCGTGATCGTCTTTGCCATTCTATTAGGCATTGGCGTTTTGGGCGCGCGCGAGGCGGCAAAACCTGTTGCTGATGTCTTGGACGGGGCAGCCCATGCTCTGACCAAGCTTGTTACCTATATTATGGAACTTGCCCCGATTGGCGCTTTTGCTTTGATGGCTTGGGCTGTCGCGCTCATGGGCGCGGATGCTTTGGTAAAGCTCGCCGCTTTAATTGGCACCGTCTATCTTGGCTGTTTCATTTATGGCTTTGTTGTCTATGGCGGCTTTATCAAGTTTGTTTTGGGCTTGCCGATATTGCCGTTCTTCAAAGGCATGTCAGAGGCCATGGCTGTTGCCTATTCGACCTCATCTTCCAATGCGACCCTGCCCGTCACCATGCGTTGCATGATCGAAAAATTGGGTATTTCTCGTCGGATGAGCGCCTTTGTCTCGTCCATGGGCGCAACCGTCAATATGGATGGCACGGCGATGTATATCTGCATCGTGACCATTTTTGGCGCGCAATTGTTTGGGATACCGCTCGATAGCGGTCAATTGGTCGGGATTGTGATTGCGGCATCCTTAGGAGCTATCGGTGCCGCAGGCATTCCTGGCGGATCAATCGTCTTCATTCCGTTGGTCTTAGGAATAGCGGGCGTACCGGTTGAGGTGATTGCAATTATTCTTGGCGCTGATCGGATCATGGACATGATGCGCACAGTCGTAAACGTCTTGGGCGACAGCGCCGCCGCAGTCGCGGTTGCCAAATGGGAAGGCGAGCTTGATGTCGAGGCTTATAAGGACAATCAGTTACGCGAGGCACCAGCCGCTCAAAGCTAAGGCTAGGATTTGGTCAATCTCAGCGTCGGCCAAATGATGGGAGCGATCCCCTCAAGACCGCCAGTCACGCGGGGGTTTACAAGCCAAGAAGACGGGAAGAACCATACCCCTGTAACAGGGCAGGCCTTTAACAAGATTTGCTCGGCAGCCAATGTTTTTTCAAGGCGGGCGGCAGGCTCGCTTTGTGCCCGCGCATCGGAAAGGGCTTGATTGAAGGCCGGGTCTTTCCATTGGTGGGAATAGGCTGTCCCACCCTCTCCCCATGATGCCATCAAGTCGATCGCATCAGACTTCATACCCTTATCGATGCTAACAATCGCGCTCTCGAAATCAAAGCCATTCAGACGTGAAATGATGGCACTGGAATCTGCGGCAAACATCGTGGCCTCAACCCCGATCTGCTTCCACATATCGACAATCTGAATTGCGGCACGTTCGCGATCATCCTTGGTTACCAAGATTTCAAATCGCAACGGATTTGCGGGCGTATAGCCCTTTGCGCTCAAAATGGCCCGCGCTCCGTCTGGATCATATTTGGGTTGTGCTTGGTCACGAACAAATCGTCCGGCCGGCTCGACAGATCCGCGCATCACCGCATTTGCAATAACTGTGCGGTCAAAACCCATGGCCAGCGCCCGTCGGATGTCGGGGTCTTGAAGTTGTGGTTTTTTGGTATTGAAACTGATGTAGATTAGGCGCGGCGCTTGGAAACGTTGATACTGGCTGCCGAATTCTTTGGCAAAATCGCCTGCGCGCAATAGGGGCGGATCTTGCGCCAAATCAAGGTCGCCGGATTGGAACATACGTAAACGGGTCGAGGAATCATCAATAGCTTCGACACTGATCTTTCCGGGCATGCCTTCTACCCAGCCACCTTTGGGGTTCTTGTCGAAAACCAGCCGCGTTTGCGACCGCTCTATCGGCTTGTAGGGGCCCGATACAACAATCTTATCTAGGTCAGTCCACTTTTCGCCGTGTGCGGCAATCGTATGCATCGGTACAGGATAGAATTCCTGCATTCGGCTCCAGAAGGCCGCATCAGATACTTCCAGCTCAATCACAAGACTGGTTGGGCTGGGGGCAGAGACGCCAATCGTTGTCGGGTCTTTGCCGTCCACAACGCAATCGCGATAGCCTTTGATCATATAAAGTTCTGACGCGTCCGCATAAGCTGTCTTTCGGTCAGCCCCCATCCGCAAGCTATCAAGGACATCTTTTGAATCAATGGCTTTGCCATCCGACCACGTAAGACCTTGTGCGATTTCAAAGGTCCAAGTCTTGTTATCATTGCTGGGAGTCCAGGAGGTGGCAAAGCCCGGAGCTGGGCCACCTTTGGGGCCATAGCCGACAACTGGCAAATAGAATTGCCGGAACAAAAGTGCCGCGGCCGCAAACTCTGCTTTCAAAGGGTCTAGAGAATCGGGTCCACCGCGCAAGCCGACCCTCAAGATATCGGCTGGGGCTGCGGTCTTGCCACAGGCAGACAGCGTCGAAAGGGCAGGAACGATGGCGAAGCTGGAGAGAAGGGTGCGGCGATTGATCTGGCTCATAGCCTGACAATGCCGCCCAAACTCACGACGTCAAGTGCACAAGCGCGTCATTGCGCCTGTTTGTGCGCCCGCATCGCGTCTCTAAAGCGCTCAAACAGATAGAAACTGTCCTTAGGGCCTGGGCTGGCCTCTGGGTGATACTGCACCGAGAACACAGGCTGATCGGCCAATCCAATGCCGCAATTGGAACCATCGAATAGGGAAATGTGCGTTTCGACAACACCTTCGGGCAAGCTTGTGCGATCAATGGCAAAGCCGTGATTCATGGAAACGATTTCGACCTTGCCCGTGGAAAGATCTTGTACGGGGTGGTTTGCGCCATGGTGGCCCTGCGCCATCTTGATGGTCTTGGCCCCTAAAGCGAGGCCCAGCATTTGATGGCCCAAGCAGATGCCAAAGACGGGCACTTTGGCCGCAATGATCTTTTGGATCGTCTCGACCGCATAGGCTCCGGTCGCAGCAGGGTCGCCTGGGCCATTCGACAACAGGACCCCGTTTGGCTTATGCGCGAGGACGTCCTCTGCCTTGGAGTTCGCCGGCATCACATGGATTTTGGCACCCGTCGAGCCGAGGCAACGCAGGATGTTTTCTTTGACGCCAAAATCCAACACGACGGCCTTGAGATCTTCCTGCGTGTCGGCCGTGCCAGTACCAGCGGGCCAAGACCATTGCGTACCATCAAAGTCATATGCGGTCTTGCAGGTCACGTCCTTGGCGAGGTCTAGGCCTTCAAGGCCGGACCATGCAGCTGCCTTGGCTGCCAAGGTAGCGACGTCAATCTGGCCGTCTGGTGCATGCACAATCACGCCATGGGGCATACCATGTTCGCGAATTCTTACCGTCAGTGCCCGCGTATCAATGCCGGTGAGCCCAACAATGTTCTTGGACTTAAGCCACGCGTCCAATGAAGCGGTAGAGCGCCAATTGGATGGGCGCGTGATGTCCGCACGCATGACCGCACCACGAGCGCCGTTTGCAGCGGGCGGGGATACATCTTCTTCGTCTTCACCATTAGTCCCCGTATTGCCGATATGGGGCGCGGTAAAGGCGACGATTTGCCCAGCATAGGATGGGTCCGTTAGGATTTCCTGATAGCCCGACATTGCTGTGTTAAAGCAGACTTCGGCGACGGCTTCGCCAATTGCGCCACAGCCGTGGCCCCAAAAAACTGTGCCATCCGCCAAAACAAGGGCGGCTGTCGGTTGGCGCGCGAAAGCGAGCGCGTGATCTTGCGCAGAGGTCAAGGTGGTGCTCCCGGGATTTTGTTGCTGTTAAGCCTGTGAGCGCGTGAGGTCAAATCAGGATGGCAGCAGTGTCCATAATGCGGAGCAGGCAGTGCTCACGTGCTTTCTTTTTGATGCTGATCCCGCAGTACCCGCATGCGCTCTGATGGTGTGGCTGAGGTTGAAGCTTCCAGCAGCGACGCGCGCATGGAAGCCCTCTTTTCATGAATGGCGACCAGTATATTGCCCATCGCCACGCCGGACTCGACCAGAATGGCTTCACCCACCTGCAAGCTGGCCTCTAGGGTTTCTGGGACCGCTTCGCGGACCCCCAAACTATAAAGATGGACGGCGTGTGCGGCGTCACGACTGCGCGCAACGATTGGCAGGTTTGGCTGCTCAAGGTGGGCAGATGTTACGACTTGGTCAACGGCTGGGCCACCATCCATCGTTACAACCAAGGCCCGCGCCCGCTCGATCCCGCATGCACGTAGAAATTCGCCGCGCGAAGCGTCACCAAAATAGACGTTCTTTCCCGATTTGCGCGCCCGACGGACCCGATCAATATCTGAGTCTACGGCAAGATAGGGAATTTTTTGCTCGGCCAGTAGTTCCACGACGACCACGCCGACCCGGCCATAGCCAGCGACAATAACATGAGGGCTCTCTGTTTGACTGGCTTGTTGCGCTAAATCCCTTTCCTCAGCGTCGGTGGGCTGTGCCGCGTTGGTCTTATGCATGCCATAGCGACCCAAAAGTGGGATTAGGCACATTGTGATCGCAGCAACAAGCAGGGCAAAGTCTGCTTGTTCGGCGGGTAGAACCGAGAGGCTGGTTGCAAGGCCTAGGACCACAAAAGCAAACTCGCCACCGGGCCCAAGGATCAGCCCTGCCTTGATTGCGGCGGGTCGCTTAATGCCGAAGCTGGGGCCAAGCGCTGCGACGACTGCGGCCTTAAGTGCGATCAAACCGATGATTGCCCCGGCAATCTCAAGTGGCCGCTCCAGCACTTTTGCGATATCAACACTCATCCCCACCGAAACAAGGAAGACACCCAGCAATAAGCCTTTAAACGGTTCAATGGTTGCTTCAACTTCTCGGCGATACTCAGTTTCGGCCAACAAAAGTCCTGCCAAGAAGGCTCCAAGGGCCATAGAAAGTCCTGCAGCCGCGCTGCCGAGGGCTGTCGCTATCACCACCAGTAAACAGGCTGCCATAAAGATTTCTGGGCTGCGGGTCCGCGCAGCTTGACGAAACAGGGGCCGCAGAACAATCCGTCCAATAACGATTGTCAGACCAACGGCGAGCACGGCAAGCGCCAAGCTCTGCACAAGTCCGCCGACGCCAAGGCCCATCCGGTCAGGTGCCAGCATCGAGACCGCAAATAAAACAGGGACGACGGCCAAATCCTGAAAGAGTAGGACGCCAAAAGCGCCGCGTCCGGTGGGGCTGGTCAGGCGCTTTTGCTCGGCCAAAGTTTGCAACACAACGGCGGTTGACGATAAGGACAAGGCAAGGCCGATAACTGCGGCTCCGGTGCCGGTTGTATCGAGGAAAAAGTAGCAAACCGCGAAAATCGCAAGCGCCGATAGACCCAATTGCAGGGAGCCAAGGCCAAAAACGACTTTCCGCATCATGTTTAGGCGCTCAAACGACAGCTCAAGACCGATAGCAAAAAGAAGAAATACGATTCCCATTTCCGCCATCATGGCGATGGACGCGCGATCTTGTATGGTGAAGCTATTCAGCCAAGGCTGCTGAACGGCCAATCCCCCCAAGCCAGATGGCCCCAAGAGGATGCCGCAAAGGATGAAGCCTAGGACGGGGCTGATTTTGAATCGGTGGAACAAGGGCACAACAATGGCTGCAGCCGTCAGAATAATGACAGGCTCTTTAAAGGCCGTCATGTCCACCATACCTGCCAAAACATATCCTCCTGCACCAAGCCTAGTGCAGTCTGACTTGATTTGCCACGTTTCTTTAACGCGTTTCCTCGAAAATCGGCGTCATGACTGATTCGTTCCAAAATCTGAGCAGACGTTGCTTCGCTAAGTCTGCGACCGCCGCAACGCTTGCTTTGACCTCGAGTGCGAGCGTCGGGGTTCTTTCAGCGGAGGCCGCCAAGCCTGTGCCCAAAGGCGGCGGCAATGAGGCTGGCTTCCTCGGGTCTAACCAAATCACGGCCAGCATCATGCGCCAGTATCGGCCGATTGGTATCATCCAGATTGATATGGGCATTGTGGTGAGTGCCATGCCCCAGCGGGAGCGGGCACAAGCAGCAACGCCGTCTTTACGAGCAGCTTGGCGCGGTGTGGCGCAGGAATTTGTGAATAGCTTCTTCGTCCCGGGTCGTGTTCCCGATACGCAGATTTTAGGTCAGCGCATGCAGGCCGTAACCGACCGTGTGGTCGGCCCCGGCATTGCACGTGTCGTTTTGTTGTCCGTAATTGTGCGCTAGGCTTGTGTCTTACATGGCCGAGATGCCGCCATCGACTTTCAATTCTGCGCCCGTCACAAACTTGCTTTCGTCGCTGGCTAGATAAACGGCCGCATAAGCAATATCGTCTGGCTCACCTAAGCGACCTAGCGGCACTTGGCGGGCCAGTTTTGCATAAGCTTCTTCTTGTGAGCCAACCAATCCAGCCATTCCGTCTAGGATGGGTGTCTTAATAAAGGTTGGGTGGATCGAATTGCACCGGAAACCCGGCACTTTGCGTGCGCAATGGAGCGCGACGGACTTTGTCAGCAACCAAACAGCGGCCTTTGCGGCATTGTAAGCGGCATAATTGGCCGAAGCGATCAGGCCTGCGATGGAGGAGATATTGACGATTGCACCAGGCCCATAAGGCTTCATGACGCCGAGGGCATATTTACATCCCAAGAAGACGGAATCGACATCCACCGCCATAACCTTTTTCCAGTTCTCAAAGCTTTCGCTTTCAACCGAACCAAGGCTGCCGATACCGGCATTGTTGACCAGAACATTGAGGCCGCCCATGGCATCATGCGCTGCATTGACGATCTCGATCCAACGCGCTTCAGAGCAAACATCTTGCTGGAAGGCGGTTGCATGGCCGGGATAAAGCGCGTTGATGGCAGCAGCGGTTGCCTCTGCGCCTGCCCCATTAATGTCAGTGACGACGACTTTTGCGCCTTCCTTGGCATACATGGTCGCGATGGCTGCGCCTAAACCTTGGGCAGCCCCGGTGATTAAGGCCATTTTGCCGGCCATACGTCCTGTCATGTTCGTCTCCCTGAATTATATGCGACGCAGACCATCCCAAGCCGCTTGTTCGAGTTGTTGGAGACTTTCCACCGAACAGGCATGATTGCGCAAGAGGGCAGACAGCGGACCCCAGACAATAGCAGCCAATTCTTCGCCGCTAAGTGTCTTCAACACGCCGGTGGCCGCGCCGTCGCGCGCAAAAATCGCGCTTGCCTTGATGAAGGCGCTGTCAGGGGCCATTGGCTTACGTGCCAGATAAGCCGCGATGTCCGCTTCCTGTAAGGAAAATTCAGCAAGCCTAGACCACATAAGACGAAATCGTTCTTCAAGACTAAGGCGCGCTGGGAAGGGCGCGAAAACATGGCGATCAAACTGGGCTTGTGCGCGCGCGTCCAGAAGGGCTGCAAGGGCTATTTTTGAGGGTGCAATTCGATACAGGGTGCCAACTGCGATTTGGGCAGCGGCGGCCAATTCCGGCATGGAGATGCTGTCGAGATTATCGCCCAGCGCAACCGATGCGCGCAAGAGGCGGTCCTCAATTACTGAAATCGGTTCTGGGGAACGTCTCTTGGCCATGCCCACACCTCACTGAAAAAATATTCAATGAAGTGGTTTGCTTGTGGGTTCAATGCACGGTCCTAAGCAGCATCATCGTGGCTGTGCTGAGGAGCAATATCCCAACGGCCCCTGAAAAAAGCCGGGCGAAGCGGGCTTGCGCAAACTGCCGCGCCATCAGGCCGCCGGCGAGCGCAAACATCGACATAGTGATCGTATCAAACAGAACCGTCCCAGCCGCAAACATAGCCAATTGCGGGACAGTATCGCGCTGTGGGTCAATGAATGGGGGCAATACTGCGGTGAAAAAGAGCAGTGCCTTTGGATTGCTGATCTGAACCAGAAAGCCGTCTTTAAAGGGGTTGCTGCCTGCAGCTTGTCCGGCAAGTTTGAAGCCTTGTGTCTCCTTGGACAGCGCGGACCGAAGCGCTTTAAAGCCCAGCCACGCCAAATACAGCCCGCCCAATATGGCAAGCATAGAAAACACAGTGGGATAGAGTCGCATCAGCACACCCAATCCCAGCGCCGCAAAGACGAACCACACCAGTGAAGCAACGTTCATTCCGAACACGCCCCATAGTCCAGCACGTGGTCCGTGGGCCAGACCGGTTGCCAAGGCAAATAGATTAGCCGGCCCAGGCGTCGCAGCCATGCCCGCCATAATCAGCAAAAAGGATGCATAGGCGTGGGGGTCTACGGGTAAGTGGTCGAAGTTCATCAGCTAGTGGTCCGGTCCCCAAATAAGGCGTCGAGGCGTTTGGGTAGGCTGTCGGCTAGTCCATCAAGAGGCCCAGAGGACAGAAGGAGGACGACCTCATCCCCCTTTAGTTTGGTCGGTATTTGCTCAAGAAAGGCGTCTGTATCCTCCACGCCTTGGGCGAACACACCGGCGGAATGGACGCGCGACAAGATTTCAGCGAGCGTGAGTTGGTTTTGGCTTGCCGCACCAATTCGGGGCGGCGGCAAAATATGGACCTGATCGCAACCGTCAAAAACACGATCATACCAGCTCAACGCGTCTTGATTGCGCCAAGAGAATGTATGCGGCTCAAACACGACCACCAAGGGCCGACTTGGGAAATGGAGGCGTATCGCATCAATTGCAGAGCGGGCTTTCTCAAAGGAGGAGCCAAAACCTTCATAAGCCGGGACGACGGAGGTGCTGGTTTTCTTGTCGAGGCGACGGGCAACGCCGCGGAATGCACGCACTGCTGCTTGAATCTGCGAAGGGGTCATAAGGCCACGTTCCAGCACAAAGGCAGCGCCGCCGATCAGATTCTCAATATTGTGCAGGCCCAACAGTTCGGTCTCCAACGCGATCCGGTCGCCGTTTGGGCCAACAAGGTCAAATCGGGTGACTTCACCGATGGTGATCGCGTCTGCAGAATAGCCCGGATTTGGCTTTAAGCCGTACCAGATTGCCGGCCGGTGCCCGACCAATCGCCGCACGGGCTCATAGGTGTGGCAGGCAATCAACAGGCCGTCTCTGGGTAGGTTTGAGAATAGCTTGGCAAATGGGGCTTCATAACTCTCCATCGTCGGGAACATATTGATATGGTCATGAACAATAGAGGAAATCAGGATGTGGCTTGGATTATAGAGTTCGAACTTACTGCGCCGATCTTGAAGGCTGACGATATATTCATCGCCCTCCATGATAAACAGCGGGTCTGTGCCAGCATGACCCGTTTTGGGTAAGTCGAGCGGGATGGCACCAATGAACCAGCCAGGATCTTGCCCGGCATGGCGCAATAGGAAAGCGACTAAGGCGGTGAGCGAGCTTTTGCCAAAACTGCCCGCTACAATGAGATTTTCGCGCTCTTGGGTGTAGTGGCCAAGGTAAGTTGCGAAGTTATAGCAAGGGACGCCGCGCGCCTGCAGTTCAGCTAATTCGGGATTGGTTGCCGGGTCCATTTTTGCTGTGGTTCCCACCACAGCCACATCGATTTTCTCTGGCAGATTGGCCACGTCAAAGCGCTTGGCATAAGCAATGCCAGCTTGGTCGAGATAGGTCGATACGGGCGGGAAAACCCCTTCATCTGACCCGGTGACATTATGGCCTTGCGACTGCAGGACGCTGGCCAAAGCGCTGACGCCAGCCCCACCGATTCCCAGAAAATAAATGTTCATTCTGACCCTTTAGCGCGGCTTTTCGGGGCCGTCACGTCTGGGTTCGCAGGTCGCGTTAGCGGGGCCGGCCGTTATGTTTGGGCCGACTTCGCAGAAGCCTAGTGCTAGGCTAGAAGACACCATGTCTTTTTCTGTTTCCGTCATCACCCTAACCCCAGAGGCTTGGCCCGGTGCCCTTGGCGCGTCCTTGATCGGTACTGGGCTTGAGAAGTCCGTGTGGTCGTTGGAATTGATTAACTTGCGTGACTTTGGCGATGGGAAGCACCGCCAGGTTGACGACACCCCGGCGGGGGGCGGTGCAGGCATGGTCATGAAGGCCGACGTGGCTGCTCGCGCGATTGATAGTATCTCCCGTGATGGCCGCCCTCTGATTTACCTAACCCCGCGTGGCAAGCCCTTAACCCAAGCTCGGGTTCGAGAATTGGCAACAGGCCCCGGTGTCATCTTGTTTTGTGGTCGCTTTGAAGGTCTTGATGAACGTGTAATTCAAGCGCGTGAGATGGAGGAAATTTCGGTTGGCGACATCGTCCTGACCGGGGGGGATTTGCCCGCTCAAATGCTGGTCGAGGCCAGTGTACGTTTACTGCCGGGCCTTCTCGGCAATGCCGAAAGCCTAGGCGAGGAAAGCTTTGAAACGGGCCTCTTGGAACATCCACTCTATACCCGGCCGCGCAGTTTTGAGGGCCACGAGATCCCCCCCGTCCTGATGTCGGGCGACCACGCTAAGATTGCCGCGTGGAAGAAACAGCAATCTGAATCCGCCACTGAGGCGCGCCGACCGGACCTTTGGGCAGTTTATAAGGGTGACAAAGCCTGAGCATTCGTATAAACGCGCCTCTTCTTTCAACCTCAAAGTTCTCTTTGACAACAACAATGCCGCGGCCTTCTTGAGCTTTTGATCTGGTTTCAAAGCCTTAAGTTGGAATCGTGCAAGGTGAGCTGACATGAATATCATCGAAACACTCGATGCCGAGGAAGTCGCACGCGTCTCCGAAGGCAAGTCCATCCCAGAATTTTCGCCAGGTGACACCCTGCGCGTGAACGTGAAGATCAAAGAAGGTGAGCGCGAGCGCGTTCAGGCCTATGAAGGCGTTTGTATTGCCCGCTCTGGCGGTGGCATCAATGCTAACTTCACTGTTCGCAAAATCTCCTTCGGCGAAGGCGTTGAGCGGGTTTTCCCACTGCATTCGCCAAACGTTGAGTCGATCACCGTCGTGCGCAAAGGTAAAGTGCGCCGCGCCAAGCTGTATTATCTGCGTGATCGCCGCGGTAAATCGGCTCGTATCGCCGAGCGCACCGACGGCCGCGGCTTCGGCGAATAAGCTAAGCTACTGGCACAAAGCTAAGAAGGCGGTCCCTTGGGGCCGCCTTTTTCGTCTATAGCTGTTAGGATGCAGCCTCAATCGCTTCGCTGAGCTCAAGCCATGCTGCCTCCGCTTTGGCAAGGGCTTCTGCATGCCAAGCGCGCTTCTTGGTGAGTTCTTCGAGAGCTTTCGCCCCTTCGGTATAGAGGCTGGGGGAGGCAAGCCGCGCATCGATGGTGTCGAGAGCGTGCTGCTCCTTGGTGACGGCTTTTTCTGCGTCGGCTAAGCGAAAGCGCAAAGTGGAAAGGGAGGGCCCTTTTTTGCCGCCACTCACGTCATTCTTAGTCGCGGCCTTGGGTGCATTCTTGCCTGAACCGCCGCCATCTGGGCGATCCGCGCTGAGGACCAGACCCCGATAGTCCGTTAAGTCCCCGTCATAGGCGCGGGCATGGCCGTTATGGACCAGCCACAGCCGGTCCGCGCAGGCCTCAGCCAGATAGACATCGTGCGTAATCAGCAAAACGGCACCAGAATACTCATTCAGCGCATGGATCAAAGCTTCCCGACTATCGATATCCAAGTGACTGGTCGGCTCGTCCAAGATCAGAACGTGCGGCTTGGCATAGGCCATGAGGCCCAAAAGCAAACGCACCTTTTCCCCGCCCGAGAGCTTTTCGACATGGGTATCGATTTTTTCTTGCCCAAACCCCATCCGAGCCGCCAAGGATCGGTGGCGCGAAGGCGGCCAATCGGGTTCTAGATCCCGGACGTGCTGCAGCACGGTTTCCCCTGCCCGCAATTCATCCAATTGATCTTGACTGAAATAGCCGATTTTGACCGCTTTTGAGGCGCGCCGCTTGCCATTCAACAATTCTAGCCGCGCACCAATGGATTTGACCAAAGTGGTTTTGCCTTGCCCATTGGGTCCGATGATGACGATGCGATCGTCGTGGTCGAGGCGGAAGTCGACCTTTTTTAAGACGGGCTTGCCATCAATATAGCCGAGGTCTGCTTCGTCTAGTTGGATAAGGGGTGAGGCAAGCTCGCTCGGCTCTTCAAAATGGAAAGGCATTGCCCGGTCGGCGATTGGAACCGAGATTTCCTGCATCTTCTCGAGCATTTTGATCCGACTTTGCGCCTGGCGAGCTTTGGAGGCCTTGGCCCGGAAGCGATCGACAAAGGCTTGTAGATGGGCGCGCGCGGCATCTTGTTTGGCCTTCTGACCGGCCAAGAGTGCGGCCCGTTCGGCACGCCGACGCAGATAGGTGTCATAGCCACCCGCATGGACTTCCAGCTTCGCGTCTTCGAGCGCCATAATGTGGGTTACAGAGCGGTTGAGCATTTCGCGGTCATGGCTGACGACCAGAACTGTATTTGGATATTTGCGTAAAAAGGCCTCCAGCCAAGCGGCACCTTCAAGGTCGAGATAATTGGTCGGCTCGTCCAAGACCAAGAGGTCAGGCACAGAAAACAAGACTCCTGCCAAGGCGGCGCGCATCCGCCAACCACCAGAGAAGGAGCCTGCCGGGTTCATCAGTTCTTCTTGTTTAAAGCCAAGGCCGACAAGGATTTCACTGGCGCGCGCTTCAGCTGAATAGGCGTCGATGTCAGCCAAGCGTGTGTGGATTTCGCCGATTCGATTGGGGTCCGTCGCGGTTTCTGCTTCCGCCATGAGGCTGGCGCGCTCGGTATCTGCGGCCAAGACGACTTCCAGCATTGGGTCAGGTGTGGCGGCAATTTCTTGGGCAACGAAGCCCATACGTGCGCCACGTTTCAGGCGCACACTGCCGTCGCCCTTCAGGGCTTCATCTTGAATGATGCGCAAAAGTGTTGATTTGCCAGAGCCATTCTTGCCCACCAAACCGACCTTCCAGCCGTCTGATATGACGGCATTGGCCCCATCGAACAGCACGCGTCGCGCGAGGCGATAGGTTAGATCTGTGATTTGCAGCATGGCGTTCGTTTTCTGACGACAAGTCTTAGGAGCAGACGTTTTCTGAGGGATCTGGCAGGCGTCGTCTGATAGCGCCATTGGCAGCCGAAGTCACGACTGTGGGTCAGGCTCACGATTGGCGTCCAGAATCGCGCGCAGTTTCATCAGTGTGGGGACAAGGGCCTCGAGTTCTTGTTGGTCAATCAGTCCTGCCAATTGCTGCAGCGACGGGGCAAGGCGGGCAATCGCATCGTGGCGCGCTGCCCTCCCCGCTTCGGTGATAGACACCAGTTTACCTCGTCCATCACTGGGGTCTGCACTAATTGTCACCAAGCCTAAAGCTTCTAGGCGGTGGATCGTGTTGGTCATCGCACCTTTGGTGACTTGGAAGGCCTTAGCCAAATGGCTGGGCGTGTCTTGCGTCTTGTTTAGACGGACAAAGTGATTGAGCAAGCTAAAGCCTGCAATCGATAGCCCATCTGGCAAGACACGCTCAAAACGGTTCCGTCCCAATTGGTCAATGATCGCAATTTCATTGAAGAAAGTATAGGCGATCGTGGTAAAGTCTGGATTGGGACGGTCTGCGGTCATGTACGAAGATGCTCTGAAAGGCCCCGTCGAGGTGATGGAGGCACTTTGCCAGCATAGCCTATTCTAGCCAGCATCTGTAGACACTTGTCAGGTGACATGCCGACTGCCTTTTCGGTCTCGGCCTTAATGGCGCTCATTTCTGCATATTCTTGCAAGGCTTGGCTCATAGGATGCATCGCGATGCCGAGGGCGGTCGCGCGCAGATTGAGGCGGGCATAGGCGCGTCCGGCTGCCACTTCTGCGTAGCGATCCTTGGTGTCGCTGATGATCCAGACGTATCCCGCGGCAGATTTGGCCAAAGGATCATATTGCTCAAGGCCTTGCTGATAGACTTTGGTGCCGGGGGTCATCAGTTTTTCGCGTGTGAGCAAGCCCATCGCTTGCATGGCCCCAATGCCGGGGAAGTCGAGATCAATCCCATCTCGATATTTCGCGATCTCTGCTTTTCCGATGCGCATCAGATCAATGCTTTCTTTCAGCGCAATTGGCGTCTCAACTTCGCGTCGATAGGCTTGTACGGAAAGGCTCCGCAGTTTTTCGCAAGCAGGGGTTCCAGAAAGCGCACCGGCAAATGTGAGGCGCTCGACAGGTTCCCGCGTCAACAGATTCTGCAAGGTTTCAGGGCTCACAGGCTTCTTGGCGTCATAGACTTCCTTGTTTGACCGTCGCTGGGTGATGAAGGCGTAAAGCGGGTCTTTGGCGCCGCCTTTGACAAGACGGATATGAGCGACCGGCTTGTCATCTAGATTGGGCTGCGGCTCGCCCATGGGGAAGAGACTGATTTGAGCTTGGTAGCCGATTTCGGCTGCAGCAATGGATAGGATTTCGAGGAAAGTACCACAGCCAATCGCGAGCTGACGATCATAAGGGTCGGTCGCTGGAAGGCGGCGGCTTGTGTCGAAATAAAAGACAATACTGTCGTCGCCTTCGAGGCTTACCAGCCATGGCTGGCGATTATGTGGATTGGGTGCGAGGATCGCATGGGCGAGACAATAGAGACGTGGGTCCTTCTGGCCGGCCCCTGGATTGCGCCAAGCAGCGGCTGGATCCGTAGTCGGCTTTAGGGTTGCACCGACTGCTGGGACGGCGGCTAAGGAGCTCAAAGCGAGGATTTGAAGGATGGTTCGACGATCAGTCATAGCGACCTCTTTGGTTTAACGTTAAACCAATATAGTTTAATGATGAACTATCTGTCAAGCCTGTGGTGCGGCCTGCGGTTCTTGGCCTGAAACTGCCCTCAATCCTTGACTCTAGGGCGGCAATCCCGTTTAAGCGCGCCTTCTCGCTGGGTTGGCACTGCCTTCACTGGGGGAAAACATGGGTGATGGATTTCCGGCCATTGCAATCGCGTCACATGGTGTGTCGCCCGGACCGTCAAAATGAAAATGGACTAAACATGTCAAAGCGCATTGCTGCGAAGTATAAAATCGACCGTCGCCTCAGCGAAAACCTGTGGGGCCGTCCCAAAAGCCCAGTTAACAAGCGGACCTATAAGCCAGGTCAGCACGGCCCAACCGCCCGTCCAGCCAAGGTTTCGGCTTTCGGTGCTCAGCTGCGCGCCAAGCAAAAGCTGAAAGGCTATTATGGCAACATCACAGAAAAGCAGTTTGCTGGCCTGTATGAAGAAGCCGCACGCCGTAAGGGCAACACCGCTGAAAACCTGATCGGCCTCTTGGAGTGCCGCTTGGACGCGCTGGTTTATCGCGCGAAGTTCGTGCCGACCGTGTTTGCGGCACGTCAGTTCGTGAACCATGGCCACGTCACGGTGAACGGCAAGAAGGTGAACATTCCTTCGTATCGTTTGCGCGTCGGTGACGTTGTACAAGTCCGCGAAAAGTCCCGCACCATGGCTTTGGTCTTGGAAGCTTTGGACTCCGCAGAGCGTGACTTCCCAGACTATATCGAGATGGATGTCGGCGCGATGAAGGCGACCTTCTTGCGCGTGCCAGAATTGGCAGACGTTCCATATCCAGTGAAAATGGAACCAAACATGGTTGTGGAATATTACGCTTCGTAAGTTCTGCCCTAGATTACAAAAAGAAAAGCCCGCTCAGCTTTGGCTGAGCGGGCTTTTTTGCACCTACATATCCGAGGATTAAGCTTGGATTGAAACCCCAGCTTCGCTCAAGACTTGCTTGAGTTCGCCGGTTTCAAACATTTCCCGCACGATGTCGCAGCCCCCAATGAATTCACCCTTCACATATAGCTGGGGGATGGTGGGCCAGTTGGAATAATCCTTGATCCCTTGGCGGACATTCTCATCGGCCAAGACATTCACATCCTGATAATCGACGCCAACATGGTCGAGGATTTTCACGACCGTCCCGGAGAAGCCGCACATCGGCATGCGGGATGTGCCCTTCATAAACAGAACGACATCGTTGGTTTTAACTAGATTATCGATAAAGGCGTGTGCGTCGCTCATGGCTCGTGCTCCTTGCTGGGGTCCAGAACGTGTCTAGGAAGGTATCATCCTTCGATGGAACACATGAACCGCTGCGTCAATCATTGTGTGACCAGATGGGTCTGGCAAAATACGTCGCTTCTCTTCAGCTAGGGACGCGAAGGCTCTCGGTCAAGTCCAGCCGAAATTGCGCGTGTTTGGCGATTGCCATTGAGAAAGAATAATTGGTCTTTATAGCTAAAGCTTCTGGTCTAACTTTTTGCTTAGGACGTGATGCGCTGTGGCCAGCAGGCGCGTCCGTTTCAGGGGCCACAGTGTGGCTGCATCATCATGCGTCGTTTTTGGTTTGGTTCGGCTTCCATCCTTGTTTTCGCCCTGACTGGGCCCGTTATGGCGCAGAGCACGCCACGCCCCTTGGTGCTTGGCCAACCCATTCAAAGCGTGATGGGACCAGAAGACCCCGTCTTGCAGAGCGATGAAAGCAGCTATGAGTTGTTTCAGGTTCAAGCGCCAAAGGGCCAATTGGTGACGGTAACACTGACCAGCACCGCCTTTCAGCCGATTGTGGCGGTTGGCGAGGAAATGAGTGAAGAGTGCGAAGCGTGTGCGACATCCATTGGCGAGACCGATAAGGCGGCCGTTGCCCGCAAAATTGTTCCCGCGTCTGGCATGCTTCAAATACGGGTGAATGCCATGAATAAAGGCGATCGCGGCGCATTTACGCTGCTTGCAACCGCCTCTGCCCCGCCGCGCATCTCGGCGCGTCCACTTCCCTTTGGCCAAAGCGTTTCCGAAGCCCTCGATGGTGGTGATGCGGTGACCGATGATGGGGCTATGGTGGATGCTTACGCAGTCCGATTGGCTGCCGACCAAGAAGTTCAGCTCGACCTATCTTCCGACGACTTTGACCCCAAACTTGAACTTCTGACGCCTGCTGGCGCAAAAGTCGCCGAAGATGATGATGGCGGGCCAGGAACCAATGCGCGTATTCGCTATACGGTGCCTCGCGCTGGCCTGTACCAAGTGCGTGTAACGGCTGTCGGTTCAGATGATGGCGGTACGTACAAGTTGTCTACAGGGTTGCGTCAGGCGCTACCGCCTATGCCGGCTCCCATAGCCCTTACGCTTGGCCAGGCCGTGAATGGCGCGATTACAGAGTCAACGGCGCGCTATGAAGTTGATGGAGAAGATGTTCAGGCTGTACGTTATGGCCTGCGGTTGGAAGCGGGGAAAGTATACAGGGTCTCGCTTACGGCGGCCTCGGGCAGTGAGTTGGACCCTAAAGTCGCCATCGGAAAAATTGCCACGGATGGCAGCCTTGATGCGGTTGCGCAAAATGATGACAGTGGGACCGGTAGCAATGCGATGTTGCGATTCCGTCCTGAATCGACAGGTAATTTTGTTCTCGAAGCCCAACGGGTTGGGTCTGCCAATGGCGCCTATCGTTTGATGGTAGAACAGGCCGCGTCAGATCGCGCGCCCGAAGCTTCCCAGCCCTTGCGCTTGGGCCAGGCGATTTCCGGTGAATTGCGCGATGGCGGCGCTCGCCTTGCCGCCACGGATACATTGTTCAACACCTATTCCATTGGCTTACGCGCAGGTCAGCGTGTCAATGTAGTCATGGACAAGAATGACGAGGCCAATATTGATCCCATGCTGGAAATAGGTTTGTTGAGTTCAGTTGCCTTTCAGCCGCTTGCCAAAGATGATGATGGTGGCAAAGGCGTGAATGCACGGATTAA
>NZ_JADCBK010000065.1 GCF_020253525.1 Aquidulcibacter sp.
AACTAACGATGCTTACACTACGCGCTTTGTTTGGCAGCCCGGCTCAGTCGCGTTCTGGGATAATCGGGCAACATGGCACTACGCCCTCAATGATTATCACGGTGATTTTCGTCTCATGCATCGCATCACCATTGAGGGCTGTCCGTTGGTTTAAGCTTTGCCAACACACCAAAGCGCGAAGGCGTGGCTGTCGGCTACTTCTTTCAGGCGGTCAAAACGACCGGATGCCCCGCCGTGGCCTGCTGTCATATTTACATCAAGTAGGAAGGGACCCGCGTCTGGGCTGAGTTCCCTAAGCTTTGCCACCCATTTGGTTGGCTCCCAATAGGTCACCTGACTGTCTGACAAAGCCGTCTGAGCAAATAAGGGCGGATAGGGCTTGGTGCCTACTTGGTCATAAGGGCTATAAGCCATCATGTAATCAAAGGCTTCTTTCGATTTGATTGGATCACCCCACTCGGTCCATTCTGGCGGGGTAAGGGGTAGCTCCGCGTCGGAAATTGTGTTGATAACATCGACAAAGGCGACACCACCAATAACCCCTGCAAAAAGCTCTGGGCGTTGGTTCATAACAGCGCCCACCAAAAGACCACCTGCTGAGCGGCCTTCAATCACGATTTGTTTGGGAGCCGCAAATTTCTGCTCCACAAGGGCTTCCGCGGCCCTGGCAAAGTCTGAGAACGTATTTTGCTTCTTCATCAGCTTGCCATCTAGGTACCATTGATAGCCCCGCTCTTTGCCGCCGCGAATATGCGCGATGCAATAGACCATACCACGATCGACCAATGGCAGACGCGAGATAGAGAAACTTGCAGGCATGGAAATGCCATAGGACCCGTAGCCATAGAGCAGAGCTGGTGCGGTCCCATCGATCGGCGTCTTCTTGTGGTACAGGATCGTCAGCGGAACGCGTGCGCCATCGCTGGCAACCGCCACTGTTCGCCGCACCACGTAATTGTTCTTATCGTGTCCCGATGGGATTTCTTGCGTCTTGCGCAAAGTCCGCGCTTTTGAGTCTAGGTCATAATCCCAGGTCTCGGTCGGGGTGGAGGGCGAATTATAGGTAAAGCGCAAAGTGGTTGTCTTCCACTCAAAGCCACGCAATACCGACAAATCATATGCTTCCTCTGAGAAGTCGATTTGATGTTCTCTGCCGCTTGCCATATCCCTAACCGTCAAGCGGGGTAGGGCGTCGACCGATTCTTCGCGTACCATATGGCCAGCGTAGAGGTGCACAGACTCAATAAAGCGGCCTGCTTCGTGTGGGATAAAGTCTGCCCAGTTGGCAGCATTGGTCTTGGTAACGGGTGTCTTCGAGATCTTGAAGTCCGTGGCTCCGCCGGAATTGTTGCGAATATAGAAATGCCCGCCATGATGATCTGGAAGATATTCTACCCCCTTCCGATACGGCGTGAACCTCTTGGGTTTCGCTGTTGGCGTGGCTAAGGGCAGGAATAAAACGTCGGAGCTTTCGCTTTGTGAACGATAGATGATCAGATATTCCCCAGAGGCGGTTTTGCCGATACCCGTCTGGAAAGATGCGTCCTTCTCTTCGAAGATCATGACGTCAGTCTTCGGGTCTTCGCCCACGACATGGCGCATGATTTTGGCAACGCGGAAATTGTCATCTAGCAGACAATAGAAGCAGGTCCTGCCATCCTTGGCCCAGACAAGACCTGCAGAGGCACCTTCAATCCTGTAGGGAAGGTCCGAACCATTCGCCATCGCACGGAAACGCAAGGTAACCTTATTGCCGCCTTCATAGTCGACAAAATAGGCCAGAATGTCATGTCCTGGGCTTTGTTCCCAATCCTGCAGGCGCCAGAATTTTTCCCCTTTCGATTCTTTGTCTCCATCGATCAGGACCTGTTCAGCACCTGTGGGTTCGCCGGTCGCTGCATCTACGGATTTACGGTACACGATTGGATATTGCCCACCCACCCGAAAACGGGTCGCATAAGCCCAATCGCCATCGCGGGCTGGTACGCTTGAATCATCCTGTTTAATTTTGCCCTTTAGCTCTTCAAACAGTTCTGTGCGCAACTTTGCGGTTGGATCTAGAAGGACGCTTTTTGTGTAGGCATTTTCCGCCTCAATGTGGATGCGTATTTCCTCGCTCAACTTTGAAGGTTCATCAATCACAGCTTGCCAGTTAGGGTCGCGCAGCCAATGATAGTAGTCCGTGCGCATCTGGCCATGTTGCGTGATCTTATGGGCTACCTTCTTGGCAATCGGCCCTAGCGGCGCGCCACGGCGTGGGGCGGTTGATTGTGCGAAGGCCGGTAAAGCGACTGAAGTGGTCATGGCGACACCTGCAAGTAGAACAGATCGACGGTCAAATGATTGTTGCATGTTATTCTCCTACACGCGTGGAGGCGTAACTCTACGTAGGACGGGCATGAGCGATCCCAACATGGCCGTCAAGTTGCATTTCGGTCATCTTGAAGGGGATAATGACAATCCTGCGGTTTGGGGTATAGCAATTCGATGTCTCAACCAACGTTACGCCAACTATCCTTTCTGACTGCGATCGCAGATCATGGTTCGTTCGTCGCCGCAGCGGAACAATCACTCGTGACCCAGCCGTCTTTATCGGCCGCGATAAAGGAGTTGGAGGCGGTTCTTGGCGCGAAACTGATTGAGCGTGGCAGAAACGGTGCCACCCTGACCCCTGCAGGCGAAATAGCCGCTTCAAGAGCGCGCGCCATCTTATCTGCTGTGGATGAGTTAGGTGAGGCCGTACAAGGTGCGGCAGAACCTTTGACGGGTCCTTTTCGCCTAGGGGTAATCCCAACCATTGCGCCCTTCTTTCTTCCGAAAGTTTTGCCTCGCGCCAAAGAAGCTTTTCCGAAGCTAAAGCTCTATTTGCGTGAGGACCTTACAAGTCGATTGATTGACGGATTGCGTGCCCATACTCTTGATGCAGCTTTGATCGCCTTACCCTATGAAGCCCAAGGGATCGACACGTTGCCACTCTTTGATGATGAGTTTTTGTTCGTCGGGCCGGCAAACCACCCGCTGTCAAAGAAGCCAGTTCTTTCAGCTTCTGACCTTGAAGGAGAGTCAGTTCTGCTGCTTGAGGATGGCCACTGCTTGCGAGACCACGCTATTGGAGTGTGTGGCATGACACGTCCTGGCCAAGAGGAAGTTCGCGCGACTTCCTTGTTTACATTAGTACAAATGGCTGCTGGTGGGCTGGGTATATCACTTTTGCCAAAAATGGCGGCCGATGCGGGCATTGTTGCAGATGGCTTGACCATTCGTGCCTTTACGCCACCCGTAATTGGCCGCCAAATTGGTCTTGCTTGGCGACGGAGCTCCGGCCGCTTGATCGAAATCAAAGCACTGTCTGCCATTTTGAAATCGGCATGACTGACGCGTCGCTGCGCCTTGCAACAACATTGGGCTTATTCGCCTTGTTTGCCGTGCTTGAATGGGTGCGCCCGGCTCGGCCGTCTCAGCTAAGTTTAACGCGGCTTATTCGTCATGGTGCGCTATCTCTTCTGGGGTCATTTCTGTCGCGTCTTGCTTTAGCTGGCGGCTTGGCATCGGTAGCAGGCTTTGTGCACTCAATTGACTTTGGCCTCGTCAATTGGCTGCAATTGAGTGGTTTCTGGGTTTGGATTGCGTGCTTCCTGATATTGGACTTTGCGGTTTGGGGACAACATGTGTTGAGCCACAAGGTTCCGTTTCTTTGGCGCATGCACCGTCTGCATCATTCTGATGTGGTGATGGATGTGACGACAGCATTGCGATTTCACCCGCTCGAAATTCTCGCATCGCTGATATTCAAGGCCGGGGTTGTCGCGTTACTGGGTGCACCCCCTGTCTTGGTCTTTGCCTTTGAGCTGGTTCTGGGTGCCGGGGCCCTTTTCACCCATGCAAACATCGAACTTCCCAAACCCATGGATAAAGCGTTGCGCTGCATCTTTGTGACCCCAGCAATGCATTTGATCCACCACAATCCAAACCCCAAAGCGACAAACAGCAATTATGGCTTTAGTTTCTCGATCTGGGACCGGCTCTTCCGCACCTATCGGGGCCATTGTCCGGCTTCATGCTCTGATATTGGTCTTGAAGAATGGCGTGATCCGAGAGATCAGACGCTCAAAGCTATGGTGCTAAATCCTTTTGCTTAGGTCTTGGTTGTATCCTTGGGCGGTCTGTAGCACGCTAGAGCAAATCAGGAGAAACAAGATGGGCCACGAAGTTCCAGCATCGATCAGTCAGGCAGAGATTGCCGCTGTCAAAACCCAAGTTCAGGCAATGACCGATCAGCTTCGCGAGCCGCCTAGCATCATGCAGTTGCGTGAAAGCTATGATGCAATGGGGCAAGTCTATCCAATCGCTGAAGGTGTAACTGTGACCACAGTCAGCCTTAACGGGGTTGCCGCCGAGAAGCTTACCGGCACCATAAACGGCGACGATGCCACTTTGCTTTATCTTCATGGCGGTGGTTATGGCATTGGCTCGCCCTCCAGCCATAGGCATTTGGTTGCCCAATTTGTTGCAGTCGCCGGCGTGACCGCTTACTCGGCCGATTATCGCTTAGCGCCAGAACATCCTTTTCCAGCCGCGGTTGACGATGCCGTTGCGGCTTATCGCGCCCTGCTGGACCAAGGTATACCGGCTGCCAGTATCATTATCGCAGGCGATTCTGCCGGGGGTGGTCTGACCGTGGCCACTGCGGTCAAATTGAAAGCAGAGGCTTTGCCTCAACCCGCGGGTCTATTCATCATTTCACCTTGGGTCAATCTTCAACAAGAAGGGGCAAGCTATGCTGCTAAAGCCAACTCTGACTTCATTGTGGATATGGCCAGCCTTGAGCGTTGGGCGTCGCTTTACTTGAATGGCACCTTAGCAAGTGAACCCCTTGCGTCTCCGGTGCTTGCAGATCTATCTGGTCTCGCACCCCTCCTCATCCATGTTGGTTCCGAGGAAGTTCTTCTCGCAGATTCTCTGCGCTTAGCTGAGGCAGCCGGGATGGCTTTAGTTGATGTGACTCTCAAGATCGTGCCATATATGCCGCATGTTTTCCATTATATGTGGCCGCAAGTGACTGCTGCCCGCATCGCTATCGGCGAAGCAGCAACCTGGATACGGGCGCGAACGACTTAACTCTATTGAGCAACAAACCTTATTGCTTGGCCACCACCAGGGGCCAAGCGAATGTCCAAGACAGTATCCCGCGTCACAACCCGTTCTTCAAAAACAATATTGAGCGGGTTTTTGTCCCAATCGGCACCAGGTCCGTCACGATAGATTTGGGCCTTATAGGTCCGACCTGCATCGAGAAAAGTAAGAGGTGTCTTGAGGCGCCGCGCGTGTTCATCTGTGATTGCGCCCAAATACCAATTGTCGCTCGCGCGATCCTTACGGACGATGGTGACATAGTCGCCGACCTCGCCATTTAAGGCCCGCGTTTCCGACCAATCGACGGGTACGTCTTTGATGAACTGGAAGGGCATCGGATTGGCAAGATAATGCTCTGGCAGGTCAGCCGCCATTTGAACGGGACTATACAGCGTGACATAGAGGGCCAATTGTTTTGCAATCGTGGTACGCGCCCGGTGGCCCTTTTGGGTAGGATTGATGGCGAAAATGCCCGGCGTGAAGTCCATGGGGCCAGCTAGCATTCGGGTAAATACAAGATTGACTTCATGCTCTGGCGGGTTCTCTGGATTGCCCCAGGCATTATACTCTTGGCCGCGGGCTCCTTCGCGAGAGACCCAGTTTGGGTAGGTTCGACGCAGCCCCGTGTCCTTAATCGGCTCGTGGGCGTTGATTGCAATTCTGTGGTGAGCGGCGGTTTGAACGACGCGCAGATGGTGTTGTGCGGCCGCTTGACCATCATGCCATTCAAATACAATTTGGCCATCAGGACCGCGATAGCGTGCACCGCCTGCGTCGGCGACGTATCCAGTCTTTACGCTATCTACGCCCAAGCTTTCATAAAGCGCAAAAGCTGCTTCCATCTGGGGTTCATAATTGGCGATGTTGGCTGCCGTCTCATGGTGGCCCACCAAACGTACCCCTTTAGACCGTGCATAGTCTGCGACAGCCTTTAGGTCGAAATCTGGATAGGCAGTGGTGAAATCAAAGCCTGTTTGGCCGCCAAACCAATCGCCATCCCAACCCAAGTTCCAGCCTTCGATCAAGACACCGCGAAAGCCGTGTTCGGCGGCAAAATCGATATGGCGTTTGGCATTTTCTGTGGTCGCACCATGCTTGGGGCCGCTGCCCCAAGTCGACTTATTGATGTGCATCTCCCACCAGATGCCGACATATTTAAATGGCTTTACCCAAGACACATCCCCCAAGGCGTTGGGTTCATTAAGGTTCAAGATCAAATGGCTCATGACAAGCCCGGCCGCGTCATCGCTAATCTGGATTGTCCTCCACGGGGTGGAGAAGGGTGCGCTACGCACGACTTTTGCCCCCCGCGAACTCGGTGAAAGAGCTGATATGAATTTTGTGCCGCCAACGTGGCGTAACCACATGGCGGAGTAGTCCACCAAGGCAGCTTCGTGAAAGGAAAGGTGCAGGCCACTCGTCGTCCGCATCGTGATGGGAGTATGGGCTTGGCCTACCTCGCGGATTGGCGTGCGATTATAGAGATATTCGTAGCGATTCCATTCCCCAGCTGGAATCCACCAAGCCGTACCATCTTCGGCAAGATTGAATTCGGTCATTTCCTCGCTGATTGCGACGTGTTTCAAATCTGGTTGGTCTGGGAAACTGTAGCGAAAGCCAACGCCGTCATCAAAAACGCGGAAGGTGACAGAGAATTGCCGCGGCTTGCCTCTACCATCTTGAAAAGTGACGGTCAGCTCGTTGTAGCGGTTCAGGATCGACTTAACTTCGCCCCAAGGCAACTCCCACTTCTCTTCAAAGGATCGGGTGCTATGGCTGACGGCGGATAAGGAGCGGTCGAATTTGGGTGCGTTTGTAAACAGAAAGCCCATCTTTGACCGGGTAATCACAGGCTTGCCGGAATAACTGATCTGATAGGTGGCTTCACCAAACGAGCTGCCAACCTCGACCACAATCTTCCCATTGGGGGAGGTCGTCTTAAACGACGGATCTGCGAAAGCGGGACTCGCCCAGATTAAGCATAAGCAGGCGATCAGAAAACGCAGCATGAACATTCCCCTAGAGACTGGTTTAGCTTCCAACTTTGTCGCACATTAGGTTTTTCTGGCAAGCGGGTCTTTTGGGCCTTAGCCCACAGTCCACCCGCGTCGTGCACAGGCCGCTTGCACTGTGTTTTGCAAGAGGCAGGCTATGGTCATTGGCCCGACTCCGCCCGGAACCGGTGTGATGGCACTGGCTACCTCAAAAGCTTCATCATAGGCCACATCCCCGACTAGGCGCGTTGCGCTAGGCCCCTTGGCCGGATTATCGACCCGGTTGATCCCAACATCAATAACCGTCGCGCCGGGCTTAATCCAATCGCCCTTGATCATCTCTGGGCGACCAACGGCTGGCACCAAGATATCGGCTGATCGGCACACAGTGGTGAGATCACGCGTGCGGGAATGCGCCAAGGTCACTGTGCAGTCCTCAGCCAAGAACAGAAGGCCAGCTGGTTTGCCGACTAGAATGGAACGGCCGACCACGACCACATGTGCGCCTTTGAGGTCGGTTATAGTGCGCTTTGCCAATATGACGCAGCCCGTAGGCGTGCAGGGGCGCAGGCCCGGACGACCTAGAACCAACCGCCCAGCCGAGACTTCGGTTAATCCATCGACGTCCTTGGCGGGATCGATGCAGGCAATTACGGCATCGCTATTCAAGCCTGCAGGTAAAGGTAATTGCACCAGAATACCATCGACCTCTGGGTCAGCCGACAGGGCTTTGACATGGTTTTCGAGTTCGGCTTGACTAACGCTTGCAGGGAGTTTGATCTCTCGCGAGATCATACCAGCCGCTTGGGTTCGTCGGCCTTTATTGCGTACATAGACTTGGCTCGCAGGATCATCACCAACAAGCACTACGCATAAGCATGGTGGCGCGCCGTAGCTTTGAACGAGACGCTCGACGTCGCGCGCAACTGCTTGATCGACCGCCTCTGCTATGGCTTTGCCGTCAATTATCCGTGCGCTCATCGCAAGTCCTCACTTTAGGGTCTGTGAGGGGGTTCTCTATCCTGTATGGCCCTGTCCGAACAAGGTCAGGGCGCTGTGTTATGATCAGAAAGGAATGAGAGGAACAGCGAAGTTTTGCAGAAATTGAATGCCAATAATCAAGGCAACTGGCGACAAATCGACACCACCAAGGCTTGGTATCACTTTTCGGATCGGGTTAAGCGCCGGAGTCGTCAAGCGCTCACACGTGTCATAGATGGTGGCCACGAAGCGATTTCGCAGATTGATGACATCAAAGGCAACGAGCCAGCTCATCACAGCACCTGCAATGACGACCCATAGGTAGAGACCCAGAACTGTACCCGTAAGCCACTCAACTGGACCTGGTGCACCCATGACTTTTCTCCTCGCGTGGCCTATTTGCCTCCACTTCCAGATTAACAAGTGGGCGAAACCACGCCTCAATTCAAGGGGTTTGCTGTTGATCGCGTTCAAACCGAAGTGACAGGGCTGCCTGCAAACGGTAAGTGTTTGCAGGTGATGGAACTTGCTGCGGTGGTGCGCACGCCAAGGTCCGGGCAATTTCAGCGTGCTTTGCAAGCGTCGCAACTGGTTCAACCACCGTTGAAAAAGGCAACCCACTTGCGGCGAATAGCCTTGACCTAGCATCAAATTGAAGCGCGAGAAGGAGCCTAGGCTCATTTGACTGACAGTCTATACTATAGGTGCTGATGCTTCTGCTGCTCCACAATCCAGAGGAAATCTTGTGTCGTGCCTCGCTCTTTTCCTCGCTGTCTATGATCATTGTTATGGTTGTCGAGCGGCCCTCCTTGCTGGCAGACGCCGCATAGATGATTGTATGGTTGGGTTCTGCGGCGGCAAGTCGCCAATTAGTCTCCTCTAAGGCTTTGATCTGGATTGAATATTTGGCTTCACAATCACTAAGCCTAGGAAGCGAAATGGTCGTATTGCCTTCTATACTGGGGTTGAAATCCGCAGGACCTTTCGCCGACAGGGCGAGCAAGAGTACAACTTGGCTATTCGTTTGGCTGGGGTCAGTGCCTGTATTCGGAGTGAGGTTCCAAGAGGGCTTCTTTGGGTCTGGACCGTACGATTCCACTAAGCCAGTAAACGCTGCTCTTTGACATAATGTTAGTTCGGATTGAGACTGGAGTGATTTGCTTTCGTTCATGACGGTAGCAGCTTGCTTGTCACTTTCCGCTCGCCCCCTCAGGATTGGCCCCTGAGTTGCAGAAGCTGTCCGCTCGCCTCCAGCCCTTTGGGGGGCTTTGGCTTGCAGTTCCACGAGTGCGGCCTTGGCGATTTCATTTTCGGGCATTAGCAGCAAGGCCTGATTCAAATACTCCATCGCTTGTACCTGATTAGGTGGCCCAAACATGCCCATTTTATGCATAAGTCCCAAGTTCGCGCAGGCCATGGCGTTCTCCGACTGGCAAGCGCGCTCCATAAATGCTCTTCCAGCCTTTGCGTCTTCGGCAATACCAATGCCTTGCACCAGCATTAGGCCGATGCCTTGGCATGCATTCGCGTTGCCAAGTTCACAGCCGCGCTTAAACAAACCCGCACTTTGCTCAGGTGTAGCGAGTGAGGCTTGACCTTGAATGATCAATTCGCCCGCAAATGCGCAAGCTATTGCCGTCCCTTCTTGGCAGGCACGGTCCGCAGATAGAAAGGCTGCATCAACCACCCCTTGGCCAATCGCAACTTGTGCGCTAACCCAGTGGCTGTTTCCGCTTGTTGTTGTGCTGCCGACACTGCCCGTTTTGGGATCAGATGCTTGAGCTTTTACTTTAAGATTACACGTAAAAGCCAACAACAAGATCGTCATCGCAAACAAAGGTATGCGCATTGATTTATCTATACCTTTCCGCACTAACGGCCCCGACAAGAGCTTATACTAGTTGGCAGATTAATGGGAATACGAATGATTCATGAGCCCATTTATCGGCAAATATCTGTTTCTTCATGGCTGTAAAAATGAGTATTTTATACTTGGTGATCACGGTTTGTGGCCATGACAATCAGTCATCATCAGCTCTAAATCTAGAAAGTGCACAATTTTTCAGCGGAATGGCCGCCTAAAGGCTTCCTTGATATGAGTTTGTTCTTAAATATCCATAATTTTAATCAATTATAAATCATGTATTTGATATTTAATCGCCGTATTGATAGTATTGGTAGGTTTTTTGTAAAATTTTATCGAATATAAAACCCAAGTTTTATTAAGTTCATGCGAGGCTGCCCTCATCTGATGGGGATAGTTTCGTGCAGTTACGCTCACTCCGCTTTTTTCTGTTAAGCCCTTTGGTTTGGCTGGCAGCCGCCTGTGCGACCGTTCCTCCCCAATCTCAGCAACAAGCGTCAAAAGCCTATAGCGCCTCTCTGCCGACCGGTGGCAGCGAAGCTAGCCCCGTTGAGCGCGGGGCTCCGGTAGAATCTATAGTTCTTCCAACGCGAGCTTTTCAGGGCCCCACGAGGCAGGTGGATAGCTCAAGCGGTTTCAGCGCTGCAGGTGGACAACGCGCAACTGTGCATGCGCTTGGCTTTGGTGCGCCTGAAACGGCCCCACAGGGGCTCTTGGACTTTTGTGCCCGGCAGCCTAGCGAGTGCGATCAGTCAAGCCCTGCTTGGAATCATCGCCAGCAAGCTCATGGCTTGATGCTTGCTAGTTGGGGGCCAGACCTATCTGATTTGCCGTTGGTTTCTCAGTCAAAGGTTAACCGTGTAGGGCCCATTCGGAGTTTTGCTGCAACCTCAGCCGACATTGAAGTGATCAACCGCGTTAACCGTCAAGTCAATCGGGCGATGGTTGGGGTTACCGATCAGGCGGCTTTCGGTCGAACCGAATTCTGGACAATGCCGCTTTCTGCGCCGGAAGTTCGCAGCATTCGAACCAAGCCATTAGCTGACTGCGAAGATTTCGCGTTGGAGAAGCGGCGAGCCTTGATAGCCGCTGGCATTCCTCAGTCTTCAATTTACTTAGCAGTTGCCGTTTCGCCTCGAACTAACCTGCACGCGGTAGTTATTGTGGCTACAGACCGCGGTGATTTGGTATTGGATAATTTGAACGATTGGCTCTTAGGTTACCAGGAAACCGGCTACACGTGGGTTAAGCGGCAGTCGACGACGTCGCTGTTGGATTGGACGGATGCCCGTGTTGCAGTTCAGGCTGGTGTTCAATCGGCGCGCGTTTCCCAGCCGGATCGAACCTATAGTGAAGCTCAAGCAACCGTTACGAGTGCAGCGGATGACTGGTCCACGCCCCGCTGGCGCGACACGACTTCACAAACAGCCCGAGGCGGTCGGTAAGATAATCTGCGCACCGTAAGTCCGATCGGCCATTTGGTTTTGATCTTGGCTTCACGGTTGCTGCTGTGGCTCGCAGCACCATTGCCTTCGCAAATGATCCCAAATTGTATAGAGTGTTTGCAACGACCGCGGATACAGATTCCAGTGGTTTAGAAGGTGCATTTGGGTAAATGTCTTTTTGGAAATGGCTTCGACAAGATAAGGCGCGTACCCAATTTATGCCTGATGGCAAGATCGCCTATGCTATCGGTGACATACATGGCAGCGTTGGCCTCTTGCACGCGATGCTGGACATGATCATCGAGCGCCATTTGGCAGACGACACCGCAATCAAGCCCAACATTGTTTTCTTGGGCGATTACGTCGATAAAGGTGATGATCCAAAAGGGGTTGTAGATGCCTTGATTCAAAGATCAAAGGATCAACGCTTCACGTGGATTTTCCTTAAGGGCAATCATGAAGATGCGCTCTTGACGTTTTTGAAGTATCCCGAGTTCGGACCTCAGTGGCTGCAGTTTGGTGGTGCACCGACTTTGCTGTCCTACGGCGTAAACCCGCCTACGGCTCGCGCGGAGCCAGAAACTTGGGTTGAGACGGCAGAGGCGTTTTTGGGCTCAATTCCGTCCGACCACATTGAATTTTATCAGAATTTAGGCCTCGCTTATCGCTTGGGTGGCTATTTCTTTGTTCATGCTGGCATTCGACCGGGCAAGCCGATCGAGTCGCAGAAGGATCAGGACCTGCTCTGGATTCGGAGCGAATTCTTAGAAGACCGGCGAGCGCTTCCGGTTGTCGTTGTTCATGGCCATTCACCGGATATGGAGCCTTATTCAGACCACCGCCGAATTGGCGTTGATACAGGTGCGTATGCAACTGGGCGTCTGACGGCAGTGCGGCTGGAAGGAGAGCGGGTTGACTGGCTGCATGTTACGCGGGCGGACATCAAGGCTGAATGAAACCAAGTTAGAACTCTAAAGGCCAAAACTAATCGGAACAGCCGCGATTAGCTGATTAATAGGATTTTACTGAGATAGGTTCGAGCCTCACGGGCTAGTTGGGAAAAAGGGGCAATCAAAGTGCGCGTATTAGTTGTCGGAGGAGCGGGCTATATTGGAAGTCATGCCTGTAAGGCCCTTCACAAAGCTGGCCATCAGCCTATCGTTGTCGACAGTCTCGTTTATGGCCACAAACAGGCGGTCAAATGGGGGCCGCTAGAAGTCGGCGACATTAGCGACGGGAATTGGTTGGACAGCGTGTTCGCGCGTTACAATCCCGAGGTTGTCATGCATTTTGCTGCTTTCGCGTATGTCGGCGAATCCGTAACTGATCCGGCGAAGTACTATCATAACAACGTTAGTGGCACACAATCACTGCTGGACGCGATGCGGCGCAATCACGTCTGGACCCTGATTTTCTCGTCCACTTGCGCCACCTATGGCGAAGTGACTAAGCTGCCGATTGAAGAAGACACACCCCAAGTACCCATCAATCCCTATGGCTATACGAAATTGATCGTAGAGCGCATGATGGCTGACTACCAACGAGCCTATGGCTTGGCTTGGGTTGCTCTTCGGTACTTTAATGCTGCTGGTGCTGACCCAGAAGGTGAAATTGGCGAAAGTCATGACCCAGAGACACATGCCATTCCCTTGGCAATTGCCGCGGCTTTGCGAAGCGGCGACGGATTTAAGGTCTTTGGATCAGATTATGAAACACCCGACGGGTCGGCTCTTCGCGATTACATCCATGTGTCCGACCTCGCGGATGCGCATGTGAAGGCAATGGACTATCTATTGGGTGGTGGTGCCCCGACGGCTTTCAACTTAGGCACAGGCACGCCAACATCGGTTTTTGAAATCATCAATGCTGTCAGCCGGGTAACGGGCTCGAATCTCCCACATGATCTTGTCCCGCGTCGCGCCGGGGACCCCCCAGCACTCTATGCAGCCGCCAACAAAGCAAAAGCCTTATTGGGCTGGGAGCCGACGCGATCTGACATTGATACCATCGTGAGAACGGCAGTTAATTGGCATCGCCAGCCCGCCTATTAAGGGCCAGAGAGCTATAACTGTATTCTTTGGGGGTGTAGTTGGAATTTCGACGACGCGGTTGGCGTGAGAAACCTGCAGCTGCAACCAAGGCGGTCCACTGAAGAAGGCCAATACCACTCATTGTGAACACAGTGGCTTCCCCAATTGCGCACAAGATAAACAAGATCGCCATTGATCTCCCAATTGAGCCCGTCGCTGCAACCCGCGACAAGACCCAGAAGAACAAACCAAGCCAGAACGGTGCTCCGAGTATCCCGTTCTCTTCCACAATGGCGACGAAGCTATTGCCCTTGTCAGACAAAATGATGAATTTACCTTCAGTCTTCAGAATGTGGAGGTTCTCGGCGGCAACAGCGGGATCGATTAAACGTGGGTCCGACGGAACCGCGAAACCAATTCCAGTTGCCAGATTGTCTTGGATATTGGCAAAACTTCGAGCTAAGGGACCGCTTCTTGAACTGGCGTAGCCCTCTAAGCTAAACACCTGCTTTTCCGCGCCTGGCTCAACTTGAACCACTGAAGTGCTGCTAGCAAACCAAAGTGAAGTCACCACGGCGGTAACAAAAACTATGGCGAGCATATGTTTCTTGAGTTGAAAGAGCACACTCCGGCGAGGCGGACTGTGAAGCGGCTTCAGGATAGGCAGTTTGTGCGCGCCACGTCGCAACAACTCAAACAGGGCAACAACAAGGATTGCAGCTAAACCCGTTCGACTCCATGCAGCCCATATCAAGGCAGCAGCCCCAAAGGCCCCTCCGATCCGCAGCCAAAGCGGCAAACGTCTCAAATTCAGCATCAGAAGCGCCATAGGGGCCATGCAAAGCCCAAGAATCTGTGGCTGCCAAACCACTCCATTGAGGTCTAAGCGATTGTAGTCAAAACCATTGCCTTGGAAAAATACAAAGGCGGATCCGATGGCCAGAGCCAATAAAGTACCGGCTACAGCATATGCACCTTCATAGGCATGGGTCGAGGGGCGGAACAAATTGTCGAGCCAAGCCAAGAGAATGAAAAGAGGAACCAAAAACTGGGCCAGGCCGAGCATGCTTGTCTGGGGGTCAGTTGTCGTGGACACCGTTAAAACAACTGCTAATGCGCATCCGCCAAACGCCAGCAATGTACTGCCGTTAATTCTCCATTGACCTAACGTTAGAAGGTAACATACTTGAAGGAAGGCAGTTCCAATCAAAGATTGTTCTATGAAGGGGGCCTCGGCTTGCAGTCCGAAAAGCGACAAACTTCCTTGCGGAAGGATTGCAGCCATACTAAGCAAAGCGAGTATAGAAGTCGCGGGCCGCATCATCGTGATGCAAAACATCGCAGCCAAAGCGCAACTCAGCCAAGGGTTGACCATAATAGCAGTGCCACTAATCAACCCGATCAAAGTCGATCGCCAAAACACACTTGGGCGCGTTCTGGCTTTCCAGTTTACTGTGGCGGTCAAATGGGGAAGTGCGTTCATACGCTTTGCTCATTACCCACTATAGGCCGTCTAGCGCCCGACTCTTGGGTGCCTCACGCCGTGTTTGTGGCAGGGGAGCCGTAGCGGGGGATGTCTGAGCGCTTTGCGGCAGAGGTGACGGGTTGGTCGCAATTTTTGGCTTGGGGATCAAAGTGGCAATGTCTGGATCAGGCATAAGGCCATCCTTGCCCGGCTCTGGCAGTGTAAAAGGGGTTGCCGCTTCTAGGGAATCCCCGCCGTCGACAGAGGCTTGTTGTGATGCAAGCGACTCGGCACGAGCCAATGCTCGTGCTGTGGGACTGAACTGATTGGGGTCTTGAGTCTGAGAAGCAAAATTTCCTGCGCTTGTGCCTCTTAACCCACTTACATCATCTGGTTTTTGTGAGAGCGCCGCCGCTGCTGCTGCAGATAGGATCTCGCCTTCCGCTGCACCGAGCTCAGGCGCAGTTGCCGCCGCTTTAGCTGGCCAAGCTTCTTTTCCTGCATAGGTGTTGGTAAAGGCGATCGGCGTGCCGCCCTTCCCTTTCCAAGTGTAGAAGATATGCGTCCCGATTTTGGTCAATTTTTTTAGTGTCGGGGCCCATTTAGGCGCAACCCAGTCGGTATGATAGTGGGTTGCAAGACCAACATCGGCTTGAACATACCCTGTGAGAGCAGCATACGCGACGCTTTGGGACGCGCGCCAGCGCCGCCCGGAAGGCGGCTTACGAAGTGCGCCATCGCAGGTGAATGTGAATTGGCATCCCGTTTTGCGCTCAGACCCTTGGAAAACTACACCGCAAATAGAATGGGGCCAGGCTGGGTGTCGCATGCGGTTAATCACGACCTGTGCAACAGCGTGTTGGCCGTTAAGGCTTTCTGATCCGGCTTCATAATAAACGGCTAAGCTCATACAATGAAGCGCACGGGCTCGGTCAATCGGCGTGCTGGCTGGCAGAATGAACGGGCGTGCCGCTGGACCTACTTCGGGCGCGAATGGCAGGGACTCGTTGAATTTGCGTGCTTCTTCTTTTGAGATGTTGGCATAGACAGAGGGGTTGTTCACCGTTTCTTCAACGTTGAATTCGGCCAAATTCCAATCTGGCCTATCGGTCCCAAATGCTAATTCTAAAGGGTCGTCCGGAATTGGAGGCGCAGCCGGAAGTTCTGGCAGTTTATCAATGCCATGTGGTAACTTTGGCTCAGGATTGTAGCTGGTCCAAATTAACACACCCAATGAACCGAGCACGAGGCTTGCTAGGCTCGCCAAGGCGATCAAGGCTGGCGTGCGGTTTGGGCGTGGCCTGAAGCCTCCTGGAAAATTCATCGATGTTACACCCGATTACCGAAGTTTGGACACCTGCTGGGTCCAGAAATGAGAAGTCCTACGAAAGATAAGCAATTTCGATGCCGCCAATGAATAAGACTGTTATGATTGCACCAGACCACGCATCGGGGGTTGATACCAATCTTATACCTTATTGAGGCCTAGATGAACCCTGCCTTAACCTGACATTGCTGCGGGCATGCTTTGAGTTCCACATCTCTGGCCTTGCTAGTTAAACGCCAATAAGGCAAATGCGGCCAATGTGAAAAGATCACAACTGATCGGGCATAGGATAGATGCCAGCTGGAGACTTGGATAGTGAAAACTGGATCATCCAAACGACTTCAGGAGACCAGTAATGACCTTCGAAGCAGTACGATAGCCATGCCTCGCAGACCTTCGGAATTTGAGCAGCTTTGGCAGGAAGTCATCCGTCCGTGGCTATGGCCAAGTTTGGTGGTCGGCCTACTCTTCGCATCAATTTACAGGCAAGGCGCAGAATCGCCGCTTGATACGATGTTGTTATCAACTGCTGCATCAACTGCATTGGTCCTTGCCTTGTTAGATCGAAGCAATTTGGACGCTTTAGCAAAGCTGCGAGACTGGAAATGGGCAGGCATAGGCCTTTTGGCAGTTTGGATGATTATGATCATTCAATTGCTTCCAATCCCTTTCCTATCGGGAAATTTGGAGCTCTGGGGACGCAGGGATTCGGTTACAGTAGATCCTGATCTTACCTTCCGTGCGATCGTAGCAATGGGGTCTGCGGCAGCGTTTTTTGTGTTTGGTGCGCTTTTTGCCGCTGACCGCCAGCGGCGAGAAATTGTGTTGCTGCTCGTAGCGATCATGTTGCCATTTCTGTTTTTCCAGGCCTTTGATGGGTATCTTTCGCGGGTGGCTCTTTTTGACTTACCGGATCAGCGAGCCTCGATAAGGATGGAAGGCACGTTTTTGAATGCCAATACTTTCGCAATCATGATGGTGATGTTCTTTGCCTGCAGCGTTGGTGTCTTCTTGTCGGAAAGCCGAACTTACAAAGGCAAGGAGAGGGTTTGGGTCCGAATTCTGGCGCTGCTAATCGCAGTTGGTGCTGGCTATTGCATCTATCTCACCATGTCCCGCGCGGCGTGGCTTCTGTCCTTTGGAATTTTGTTTGGCTTAGCTTGGCTTTTGCGTCCGGCCTCTCGCGTTCAAACCAGTCTGTTCGGGTTTGCTGCCTTGCTTGTTTTGCTAATCATTTGGAACTCTGCTGAGCAATTGGGTCTATCAATTAGACCTTTGGACTTAACACAGGGGTTCGACGGTAGGTTTAGTGATTGGCAGCCGGGTCTCGACCTAACAGGTACGCGCCCAGTTTTGGGGTGGGGTGCGGGTACATTTGCGCGCGCCATGGAGCCATTCCGCGATACACCAATTGAAGCTTCATCGCTGATTGTGATCACGCCACAGAACTCAATTCTTTTAATCACATCCGAAACGGGTGTGCTTGGTTTGGTGGCGTGGACAATTTTGATTGGCGGCATTTGCATATTCGCCGCAAATGGATTGCGAAATCGTTCTGCCGCGCCTACTTTGGCAGCAGCTTTACTTCTTGGGGCAATGGCTGCCGCTGTTCAAAGTCTCTTCGACTTCCCTATGTCGATACCTGCCATTGCAGCTTTGTGGTCGTTCATACTCGGGTATTGCGGTGGGCTCGGTGGGAAGACTCCCCGAAAACAACGAACGCGTGTTGTTGGCAATTCAGGGGGCAAAGCCCGCAGCCTCAACCCCCGGCACACTTCTGTTTAGCTCGTTCGAGCCTTAGAGCGGTAGCTAACGCGGCACCTTGCCCAGCTGCTGCAACAAAATCTAAAGTTTTTTGTCGTCCCCAGCGCATGCATAGGTTCTCGGCATCAGCAAGTGCCAAAAGCCGCGCCTCCGGAGCCAAGCGCCCCCATCCAGCTGCTGCAATCGAAAGCCGCCAGTCTTGAAGTGTGACGTCATGTGGTGCCAGCTTGTACCAAGCCAGAAATAGGTCGTTGAACTTATCTGGCGTTTCCGGTTTACGAAGAGCCAAATAGGTCTCCCTCATGCGGATTGACGGTCGCATGGGTGCTAATTGTCGAGCACGCCTCAAGGCCTCTCTTGCTGCAGTCGCATTAGCATCGATATTGAGCTTAATCAGACGGTCAGCCTCTAACTCCCACAGGCGTGCATCGCGTGGTTCTTTAAGGTCAAGTGCAGCTTGGTCCATCTTGGCCTTTGCCGATGGACCCAAAGCAAGTCCAGCATAGATATCAAGGCCGATAGCGGCTCGCTCACCACGCCACGACTGAAATGCTAAGAAGCTCCCAGCGATCACCAAAGCCGTCCCAATGGTAGTAATCCCTATGGTGCCTATGCCAATCGTGCGCATTTGCCTTGCCTTCAGATTTCGTCATCCAACGAATGCATGTTTGGGTTCCAGATAAGGATATTTGAATGAACAGCAATGGACTAAGTCATTTTGGAGCCGATCTTTAATCACTTCAAGCCGATTAGCCATTTTGGGTTCCGTATCTGAATTGCCACATTATTAATCAAAATGAGCTGAAAGCGATTTTGCATTGACCAATTTGTCATCTCTCCCGGCTCAAAATATTTCAAGTTTACCTAATGATTGTCATGTTCAAGTACCGATTAAATAGGGGCTTGGCTCTATTTTAATCTCAAATTTTGGCGATGTCTCCACCATAGGTAATCCGATTCATCATGCGACAAGTCAATCCTTTTGTACTTGCGATTTTTTCCTGAAAACATCATTGAGGACCTGCTAGGGACAAGCATAGAATTTTGTGAGTTTATTAATGTCACGTCGTAGAGCTGGATTGGTGTCGAATGCCTCAGGGCGTGGATTATCGCGCCTAACCATTACCCAAAAACTTGATGCCTCGAAAATCACGCCACGCCTCGTTGGTAAGAAGAGGTATGAGAGGATGAGGGGAAGGGTTTTGAGTGTAGAGAGGTTGGAGGGGCATTATGGTGAGGGAGACGTGTTGGGTGCGCGTGTGAACGGCTATGGTGCGAAGCGTTGGTTTGATTTGGGGGTGAGCGGTTCTTTATTGTTGTTTTTGTTGCCATTTTTATTATGTGTATGGATAGCGGTGAAGGTAACGAGTAAGGGTCCTGGTTTATATTGGTCGCGTCGGGTGGGGCTTGGTGGCAGCATGTTTATGATGCCGAAGTTTCGGACGATGCAGGTTGAGGCTCCATCGATGCCGCGAGAGGCGTTTGATGCGACATGTGGATATTTGACGCCGATTGGTCAATTTTTGAGGAAGCTGAGTATTGATGAGCTGCCGCAGCTTTGGTCGGTTGTTGTTGGGGATATGAGTTTGGTGGGTCCGCGTCCGTTGTTGGGGAATGATCCGACGACGAAGATCCGGCGGACGTTGTTTCCGGAGTGTTTTAGTGTGCGTCCTGGGATTACGGGATTGGCGCAGGTGAATGGTCGCAACAGTGTGAAGCCGAAGGCGAAGGCGCGTTATGATGCGTTTTATGCGGTGCATTGTCACGCGGGGATGGATTTTCACATATTGTTGCGGACGGCGGGAGCGGTTTTGGACTTGCGTCGGATATTGTAATTAACTGCTCGCGGGTTGGAGCCTGTGAGGAAATCAGAAAGAGAAGAAACAAAAATCAAATGGGCTGGGGCCTATGAGAAGATACCCGAGCGGGTTGGAGCCCGCGAGAAAACTAATAAGGAAGAGCAATGCTTGTATCTGGTGAGGGTATGAAGAGAGTTTTAGGCGGTTTGTTGCTGGCTTTGTGCGTGGTGATGAGCGGTCTTGGGCTGAATGCTGGCTTTGGGCTGGCCGGGGCTCAGGCTCAGAGCCAGAATCAGGGTCAGGCACAAAGACAATTTGTGCCGCTGGTTCGTGCGGGAGAGAACCAGACGGGCATGCAGCAGACATCGGGTCAGGTGTCTGGAGAGGAAGCGAGCGCGGCTAGCGGTTCGGGCACGGGGCTGGATTATGTCTTGGCTCCCAACGACCGGGTGCGGTTGATTGTGTTTGGCGAGGCGGATTTATCAGGCGAGTTTGTGATTGATTCTGCCGGGATGGCGTCGTTGCCCTTGGTGGGAGAGGTCCCAGCGGCGGGGATGAATTTGCGCACGTTCCAACGCGAAGTAGAGCGCCGCCTGAGAAATGGCTATTTGGTCGATCCGCGTGTGAGTGCGCAGATATTGAACTTCCGTCCGATCTTTGTGTTGGGGGAAGTGAAGATGCCGGGTGAGCATCCGTTTGCGTCGGGACTGACATTGTTGAATGCGGTGGCCCAAGCGGGGGGTTTTACACCTTTGGCCAATACCCAGCGTGTGTTTATTCGCCGGGAGGGTTCGGCTGGTGAAGAAGAGGTCGTGGTGCGCAGTGGCGTGCCGGTGATGCCGGGGGATACGATCCGGATCGAGAAGTCGGCGATGTTTATTTATGGCGAGGTTCGCACTCAGGGTGAGCAGCCTATTCCGCCTGGATTGACGGTACGTACGGCGGTGGCCCAAGCGGGTGGCTTTACGGAATTGGCCGATACGCAGACGGTGTTTGTGAAGCGTGCGGGCAGTGATCAGGAGATTGCGGTGCCGTTTGATTCGGGTGCGTTGGTACAGTCTGGGGATACGCTGCGGGTGGATAAGTCATCGTTCTTCATCATGGGGGAAGTGGCGAGTACGGGCGAGTTTCCGATGCGTCCTGGCCTGTCTGTGACGACGGCGGCGATTTTGGCGGGTGGATTTACGACGCGTGCAGATACGCGCACGGTATTTATTCGCCATGCGGGAGAAGCAAAAGAGAAGCGCTATCGACTGACCAATGATTTGGTCGTGAAAAAAGGTGACACGATCCGAGTACCTGAGAGGTTTTTCTAAAGCGCGTTTTGATCCGCAGGATCAAAGTTGCGCGGTAAGACAGACTGAAGCGCGTTTTGATCCGCAGGATCAAAGTTGTGCGGTAAGACAGACTGAAGCGCGTTTTGATCCGCAGGATCAAAGTTGCGCGGTAAGACAGACTGAAGCGCGTTTTGATCCGCAGGATCAAAGTTGTGCGGTAAGACAAAGCTAAAGGAACAGCTTTTGTTTCTTTAGGTAAGACTGGACTCTTAAAGGTTGCTCATTGATAATAACTAGGCAATTGCCTGAGAGCTGACTGAGAAGTCAGGTGGGGATATTGGTAATGATAAAGAAACTGATGATTGGCCTAGCTGGAATGGCAGTTCTTGGTCTTGGTAGTGTTGCGGGTGCGGCAGAAACATCCCAATCGCTACAAATGAAGTTGATTAGCGCGATCCAAGCAGCGGCTAGCGCGAACCAGCCTGTAGTGCCTGCCGTATCGGCGACGATTGAGGCTTCAGGGGCCAGCTCTGCGGTTGTGGTTGATGCGTTGACGCGCTTGTTGAACCAATGCCCATCTGGGGAATTGCTGGAGGAATTGCGCAAGCGGGCTCCAGAGCGGATTCCTTTATGGTGCAGTGAAGGTGATCAAGCAGGGCTTCGTGGCTTGCGGTCATTGACTTTGGCGTCTTTGGGGTCGGCAACGGGGGATACTGGGGGCGGTACGGGCCTGCCTTTGCCGCCAGCTGGAACCGGTGCCAACACAGGCTCAAGCCATCAACCAGCGCCTTGATGAGGCCTCTGATGGGCTAGGACCCATTGGAGAGAAGGACTTTTGAAAGTCTGGTTGTAACAAAGTTTATGGGGACAGGCTTTAAGTCTGTTGAAGATCAATCCGACGCTGGAGACAGCGTGAGTGTGGTGAACGAGATGATGCGAACGATACAAATGGGACTGGTTGCTGGCCTTGTGGGTCTGCCGAGCTTGGCTTTCGCTCAGGTTATTAACCCCAATCCAACCCTGATCCAGTTTGGAACTCTGCAAGCGGTTGGCTCGAGCACATCGGTGTCGAGCTATCGTGGCCAGTTTGTGGATCGGGGTCGTAACAGCGGCGTACGCGATAAGCCGCGCGCATCTGCCAGTGGCTTGCCATTAGAGCCGGTCAATGTGCGTTTGGGTGCCTTCATCCTCAGCCCGACGATCGACTATGATACGTTCCAGACCGACAATGCCAAACGGGCCAGCACCAATGGCCAAAGCGATACGGGCTATATCATTCGTCCGCGCATGACCTTGGCCTCCAATTGGAGCCGCCATGCGGTGAGTTTTGGGGCAGGGGTTGCGGGTACGGTGTATCAGGATTTCTCGACCGAAGATTCAACCGATCTTGAGCTGCAGGCTGCTGGACGCCTAGACATTCGTCGCGGGGCTAATTTGCAGGCGGCCTATCGCTATTATGAAGGTACTGAAAGCCGCTCGACAGCCGGTTTGCCCGTCAATGTGGCAGAGCCTGGTCAGTTTGAGTCGAGCGCTTTGACCGTAGGTGGTGTGTGGGAACTGACCCGCACGCGTCTGTCGGCCAATGTGGATGTCAGTGACGTCAGCTTTGATCCTGTGCCTTTGACCAATGGCACCACCTTGTCGCAGATTGACCGGAATTCGGAAGGGGCAGCTTTGACCCTGCGCACCGACTTTGCGCTAACACCCAGCACGGCGATCTTTGCCAGCGGAACTTATGGCACGCGTAATTATCAAGAGCGCACGGGTGGATTATTCCCTTCGCGGGATTCCGATCAGAGCCAAGCTATGGTTGGGGTCAATTTTGACTTGTCCAATTTGGCGCGCGGCGAGCTTGCAGTTGGCTATTTGGCGCAAAGCTTTGATGCAGCCCTTTATGATGACAGCGAAGCTTTTGGGTATCGGGCGGCTGTGGAATGGTTCCCATCGACTTTGCTGACGGTCGGTGTGGTAGCTACGCGCAACATCACCGATTCTCCCGTTCAAGGTTCAGGTTCAGCCATTACGACCGGTCTGGGTGGGCAAGTGGATTGGGACGTGCGTTCCAATTTGGTACTTTCGGCTCGCGCGCAACGTGAGATATTTGAGTATGATAATGTTGTGCGCCGTGACGAACGTACCACTTTGACGGCTTCGGGGGCGCTTTTGCTCACCCAATGGCTGTCTTTGGTGTTTAACGTCACCAATGAGAAGCTTGAAACCAACAATGCGGCTGGCCTGAATTTTGAAGAGACACGCTACGGCGTCCGTCTGTCGCTGCGGCGTTAAGCTTCCATAGGGTTCTTGAGGCATCTCAGGACCTCTAGAGAGGCCTAAGCTGGTCGAAGCGATGTGGAGCGTTCCAATTTGGGATGGCCACATTGTATCATAGCAGAATTCAAACTGGGCTGACTGAGACATTCTCAGCGCGCCTGTGTCAGTATGTGATTGGAGTTAGTAATGTCGGACGCAGCCTCGCTGTCGTACTCAAACGCCCGTGCCACCCGAATTGCTCCTAGTGATGACGGCTCAATCGGGACGATGGTAGATACAGCGTTTAATCTGCTGCGTCGTCGCTGGCCGATTTTGCTGGCAGGCATTGTGTTGGGACTGGTGCTTGGCTTTGTAAAAACAGCCGTGACCCCAGTACGCTATGTCGCCTCAACTTCCATTCTGATTGAGGATCAGAGCAATCAGATCGCCAGTGAAGATACCGCTGCGGTTAAAGCGGTTAGCCCGCGTCTGTCCAATGAAGTGCAATCCTTGCGGTCGCCAGCTTTGATGGAGCGGGTGGTACGTCAGTTGAACCTGCAGAATGACCCAGAATTCAATCCTTATTTGTCCTATGAAGCCCCCGCTGCAACTTCTCCTGCAACTGCTAAGCCTGCAGCCCCCGATCAGCCTGCTGTGCAAGCGCCTGACGCCCGCCATGTTGAGATAACAAAGGTTGTTCTAGCCCGCGCCCTCAATGTTGAGGCCGTTACAGGCAGCACCGTCATCGTCATCAAGATGACAGCGTCTAATCCCGTTAAGGCTGCCCGGATCGTTGATGCCGTCGCAGAAGGCTATCTGGCCGAACAACTGGATTCCAAACTCTCCACGACCCGTCAGGCCAAAGTCTGGCTACAACAGCAAGTGGATCAACTAGGTGCCCAACTCAAGCAACAATCGGCCGCCCTGCAAGCCGAACGTGCTTCCAGTGGTCTCAATGTTGGTGGCGCAGGCGGAGGCGTCTCCAGCTTAGCCGATCAACAAGTCAGCAGTCTGTCGGCGCAATTAAGCCAAGCCCGCGCCGATGTGGCTGCCCGCCAAGCGCGTGGATCCTCAGGCTATAGCGGCCCAAGCGGCGTTGACTCATTTGAGTCTCCCGCCGTCCAAGCCTTGCGCGTCAGCGAAGGCGAAGTCCAACGTCGCATCTCTGAACTTTCCGTGCGCTACGGCCCATCCCACCCCCAAATGCAAGTCGCCCGCGAGCAGCTCAACGACATTCGTCGCCAATTGCAGCAAGAAGTGGCTCGTGCCTCACGCGGCACCTCTAACGAACTTCAAGTTGCCCAACGTCGTGTTGCCGCCATTGAAGCCGAACTGGCCCGTTGGACTGCTGTTCTAGGCCGCGACACCCGCCGCGCCTCGGTGCAACAACAATTACAAAGCCAAGTCACTGCTACAGAAGCCACCTATCAAGGCTATGTGCAACGCCTGCAGCAAATCACCGACCTTGAAAAGCTCCAGCGCCCCGACGGCCGTATCATCGTGCGCGCCCAAGTCCCAGGTCGACCAGACTCGCCTAAGCCTGCCCAAGATCTCGCCCAAGGTCTGCTGGCCGGCCTCGCACTGGCCGGTGCCCTCATCGTCCTGCTCGAAAGCCTCCAACGCGGCCTTCGCACCCCGCAAGCAGTTGAAGACTGGACCGGGGCACCCTGCCTCGTCTCCGTCCCCAAACTCACCCTGCGCGAAGTCAAAGACCTCGCCGCAACCGGCGGACAAGGCCCGGCTGACTATGTCGCCGTCAAACCCCTCTCGCTCTATGCCGAGGCCCTGCGCCAACTGCGCGCCGACCTCATCCTCGCCCCAGATGGCGAAAAAGTCCCCCAAGTCATCCTATTCTCGTCAGCCGTCGCCGGGGAAGGCAAGTCCACCACCGCGCTCGCCTTCGCCAGAACCCTCGCCATGTCCGGGGCCAAAACCATCCTCATCGAAGCCGATATTCGCAGGCCAACCATCGCCACGATCGCCGGCCTCGAAGCCAAAACCAATCTCGTCGATGTCATCAATCATCATGACCGCCTCGAGGCCGCCCTCTCGCGCGACCTCCTCACCGACCTCGACATCCTGCCAACCCAACCCATCAACGACCGCACCGGCGTCGATCAAGCCCTCGAGCGCTTCTCAGGCCTCCTCGATACCTTGCGACCCCACTACCAATTCATCGTCGTCGATACCGCACCCGTACTCGCCGTCGCCGAAACACAAACCATGGCCCGACAAGCCGACGCCGTTATCCTCGTCGTCCGCTGGGGCGCAACCACCGGCGACGCCATCCGCATCGCCGTCCACGAACTCCAATCCGCCCGCATCACCCCACGCGGCGTCGCTCTCAACTCCGTCGACTTCAAAGCTCAATCCAAATACACTCGTGGCGACTCCGCATCTTACTACAACTCTTACTCCAAATATTACTCTTCTTAACCATTCTAGTGCTAACCAATTCGCCTTAATGCGTGTGTGGAGTGCGTAAAAATGGACGAGCAAAGCGATCTGGATCGCAAATCAGATTGGTATTTGGTCCATACACATTCTGGGAAAGAGAAGCTGGTTGTTGACCATCTTGAGCGGCAAGGCTACCGCGTCTTTCTACCCCTACACATCAAGAAGATAAAGGTTGGACGGAAAAGCAAAGAGGTCACCGCGGCACTGTTCCCCGCGTATTTATTCGTCAGCTTTGACCGAGCCACACAGAATTGGCGGCCAATTAACGGCACGTTTGGCGTGAAGCAGCTTGTTTGCTTCAACCAATGCCCAGCAAAAGTTCCGGGCGAGATCATGGCTGCTTTGTTTGCCCGCGTGGAAGGCGGCGGCTTGGTTCATCCCATGCCCATTCTCAGCACGGGGGATAGGGTTCGGATCGCGGATGGTCCCTTTGCGGGACAGATTGCAAAGATTGAGGCATTGCCAAGCCGAGAACGGGCGCGACTGCTCCTCGACATCATGAGCCAGTGGGTTCCTATTGAAATCGATCAAGCCTCTTTGGAATTAGCCTGATAAGTTTCCGTATTGCTCAAATCTTGGTCACATAAAGTCGGTAATCGGGGCACGTGGCATCCAGCTCGTTGTTGGCACTGTCTTTGCTGTTCAAAGGCCCGATCGGCGTATGTCTAAAAATACTACATATCTGTCGGATATGAACTAGAAGCTCGCTAATCAGGTGGTGGGCAAGCAAAGCGAAAGACAAAACATTCAGAAGTAATTCTGTCTGTCATGGTTTTGACCTGATCACGATTTGAACACCCGGACCTTGTAAGGCCCGGTGCGGTAGCCATTGAAGCCTGGTTGATTGCCTCACTCACTTATTGGCTAGGACTTGTGGTTAGTTCGAGATCGCCAAAGCAACTCATCGGCAAAACACTTGGAAGCGAAACAACCTCATGAAAAATGACCTCGAGCGCGTTATCAATTTTGTCAACGGTCACCCATTGACTAAAGACGACGTATTTTCTGCGCTATATCGCTTTCTTTCTTGGCAGGTTGTATCCCGGTTGCGGACCGAAATTGAATGGAATTGGATCGGCGGCTCCAAACTTGTTGTCCGGAAGGGGATGACCGGCGCAACCGGAAACATCTATGCCGGCCTTCATGAATTTGCAGACATGGCTTTCTTGTTACACTTCTTAAGACCAGACGATCTCTTCGTGGATGTCGGAGCCAATATAGGAAGCTACACGGTTCTGGCTTCGCGTGTAGTAGGTGCCCGGGCCATATCGGTCGAACCAGATCCCAAAACTATGGAGTATCTCAAAAAAAACATCGAAGTAAATCAAATCGCATGTAAGGTGCAGACTGAAGAAGTTGCTATCGGTGCCAGCCATGGAATGGTTCAATTCACCGTTGGTCAGGACACTACAAACCAAGTTACAAATGACCCAAGCGCCTTAACGCGGTCAGTCAAGCTAACGTCTCTTGACATCTTACTAGGCAACGAGGTGCCAGTCTTCATTAAACTGGATGTTGAGGGATACGAGCCAGAAGCTTTTGCCGGTGCAAATGAGACGCTTGGGAAAGTCAACTTGAAGGCCATTGCTACCGAATGCGACGATCCGGCCATTGCCGAGCTTCTTGTTCGACACGACTTCACACGCGTTTGGTACGATCCTTTTCAGCGCAACCTTCATCTTGAACCGTTTGGCAGACATTCAAACGCACTTTTTGTGCGAGATTTCGACTTTTGTGACACACGGATCAAGACCGCGAAGCGGTTTAATGTCCTAAACAAAGAAGTTTAGTTGTCGGTCCGATTAGGAATACACTTATGTGCGGCATTAATGGCATCTTCGCCTATCACGCGTCTGCTTCGCCTCCGACCGAGGCGGAATTGGTTGCGACGCGTGACCATATGTTCCGCCGCGGACCTGATGGCGTAGGGGCCTGGTGGAGTAACGACCACCGCATCGGCTTTGGTCATAGGCGGTTATCAATCATTGACCTTTCGGAGCGTGCCAATCAACCTATGACGGATGGTTCGGGTCGTTACACCATCGTCTTCAATGGCGAGATTTACAATTACCCCGAACTGAGGCGTGACCTCGAGGCAAAGGGCTGCGTGTTCCGCACAACGTCGGACACCGAAGCACTCTTGCACCTCTACGCCCTCGAAGGTGAAGCTATGGTAGGCCGCCTTCGGGGTATGTTTGCTATCGGAATTTGGGACAGAGATGCCCGCAGCTTGTTTTTGGCCCGCGACCCCTACGGCATAAAGCCACTCTATATTGCCGATGATGGTTGGACGGTGCGCTTTGCCAGTCAAGTTAAAGCCCTTTTAGCAGGCGGTCACGTTAGCCGAGAACCAGAGCCAGCTGGGATTGTTGGTTTCTATTTGTGGGGCAGCGTACCCGAGCCCTTCACCTGCTATCGCGACATTCGCCAATTGCCCGCTGGCCACACACAACTGATCGATGGATCGGGCGTGCATGCGCCAAAGCCTTATGCATCAATCGCCGCTATCCTAGCTCAGTCGACAACTCGCTCCTTCTCGCCCTCTGAAATTGAAGCCCGCATCCAATCAGCTGCTCTCGACAGTGTGCGCGCGCACTTATTGGCCGATGTTGAGGTTGGAGTCTTTCTTTCTGCAGGGATCGATTCCGGTGCCTTACTGGGACTAATGCGTGATGCCGGTCAGGAAAAAATCCGGGCAATTACACTCGCCTTTTCCGAGTTTGTCGGCACGACCGAAGATGAAACACCGTTGGCTCGCCAAGTCGCAAATCTTTATCAGGCAGAGCATGTCGTTCGCACGGTCGATGAAGCGGAATTTAAGCACGACTTGCCTGAGATTCTGGAGACCATGGATCAGCCATCGATTGATGGAATCAATACTTGGTTCGTTTCGAAAGCAGCCAAAGAGGCGGGCCTCAAAGTTGCTTTGTCAGGTTTGGGCGGAGATGAACTCTTGGCAGGCTATCCAAGCTTCCGTGAATTACCTAAGTGGGTCAAGTATTTATCTCTCCCGTCGGCCATCCCCGGGGTTGGTGCGTTGGGACGCGCAGCCTTTAGTTTGTTTAAACAAGCTGGCCTTTCGCCTAAACTGGCCGGCCTTTTGACCTATGGTGGCACTTACCCTGGTGCCTATTTGTTGCGTCGCGGTCTGTTCCTGCCTTTTGAACTCAAGACGATCTTGGATGGTGACCTTCTATCGGAGGGCCTGCGCCGTTTGAATCCTCTCGGACGTGTCGGTGAGAGCTGCACCCCTGACCCTAGATCCGCTATGGGACGAGTCAGTGCTTTGGAATCCTGCAACTACATGCGCAATCAATTGCTGCGTGATTCCGACTGGGCAGGCATGGCACAAAGTTTGGAGATTCGAACCCCCCTCGTGGATCGTGTTTTGCTTGAAGAAGTAGCCCCAACTTTAAGATCTTTTGGCCCAGGCTTTGGCAAGCAGGCCCTCGCAAAGGCCGCTAGCATCCCCTTGCCAGACAGCATTACACAGCGCGCAAAAACAGGCTTTGGCGTCCCAACCGGTCGATGGATCGCCAATCAGCAAGGGTCGAACATAAGTTCAAAAGGCGAGGCCTCTCGTGCTTGGGCCCTCGGGATTTTGGATTTGGAAGTTGGAGAAGCTAACCACGCGCACGGGTTTGGCGAGACTTTGGCTTCGGCTGGGCAAAGAACGTAACATGCGTATTCTTGCTCTTGTAACTGAATCCTATGGCGGCCGAGGCGGGATTGCATGTGCCGCCCGAGATTTCCTAGATGCCTTGGCTCGTGACACCAGGGTGGAGGTAATTGAGGTATTGCCTCGAAGTACTAGCGATCCTGTTTCAGAGTTGCCACCAAAAATTCGTCAGTTACCCGCAGTCAGGAGCCGCCTTGGCTATAGCCTCAAAAGCTTGGTCGCCCTTATCCAGTCATGGGATGTTATCTTCTGCAATCATGTCTACATGGCTCCACTCGGTGCTCTTATTGCGCGCCTTTCCGGTGCCAAGTTGGTGATTCAGGTCCATGGCATTGAAGTCTGGGGTCGGATCGGTGGCTTACGTCGCGCTGCGCTTGAGGCTGCGGATTGGATTGTAAGTGTCAGTCGAGACACCCGCTCCCGAATTCTGAGCGCGTGCGACGTCGCCCCGGAAACCATCCTCGTCATTCCCAATACGGTAAGTGGGGCTTTTGCTCCGGTCGATCGTAACGCGGCGCGCACGAAATTCAGGCTGACCGAGAATCCGGTTCTATTAGCTGTGGGTCGGCTGAGCGACCAAGAGCAATACAAGGGCCACGACCGGGTAATTCGTGCCCTAAAGTCGCTTCTGGCGGGCCATCCCAATTTGCTCCTTTTGGTTGCAGGTGATGGGGATGATCGTGCACGGCTCGAAGCCTTGGCTGAACAAGAAGGCGTGAGTAGACATGTCCGTTTCCTTGGCCAAGTACCGCAACAAGATTTAAATGACCTCTACAATGCTGCTGACCTATTCACTTTGCCATCGACAGGCGAGGGCTTTGGAATCGTCTTTCTAGAAGCTATGGCAGCAGGTACACCAGCAGTTGGTTTGGCAGTTGCAGGTGCCAAAGACGCGCTAGCGGATGGCGATCTGGGATTTTGTGTTTCTGAAGACAAATTCTCCGAGGCTTTGGCTCCAATTTTGAGCCAAATCGAAGGGACATCTGAAGAAGACCGTCAAGGCTTAGCCAAAGAAGTACACCGCAGATTTGGCAAGCCTGCCTTTGAAACTTCGATCCATAATCTTTTGACCCGAATTGCCGCCTAGAGTTTGGAAAACATGACAGAACAGGTTTCCCCAGCAGCCCATGCAGAAGGCATCGCGACCGAAAAGTCGCAGCGCATTCTCATTCTTGAAGCCGGACGAACGGAACGGAACTACTGGTCCGATCTCTGGTCCTATCGCGAATTGTTCGCGATTTTGGCTTGGCGTGATGTTGCCGTTCAATACAAACAGACCGTTATCGGGGTTGCCTGGGCAGTCATTCGTCCATTGTTGACGATGATTATCTTTACAGTTGTATTTGGCACGCTCGCCAAGCTCCCGAGCGAGGGAACGGCACCTTACCCCGTGATGGTCATGGCAGGCATGTTGCCGTGGTTCTTATTCTCAACGATCCTCTCACAGGCTGCCAATAGCTTGGTCACCAATTCAAATTTGATTGGCAAAGTCTATTTCCCCAGACTGATCGTACCTACTGCGAGTTCGATCGTAGCGCTGGTCGACTTCGCAGTTACATTTGTATTGTTGCTTGGTCTTATGGTTTTATTGGGCTTCTTCCCAAGTTGGCAGATACTACTTTTGCCTTTGTTTATCCTGCTGGCCGTATTGGCCGCACTTGGGCCCGCGCTTATTCTGGCGTCGCTTAATGTTCGCTATCGCGACTTTCGCTTCATCGTACCCTTTATTGTTCAGTTTGGAATGTACGTTTCCCCAGTTGGGTTTGCGTCGAGTGTAGTACCGGACAATCTCCGCCTAATCTATTCAATGAACCCTGTCGTTGGCGTAATCGATGGTTTCCGATGGTGCCTTCTCGGTGGGGAGGCTGAGATTTATTGGCCCGGCTTTGCTTTAAGCCTTATCGTCGTCGCTTTCTTCCTTTGGCTTGGAATTCGGACTTTCCGGGCGACCGAAAAAACCTTTGCGGATTTATTCTAATGACATCTGATACTGTGATCCGCGCTGAAGGGCTCGGCAAAAAATACATCATCGGCCATCAAACCGCTGATCGCTCAACGACATTTCGCGATGTGATTACCCAGAATGTTAAGAACTTTGTCCGGGGTGCGAAGGACATGGCGCAGGGTAAGGCAATCGTTGCTGGCGACGAATTGGAGGAGTTTTGGGCGCTTAAAGACGTAAACTTCGAGATTAAGCGGGGCGACGTTGTTGGCATTATTGGGCGAAATGGCGCCGGTAAATCGACATTGTTGAAAGTGTTGTCGCGCATTACGGAACCAACAGAAGGCCGGGTGGAGATCAAAGGGCGGGTAGCCAGTCTTTTAGAGGTCGGAACAGGATTCCATCCGGAGTTATCCGGGCGCGAAAACGTTTATCTCAATGGGGCGATCCTCGGCATGACCCGAGCTGAAATCAATCGAAAGTTCGACGAGATCGTCGATTTCTCCGGCGTTGAAAAGTTCCTCGACACGCCAGTCAAGCGCTATTCTAGTGGCATGTATGTGCGCCTTGCCTTCGCAGTTGCAGCCCACTTGGAGCCAGAAATTCTTGTTGTTGATGAAGTTCTTGCTGTCGGCGATGCCGAGTTCCAAAAGAAATGTTTGGGAAAAATGCAAGATGTTGCGGGCCAAGGTCGCACTGTTCTCTTTGTGAGCCACAATATAGGTGCCATTAAATCACTATGTAAATCCGGGATCCTTATGCAAAATGGCTCTGCCGCCTTTATCGGACAGGTTCAGGATACGCTTGACTTTTACGGACGCCAATTGAATGCCTCAAGGCACGGCGGGAGCGACGGATCTGGTCTTCGGGTTGAAAGCATTACCCTAGATTACAATGGCACTCCGGCTTTGGATATCAGAGTGGATGGGTTAAGTATCCCAACCGGTCGTTACGAGATACGTGCATTCCTAACCTCTGCCTCAGGTACAGCCGTTGGCGTTGGATCAGTTGGTGGATTTGGCAGCAAGGGACTGGAGATATCTGTTAAGAATCAGAGCCTAAACTTGTCCCTCCAACTTCCTAATCTTGCGCGGGATATATACTTAATCACGCTAGAATGGGTCGATGAAGCCACTCATAATGTCGTGGCCCGCCTCAATCTTGATGAAGTTGACTTCTTGCCACCGCCACTCACCGGCGAAAACCATGCCCTAGACTCAAGTTGGGGTTCTGGCTTTGTTCGGCTTCCAATTAGTGTGTCCATGTGAGTCAAAGACACACAAATGTTAACGATCCGCTTAGTGCGGAATCTAAGTATTCCACGCGAATTCCTGATGGAAAACAAATATGAGAATTACTATCACTGGCCAGACGTACTTAGTAAATTGATAACAAAGACGGTTACGACAACTTGGCGAACAAACCGTTCATGGGTTTGTACTCCTCAACACCGGTAATTTGTTGGCGATTCAGCTCCATCGTAACATAAACTGGATCAGACGAGCGCTTAAGCCAATTGACTTCGACACCGCCATTACAGTTGGATCTAGGCTTAGAAATGCCAAGTTGGTGCGCGCCCTTACCCGGGACTGTGAGAAGGAAACTACGTCAGCAAACCTAGATTTGGTTTTGCATGTTTTTGGGTCACCATTCCCATTTGAGCATGAGTCGACAATACCGTGCTTTCTCTATTTGGACTTCACCCAGCGGAATTCAGATCAAGAGTATCCACCTTGGGCAGCTTGCTCCTCAGATCAAGACAGAGAGCAGTTTATCAAAATGAGGACTACCGCCTTTCAGCAGGCCAAAAGCATTTTCGATATGGGCAAGAATTGCTCGGCAGTGCTTGAAAAAGACTATGAAATAGCTGCTGCTAAGATTTCTGTGGTCGGGAGTCCAGGGACGTGCCGCCCTGCCCCCAGCTTTCAACTAGACCTATCGGATATCAATTTAAGGCGCGTAGTCTTGTTCAATGGAACAGAGGTCCACCGAAAGGGGGCATCACTTTAGCCGCGTTCGAAGTAGTTCGAAAACGGCATCCACAACTTGAGCTTCTGGTCTTCGACTTGAGCGAAGGACCGACGCAAGAGAACGTAAGATATCCGGGGACTGTGACATTCGAGCAAATAAAAAGTCTCTAACAGTCCAGTCGAATGGTGATCGCTCCGGCGATTTACGACCCTTTCCCAATTGTGGTCATTGAAGCTCTGGGTTTCGGTATACCTGCCGTTATCTCCCGCAAGTATGGTGTGGCTGGAGACCATGAGAACGAAGGCGCGTTGTTGATTACAGATAATGCCCAAGAACTCGCCCACCAAATGATCTAAAGACTGGAGTCCGAGGCGCTTTGGGTTTCGATTTCGGATATGGCCATGCAACGTGTCGAGCAGGCCTATAGCCAAGAACCTTTCTCTCAAGCAATCTGAAACGAGTTATCGCGATTCACGCCAGAAGCGATTTAATGGCCAGATTTTTGGGCAAGACCCACCTAAATGAGGCAAAGGACTTAACGTGCCGCTTCGCATTTGTATGATCCTCCCCGAATATGATGGCTTCGGTGGCGGCATTATGACCTTTTATCGCCACTTGGCCCCCGCTCTCGTCCGCGCCGGCGCTGAGGTTACAGTGATTGAAGGGAGTGGCTATGCCAGTGCGCCTGAACAAGCACAGCGACTTATCGAGGGCGTCCAGGTTGAGGTTCTCAACAGCGCTCGTGTCGCAAGCTGGGTTGAGCGTTTTGGCGACCTAACGTCCGTGCCAACCTTACGGCGCAATCTAGCCGCCGCGTGGGCTAGCTGGGAACAAGCGCAAGTTCATGGCCCATTTGATGTTGTGGAGGCCACAGACTTTGGTCTGTTGATGGTTCCTCCGATTTTGGAAGCTAAGATTCCTGTTGTGATGCAAATGCATGGCAGCATAGGCCAAATTCACAGCTATGACCCAAATACCGGCGAGGAATTGGCAGGCCTCATGGCACTGGCGATAGAGACGGAAGTTGCGCGTGCTGCGACAATGATTCAGACCCATAGTCGCGCAAATCGTAACTATTGGGCCCGCGCCACCGGTAGACATGACATCGAGTTGTTGCTGCCAGCTTGGGCACCATCAACGGCGGTTGAGCTAACTTCACCAGATGTGCGACAGGTAATCTCTGTCTTTGGCCGTATTCAAATGTGGAAGGGGCCAAAAGTCCTGTCAGAGGCTTTGGAGCAGATACCAAATTGTCCGGATGTCCATTGGTACGGGCGGGATTTGATCGATTCTGAAACTGGTCTAGGATCAACGAAAGCTGAGTTACGCAAGTTATATCCGACGATCTGGGAAAATCGGATTATCACTCATGCTCCTGTCCCACCTGAAGCCGTTCAAGCGCTGCAAGCAAGCTCGCTGCTGAACTTGGTGCCTTCAACTTGGGATGTTTTTAACTTTACGGTTGCGGAAGCCATGGCGTCTGGGCGACCAGTGATCTGTTCTGACCGTGCGGGTGCGGCTGAGCTAATTGAGGATGGTGTGACAGGTTTCGTTTATGACGGCAGTTCAGCCCGTGCACTTGCGACTGCACTTCAGAGAGCGGCACAGCGCGATCCAAGGGATCTGACAAGAATTGGTATTGCAGCAAAAGAGCGCATTCTTTCCACCTTGCAACCCGACAAAATCGCGATCGAGCGATTGAATGCCTACAAAGCGGCAATAAACAGTAAGGTGGCCGTAGGTGAAGTTCCAGACTGGTTGCGGCAACTCGCTACGCCAAAGGGGGTGACCGGGTCTAATTATCGCTTTTTAGAAAAGTTGCCGTTGAGGCCACTAATCGACCATATTCTTGTACGAACAGCTAGAAAGCTAGGGGTATCGTAAACATGTCTAGGCCTACCCTCTCGTTATTGATCCCCGCGTATAATGCTGCGCCCTACTTGCCTCGCTTGCTGGACTCCGCGCGGGCGCAAACTAGGCCTTTTGACGAGATCTGGGTGTATGACGATTGCTCAACCGACAACACGGCCGAAGTCGCTATGGCACATGGTGCCAAGGCACTGCGTGGGGCCGTCAATAAGGGGTGTAGCGCAGGCAAGAATGCCTTAGCCAAACATGTTGAGACAGACTGGATTCATTTCCATGACGCCGACGACGAATTACTGCCGAACTTCGTGGAGCTTGCCCATAAATGGATCGCGAAGGACCAGTTTGATGTTGTCCTATTTGATTATGAGTATCGCGACAATGAAACAAATGAGCTCATTCTAACGCAGCGATTTGACCGAGCGGCTCTTGAAACCGATCCGAAGCGCTATTCAATCGGAAAGCAGATTAACCCTTTTTGTGGCCTATATCGCCGATCAGCCTATCTTGCTCTAGGTGGCTATGATGAGGACCAAAAAATCCTTTATGCGGAAGATTCTGCGTTCCATCGGAAGCTTGCTTTTGGCAATTTGTCATTCTCGAGTGAAGATGAATTGTCGATAATTAATTATCGTTTGAGTAGCTCAATGTCCGCCCAGAACCGGGTGAAATGTGCAATCTCAAATATGGAATCTTTCAAGCTTTGCCTCACCTATTCAGAGTCCAAAGAGTATCACCGTGAGATTGCTCGAGAGCTTTGGCACGTTGCCACCCTGCTTTTGTCCTATGATGAGAAAGAACTCGCAACTGAGTCAGCAAAACTCGCCCTCAAGCTCGCCCCGCAGGTTCGCCCCTCGGGAACGCCGCTGTTTGAAGGTCTCTCGATGTTTTTTCCGCTGACGGGAATCATGCTTCGCGAGCGTGCAATTCGGTTTTTTAAGCCGACACTTCGCGAAATGTCCTAAAACGACTCTACAGCGAGTCGGACGTGCGACGCGGACCGATCGAGCCCATGTTTAATGTTGGCATGACCTGTGCATGCCAAACTCGCCAAAGCGTGTGGAAAAGATGGAATCCATGACGGAGCGTAGAAGGGCGATTTCGGTTTTGATCGCCTGTTATAATGCAGCAGCCTATGTCGAAGCGGCCGTCCAAAGTGTGCTGGGCCAAAGCTTTCAAGACTTTGAAATTGTGATTGTCGACGATGGGTCTAACGACGCGACACGTTCTATCTTAGCGCGCTTCACGGATCCCCGCATCAAGGTGATATCAAAGCTTAATGGTGGTGCCTCATCCGCGCGCAATGCGGCCTTTTCTCAGTCTAACGGCGAATTTATCATTTATTTTGATGCCGACGACATCATGCGCCCGGACCATTTGCATGCACTTTATCAACGCAGCCAGGAAGGGGAAGGCGTCATCGCTTTCTCGCCTTGGGCTAGGTTCAAAGGTGAGAGCCTGCCCAGCCAGTTTGAGGTGCGCCCGAGTCAGATGGATATGCCTGGCCCGGAGTGGCTAGCATGCGAGTGGATGGATGCAAGGCAAATGATGCAATCGGCCATGTTCCTATTGCCGCGCACGATGATTGACCGCTTTGGCGGCTGGGATGAGGGTCTCAGCCTAAATGACGACTTCGAGTTCTTTGGCCGCATTTTGTCTCGTGCAAAAATGATGGCTTATGCCCCTGATGCCGGACTTTATTATCGATCTTCAGTCTCCAATAGTCTATCAGGAAAGCGAAGCCCGGAAGCGATCAGATCCGCATTTCGATCTGTCCATGGAGGCACTTCTGCGCTCCTTGAGGTCTTAGATAATCCGACCACCCGTTTGGCCTGCGCTAATTGTCTCCAAGACTTCATTTATTTGACGTATCCGGACTATACCGATTACCGCGCTGCCACTGCAAAGCGAGTTAAGGATTTGGGCGGTGCCACGCTTGCCCCAGATGGCCCTCCAGGCTTTCAAAGATTGCGCGCCTTGATTGGATGGCGCGCCGCGCGTGTTGTCCAAAAGGCTGCCGAAAGGCTAAGGCTAAACAGTGCCAGCCGCACCCGTTAAGAAACGAGGACATGTTTTGACGACCACGAAATTGAAAATTGCGCTAACAGCAGATCCAGAGCTTCCCGTGCCACCAACGCTCTACGGGGGTATTGAACGGATTATTGATATGCTGGCTCGCGGACTGGTCCGGCGTGGCCATGAAGTAACCTTGTTTGCCCACGCCGGCAGCCAATCAGCCGGCGATTTGGTAAAGTGGCGAGGCACAAATAGCAGGAATTTGTGGGACACCGTTCAAAATGCGACGGCGTTGTGGCGTCAGGTTCAGACTGGCAAGTTTGACATCGTGCATAGCTTTAGTCGGATAGCTTACTTGACACCCATTCTAACCCATTCAACTCCAAAACTGATGTCCTATCAGCGCGAGATCAGTCGCAAGACAACCAAGCTTGCCCACGATTTGGCAAGGGGTAGCCTCGAATTCAGTGCCATCAGCGACTGGATGATAGAGCCCGTAAATGACATTGGGACTTGGCACATGATCCCAAATGGCGTCGATCTTGCCATTTATGACTTTGTACCAAGCGTGCCTGCCGATGCACCGTTTGTTTTTCTTGGTCGCATTGAGGAGATCAAAGGTCCCCATTTGGCGATTGAAATCGCAAAACGGACAAATCGAAAGCTCGTTATTGCTGGAAACATTCCCGCCGAGAAGCAGGCGTGGGTAGATGCACACGTGCTTCCCCACGTCGATGGCGCACAGATTACCTATGTTGGTCCTGTGAATGATGCGCAAAAGAACAAGTTACTTGGCCAAGCGGCCGCGTTCTTAATGCCGATCCTTTGGGAAGAGCCGTTTGGAATAGTGATGGCCGAAGCGCTCGCCTGTGGCACCCCTGTCATCGGCCTCAAGCGAGGTGCGGTGCCAGAGGTAGTCGAGGATGGAATCTCGGGTATCGTCAGAAATACACTGGATGAATTGGTCGAAGCGATCCAGGCACCTATTAACTTAAGTAGGCAGGCTTGTCGGAGTCGCGCAGAAACCGCCTACTCCGAGAGCGTGATCGTGGATCAATATGCAGAGCTCTATCAGCAAATGGTCGCAAAAAGGGGGCATTCGTGACCCTCAAACGCGCGCTCTTTCTTACGAACTATCAACATATTGGCGAAGGTAAAGGCGGAGTTCAACGTTGCACGGCTGAATATTTGGATACGATCGAAGCCATGGGTCTCGGCGTTCGGGTTGTCCGAATAAGCAATGACCAGCGTTTGGACACTAAGGTGCTGAGGCAGCTTAACTCGTCGCCCTACTTTCGGCCTGTGGCGCAGGCGGATTTGGCGAGAGCCTGCGAGGCCGCGCAACAAGCAGACCTGATCTTTCTCAATCAGGTGGCCCTGTGCGCCATAGCGAAGCCATTAAGGCAAGTTGTTGGACCGAAAATCCCGATTATTGTATTGTCCCATGGCTGCGAGATCACGGACCTTTTGCATCTAGCCCGATTGCATCAAAAGTTGCCGCTTTCAGGCCGTCTGCGTCCGACCCCGAAACAAGCTTTAGCACAAGTGTTGACCGATGAGATTACTACCCGGACTGATATTGACGGTGTGATCGGACTTTCTGAATACGACGCGAATACTGAGACATGGCTTGGTTCTCGTAGAAGTACGTGGCTTCCTCGAACCGTAAAGCCGGAGCCCCTAGAATGGTCACCAGTATTGGGCCGATTTGGATTTGTCGGCACATTGGATCATGCGCCTAGCTTGGAAGGTCTGGTTCAGGTTCTTGAAGAAATCGAACGCCAGAAAGCGCGCCAACTATCGGTGCGGGTTGTCGGTGCCCCGCCACGCCTTGGCCGGTGGCTGGCAGAACGCTTTCCAAGTGTCAGTTATCTGGGCGCTTTGAACGACGCAGACCTCAATGAGGAAGCCTGCAGTTGGAATGGCTTTCTTAACCCCATCTTTTGTCAAGCACGTGGGTGCAGCACCAAACTTGCAATGGCGCTTAATTGGCAAATTCCAATTCTGACGACGCCCATTGGGCGTCGAGGCTACCTATGGTCTGAAGGCAGCTTGGCCGAAGCTGAGCATCCGCGAACATTCGTTGAAGCCATGATCCAAGCGCAGGCCAGCGAAGCTGTTGCCCGAACTCTCCAAGATCAGGTCCGGATTGCATCCCTAGCATCGCCAACGCTTCCAGAGGTGGCAAAAGCAATGCGGGCATTTTGTATGTCCGATCACACATGTTGAACACAACAACAAGCCAATTTGCGTCTAAGCCGCCCTTTGCAGGTCAACCCCAGACGGCCAGTTATAAATTCATCGGGCGGCCCACTAGGCTTACAAGTCATTCACATGCAACGGCCGTTAGTCTCAGGAGTACCTTTTGACTAGACCCGCACTTGAAAGCCCCGCGACGTCACGGATTGCGTTTCTGGACGGTTGGCGAGCTGTGTCTGTTTTGTTCGTGATGGTGGGCCATGGCCTAGGTGCCCTAAAACTTCATTCGGCACTTCCGATCGATTTGTCACGCTTGGGCGTGTACATATTTTTTATTATTAGCGGCTATGTGATCACTCGTCTCAGTCTAGCAGAGCGTGTGAGGACGGGGACCTTCAATCAAGGTCACTTTGTGATGCGCCGCGCCTTACGGATATTGCCACCCTTGGTGCTCTACGTGGTTGTCGTAACGACCCTTAGCGGGGTTGGTGATGGTGCATTATTGGCAGCATTTCGAGCACTGAGCTTCACGTGCAACATGGACATTCCGTTTGGGCATTGCGGATTTATCTTCGGTCACACTTGGTCGCTGGCGTTTGAAGAACAATTCTATTTGCTTTTCCCATTCATCTTCATGCGTCGGATATCTTTCTTGGCCGTACTTGCTTTGCTTTTCGCACTTCTACCCCTAGTGTTTGATGTACCTTGGCTTGGTAAGCTCACCTATCTGCAAGCATTTCTGCTGCTGACTTTGGGCTGTGTATATGCAGTCTATCAGAAGCGGATTGAAGAGCTACTCGGTAAGGTACCAACAATCTTGATTGTGGGTATGTGCGCCCTTGGAATCCTCTGGTTTGCGCTGGATATTGGCAAGGTACGCCTCATCACCGCGCCATTGGTTCCCTTCGCCATCCTGCTCTTCGTCTTTGCTATTCCTGCACGCTTTAGCTGGGTCGAACGCAGTCTTAGCTTTAAACCACTCTGCCAAATCGGGCTTTATTCCTATTCAATTTACCTTTGGCAGCAATTCTTCTTGATGCCCGGCAGTGCCGACAGTTTGCTGAAGGTTTGCTCTGCCATATTGATGGCGGTGCTGATCGGGGCAGCCTCTTACCACACCTATGAAGCCTACTTCCGTAAAGTGGCACACAGGTACAACGCGTAGCGCGCTAAGCCAAAAGGTCCTATTTCACGTGCCTAAAGTTGTCATTCTGTCTCCGCATTTTCCTCCGGCCACGCTTGCCGGCGTTCATCGTGCGCGTCATATGGCGAAGTATTTGCCAGCCTATGGTTGGGAACCGATAATTATCCGTGCAGATGAAGCGCATTATACGGAAAAGCTGGACCCAGAGTTGGCAAAGCTTGTTCCTCAGACGGTGCGTCAGATCCGTACTTCCGCGTTTCCTGCCACCATCGCACGGAAGTTTGGCGTAGGCGATATTGGCCTAAGGGCATACTTGCCATTCAAACAAGTCTTAGCCCAAGTCATCCCATCAGAGCGCCCAGATATCGTCTTTATCACTGGCTCGCCTTATTATCCCTTTCTTCTAACGCACTGGATCAAGCAGACCTTTGACATTCCAGTCGTACTCGATCTTCAGGATCCTTGGGTTTCTGCCGAGGGTGCTTTGAGGCCAAAGTTGTCAAAGGGAGGGCTCTCGCATCTGCTGTCAAAAGTTCTCGAGCCAATGGCCATTAAACACGCACGGTTCGTTACATCGGTCTCTGATCGACAGAATGATGAGATGGCTGAGCGCTATCCTTGGCTAAACCGTCTAGCTATGGCAGCGATCCCTATCGGTGGAGATCCAGAAGACTTTGATGCGCTGAGAGTTAATCCACCGCAATGTCCGATTGTCCGATTAGATCACACACGGATCAATCTAAGTTATGTTGGCACCTTTCTGCCGAAGGCCGGGCCCTTAGTTTCGACGTTGTTTAAGGCGTTGAGCCAGTTTAGAGAGAGGGCTCCCGACCTGGCCAATAAATTGCTGCTGAACTTTGTTGGCACCAGCAATCAGCCAAATGGCGGTGGCACGCATTTGATCCGTCCGCTTGCTGCTGCAGCTGGCGTTCAAGACCTCGTTAACGAGGTTCCTCAACGGGTCCCATTCCTTGAAGCTCTGAGTATTCTAGCAAACTCCAATGGGCTGATGATGATTGGGTCTGACGAACCCCACTATACCGCTTCAAAAATTTATCCTGGCTTGATGTCGGCCACGCCATTCTTGTCGATGTTCCATGCTGCTTCAAGCGCCCATAAAATCCTTACGGAAGCGGGTGGCGGTTTCCCGCATAGCTTCAATTCGGTAGACGAGTTGCCCAGCTTGCAAAAGAGCTTGGCTTATGTTTTTGAACGCTTCGCCACCGGGCAAATCAACGTCGCACCGCCCAATCCCGCTGCGTACGAAGATTATACCGCCAAGCATGTCGCTGGGAGCTTTGCGGATGTTTTCAATCGGGTCATTTCATGACCCAGCGCACCGAACGCATCCGCATGTTAGAGTATCTGCGCGGCATAGCGTCATTATCCGTTGCTTGGTTCCATATGACAAACAGCTTTACGGACTCTTGGGTTGCTTGGTCAGGGTCGGGAGGCTGGCTAGGGGTTGAGTCCTTTTTTGTCATTTCGGGCTTTGTTATCCCTTATGCGCTTTGGACCAGCTATCCGCGATACAGCTTGCGGGATATGCCCCACTTCCTTGGACGTCGTGTGCTTCGGATTGAGCCACCTTACCTGATTAGCATCCTCATGGTTTTGGTCTTGGGATGGCTTTCAAGTATGGCACCGGGGTTTCAGGGTCAGTCTCAAGCTTTTGAGCCAGGGCAAGTGGCAGCCCACCTCTTGTATCTGGTGCCCCTTACGCAGTTTTCTTGGCTCCAGCCTGTTTACTGGACGCTGGCTTACGAGTTTGTCTTTTATATTACCATCGCGTGCCTTTTCCCCAGCCTGAGTGGGCCCGGGCGATTTCATGTCTATGCGGCTGTTGCTACTGCTCTCGCCACTATGGTCGCGCTTGGTTTGGCATCGACTCTCTTATTGTTATTTGTAATGGGCGTTGGTGTTTATCGTTGCTTGACCGGCCAAGATCATCACCTCAAGACCTTGGTCATACTTGCAGCTTGTGGGCTCATCATGGCAGTTGAGAATGCACCAGCACAGGCGGCTGTGGGCTTTGTAACAGCCGTCTTCATCCTCTATCACGGCCGCTTAAGTCAATATCTCAGGATTTTCGCCGCACCCTTGGCCTGGCTTGGTGCGATTTCCTATTCGCTATATCTTGTGCATGTTCCGATTGGGGGTCGCGTCGTCAACATTGGGAAGAGATTTGTGCATGATGATGTTGGCTACATGTGCGTTGCGCTCGTGGCCTTGGTATTCTCGCTAGTAGCTGCGTATGTGTTCTATCGGCTGATCGAAGTTCCATCGATGCAACTGGCACAGAAATTGCTGCCGAGCCAGCCTAAGTCCGCGCAACTGGGTCCAGTTTAATGCCCCTCAAAATTCGCCTCGCAATTTTAGCTTCGCACCCTGTTCAGTATTACGCGCCTTTGTTCCGGGAACTCGCGAAGAAGGTTGATTTGCATGTATTTTATGCCCACGCTGCGACACCCGCCCAGCAGGCTGCTGCGGGATTTGGGCATGCCTTTGAGTGGGACATTGACCTAACGGATGGATATTCCTTTAGCTTTCTAAACAATGTGTCGAAGCGGCCCGGAGCGGACTGGTTCGGCGGGTGTGACACGCCGGAAATATATAAGCAGTTGAAGTCTGGCGGTTTCACAATCGTCCTCACCTTGGGGTGGCATCTTAAGTCCATGATCCAGGGCGTCTTGGCGGCAAAGCGGCTCAGATTGCCAGTCTTGGTGCGCGGCGACAGTCAATTGTCAACCCCGAGAAGCTCGGTCAAAAAATGGGTGAAAGCCATCGCCTACCCCATCTTGCTTAGGGCTTTTGATGCCGCTCTCTATGTCGGCAAGAACAATCAAGCTTACTGGCTGCATTATGGGTTTCCAGAACAACGCCTATTCTTTTCGCCACATTGTATTGAAACCAAGCGCTTTGCTGAAGGGGCTACAGCGGAGGCCCGCGATGCCTTGCGTAATCGTCTGGGTATTGCGCCAACGTCCTTCGTTGTCCTCTTTGCGGGTAAACTTCTACCTTTCAAACGACCCTTGGACATTGTTGCTGCCTTAGCAAAGCTCAGAAAAGCTAAGGTTGACTGCCGGATGATGGTTGCAGGATCAGGGCCATTGGAGGCGGAACTCACAGCGTTAGCGGCAGAGCTTCAAGTTCCGTTAGACTTGCTCGGATTCCAAAATCAGTCTCAAATGCCAGCTGCTTATGCTGCAGCCGATATACTTGTGTTGCCATCAGATGGCCGCGAAACATGGGGCTTAGTCGCGAATGAAGCCCTTGCTAGCGGTAAGCCAATCATTGTTTCCGACGCAGTCGGCTGTGCGCCGGATCTAGCTGCCGACGAAAGCTGTGGTCAAGTTTTTACCATGGGCGATCACGATGCGCTGGCAAAAGCATTATCTGTGGCGATGAATTCAAAAATTGATCTCGCATCCATTGCAAGAATAAGCGATAAGCACTCTATGCAGTGCGCGATCGACGGGATCCATGCTGCCATTATAGCATCGGTTAAGTAGAGCGAAAATCTTGGAGAGTAATCGTATGCAAGTTTCCGCGTCTCTCGCACCTGCGCGGCCTATTGGAAAGACTGGGAGGCCACCTGCAGCTAATGCACTTATGATTACGATTGCGTTTCTCACAGGTATCGGCATGCTCTCTAGTTCTGTGCCAACTTTGTTGTTGGGTTGCGCGATATGCCTGATTTTTGTGACTTTGCTTTTGTGGACAGGAGATGAGCCCCCGATACTGCTTCTCCCCATTTTGTTTCAATGGAGCGAAGTTGCAATCTTGCCCTATTCGACAAGTTGGCTTCATGTGCCGTTGGCCGAACTATCACCATATGCAGCCGACCTAAACATGTCGGCCATCTACGGCCTACTCGGTGTGACGGGGATGGCGATCGGGATGAAACTTGCAACCCTGACTGGTAAGCGGCGTGGGCTATCCTTTGCAGAGCGGATTAAGGCAGATGCCATGGCCATCCCGTTTGAGCGGGTCGTGATCATTTCGTTTGTTTTGATCGGCGTTGGATATGTCTTTGCCGCCTTATCCCCTTATGCAGGCCCATTGAGAGAGCCCGCCGGTCAGGTCTCAAGTGTGAAGTATCTGGGTCTCTTTATCCTCACTTATACCTGTCTAATCAGAGAGCGGGGTTATGCACTATTGATCGCTGTGGTCTGCTTCGAAGTTGTGTTCGGGATGACTGGATTTTTTGCTCAGTTCAAGGACTCTATTTTGACCTTCTTTGTGGCAGCTTTGTTTGCAAAGCCGCGAATCCGGGTCACGGACACCTTCGTCGTTTCCTTTGTGGCGATGATTATTCTGTCGGTGGGCATATTCTGGTCCGCGATTAAGCCTGAGTATCGTGATTTCGTAAACAAAGGGTCGGGCGAACAGATTGTCGAAGTACCGCTCGTCGACCGGATCGACTTTTTGTCTAATGCAGCTTTGACGTTCAATAACGAGAAAGTTGCTGAGGGCTTCCAAAAATTAGTCGCGCGGCATGGTTACATCGAGTTTCTTGGTTTGGTGATGCAAAACGTCCCAACGGGACTTGCCTATCAGAATGGCCAGATCACGCTATCAGTTTTCCGGCACATCTCTGTTCCCCGGTTTCTCTGGCCGGGTAAGCCACCGCTCCCAAGTGACACCGAAGTTATGTCAAAATTCACCGGTCTCCCTATGGTTTGGGGTAATGAGACGTCGATCAGTATTGGCTATCTGGGCGAACTCTATGCGGACTTCGGCTATTGGGGCGGCATTTTTGCGGCCGCAGTCATCGGTGGTGTTATTGGACTAGCCTATCGAATCGTTCGTGATGCAAAAAACACCTCACCCCTAATGGCGGCGGGACTGTGCGTCATGATTGCACTAAAGGTCAGTTCTTTTGGGACCGCCTATGTTAAAATGGCAGGGGCGTTCGTCTTAGGCACTGTGGTTGTGTTTCTTCTTATGATGGTGATTTTGCCATTTTTGATGCCGGCACGGCAAGCTACTATTCCACAATTTCCAGACGCAGAATTGCCACGCAGGCCGAAGCGCATATGAGTCCGCTTGTTCAGCCATGACCCCATCATGCCGTCACATCATCGCTGGACTGAGTCGGGAGTCCGGTGGCCCATCCTATAGCGTGCCGGCGCTGGCGGAAGCTCTCGCTGGACAGGGAAAGCCAGTTTCGATCTACTCGGTTCAAGATCTGGCTTCCACATGCCTACCTGTAGAAGGTAGTGTCCCGACACACCGATTCGAGCGATCCAAATTCCCGTGGGTGGCAATGATGAGCGGCTCGCCTGAGCTCAACCATGCGATTGGCAAAGCGATAACCAAGGGTGACGTGATCCATAATCATGGCCTTTGGTTGCTACCGAACCTGTATGCCGCTTGGCATATACAAAGACTACCACAGAGTTCTTCAAAGCTGATCCATGCTCCGAGAGGTATGCTCGGAGAAGCGGCCCGCAAAATTTCATCGTGGAAGAAAGAGCCAATCTGGTTGTTGTGGCAGAAGCAGGCGCTTCAACGCGCGCATTGCCTGCACGCCACTGCAGAGTCTGAGTATACTGAGATCAGAGCAGCCGGACTAACAAATCCAGTAGCAATCATACCAAATGGCATTCATTTGCCACCGCTCCTAAAGCAATCTGTCAAACCAAAACACCAGAATGTGGTGTTATCTCTTGGGCGTATCCACCCAAAGAAGGGCCTTGACCGCTTGGTTCGGGCATGGGCGCAAGTTGAGGACCGCTATCCGGACTGGTGTCTGAGATTGGTTGGGAATGCCGAGGTCGGGCACGATACGGAACTGGCTACGCTTGCGACAAACTTGGGTCTTAAGCGAGTTGAAATTCGTCCAGCAGTCTATGGCGAAGCAAAATGGCAAATGTTCCAGGAAACCGATCTCTTTGTCCTGCCAACACTGAATGAGAATTTTGGCATCACAGTTGCCGAGGCGCTCGCGTGCGAGATACCGGTCATTTCTACGAAAGGTGCACCGTGGCAAGGGCTTGAAGTCGAGCGATGTGGTTGGTGGATTAACCATGGCCCCGATGCAATTGCCGCTGCCCTAGACGTAGGCATGGGCCTAGATGCCAGATCCCGTGCTGATATGGGCAAACGGGGTCGAGCATGGATGATGCGAGATTTCGCGTGGCCTGCAATCGGAGCCGAAATGTCTAGTGTATATGACTGGCTTTGCCATGGCGGTAATCCGCCATCTTGCGTCCGTTTAACCTAGTCAGGGCCCTTCACGAGTTATGTCCAACATCGCCGCACTAGACATTGACGCCAACCGCCGCGCCAGAAAATGGAGCCGCAAAGAGCTCTTTGTGCGCCTGCTCTGGGAAGGTCTGCAAGCGCCCCTGTTTGCTTGGACCCCACGGCAATTCTGGGGCTTTAGAAATAGTGTCTTGCGGCTCTTTGGAGCCAGAATCGGGCGTCATGTTCAAATTCATCCGACCGTTCGAATTGCAATTCCTTGGAACCTAGATGTTCAGGACCATAGCTCTATAGGCGATCGAGCGATCATTTATAACTTGGGACCAATCCGACTGGGAGCCAGTGTTTCGGTTTCCCAGAATGCGCATTTATGTGCTGGCTCCCATGACTTTACCAAGCCAGATCTGCCACTAATCAAACCACCAATCGCAATAGAAGACGGCGCTTGGGTTTGCGCGGATGCCTTCGTAGGTCCAGGCGTGACCGTGGGGTCAATGGCAATCATTGGAGCGCGCGCTGTCGTGACGAAGGATGTGGAGCCAAGTGCAATTATGGTCGGCAATCCAGCTCGAAAACTGAAAAAGCGACGTGAGCTCACACACCCATGAATGTTTCGATTTTGATCCTGACCTATAATGAAGAGGTCAATATCGCTAGGTGCCTGAACTCTTTGGTTTGGTGTGATGACATTGTCGTGGTTGATTCCGGCAGCACAGACCAAACAATCAGCATTGCAGAGCGCGCCGGAGCCCGCATCTTAAGGCGCAAGTTTGATGATTTTGCGGGGCAACGAAACTTTGGACTAGAGCATGGCAAGTTCAAACATGAGTGGGTGCTTCACCTCGACGCCGACGAAGTTGTTACACCCGCGTTTCAGGCAGCACTCAACGATCTTGTGCCGCCGAATGGGATAGACGCCTATTTTGTGCCATCCAAAACAATGTTGTTTGATACTTGGCTAAAGCACGCCGGTATGTGGCCAACATACCAGGTCAGATTGGGGCATCGCGACAGGTTGCGCTTTATCCAAGTAGGGCATGGCCAACGCGAAGACGTTCCCCTTGAAAAAACAGCAAAGTTCGACGAACCTTATCTGCATTACTCTTTCTCGCATGGCCTGAAGCTTTGGCTGCAGAAGCATATTCGATATGCGGACGACGAGGCTGCTGAGCTTGTAAATGCGAGACTTGGTATGGCTAAAGAGATAGCTAATCAAGAGGGGCCAACCCTTGATCGAGACGTCAAAATGCGTCGGCGCATGAAACTGGCTGCCAATAGGTTGCCATTGATGCTTAGACCCATTGCAAGATTTTTTTATGTTTTTGTCTTGCGCCGTGGATTTCTAGATGGCCCGCTAGGCCTTCTCTATAGCTTTATGCTCGCTATATACGAAGGCATGATTGCCATCTTGGCTTACGAGAAGCTTCGTCAGAAGACCTAGCACGAACGCAACGCCACCAGCCTATAGGAAGTTGAGCTTGGCTGGACTGAAGCGATTGAGGTTCGGGAAGATATCTGGCAATGCCGAATCCGGTACTCCCAACCAACTCGCCAATGTTGAGCAGTATTGTTGGTTACTGATTGTTGGGATCGACATGGGGGAGCCACCAACGTTGATCAAGTCATTGCTGTTTTCAGCGATATCGGTCAGCGAACCATAGATATCGCCGCCTTTAACCGCACCGCCGACGACAAAGCTTGCGCCGCCCCAACCATGATCGGTCCCGTCCCCATTTGACTTTGCGCATCGGCCAAACTCCGAGGTTGTGAACAAGGTCACATTGTTGCTCAGGCCCATCGCCGCCAGGGTATCGTAGAAGTAGCCGATTGCAGCGTCTAAACGGAGGAAGTTGCGTCCGTCGAGATCAGCAGCCTGTGCACTATGGGTGTCGAAATTGCGCATATTCACGAAGAACACTTGGCGATTGACGCGCAGAACATTGCGAGCCGCGATACAGCGCGCCACGGTCCGTAAGGCCGCAACCACATCATTATCCCGCCATGCAATCCGATAGTTTGGTATCGACGTGTCAGTGGGGATAGGCGCAAGGTCACTGGTTGCGGCAAAAGCCTGATTGAGCTGGGCATAGGAATCCATGACCCGGCGATTGACTTTTAAATAATCTTGGTCCATCGCTTGGCTCATCGATGTTCGTTGCAGCAATGCGTTGAGTTCTGCAGAAGCTACGGCTGAGCCAAAGACAGCGCCGTTCAAACCAGCGATATTTGAGGCTCTACCCGTCACATCAGCTTTAATGACTTCGGTAGCGCTTCCGACACTGAAGGCGTTGTTTAGCGGGCCAACGGCCATACTTGAAAACAAGTTATCTGGGTTCATGGAGGCTAAGACATCCATCGCCCGGCCCCCCCAGCCATAGCGGGTACCATCGTCACCAAAAGTATGGATCTGGGCGTCACCATTGTTGTGCGAACCGGCAGCCGACGGTAGGCGCACGGCACCACTGAGGAGTTGGGATTTGGAAGCAGGCGCTTCCATGCCCCCATGACCATATACAATGGCCATCTTTCCTTGGTCATAGATCTGCTTCATGCGCGGCAAATTCGGGTGCAAGGCTGCCGTGCGCCCACCTTGGGGTGATTGGGTTCCGAGTGAGCTCAAAGCGGCGCGATCGGGCATTGCTATCCCTGGTCGCAAAGCACGCAAGGCATCGTAATTTGTGGGATCGGATGGAATAATGGTGTGCATGTGATCTAGCCCGCCATCAAGGTAAAGACAGACGAGGGCTCTATAGTCATTGCCTGCCGCTGTAGCATTTGAGGCTGCAAGTTGCAAAGCGAGCGGGGAGAAGCCCCCGAGGAGGGCTGCTCCGCCAAGAAAGTGGCGACGGCTGAGTTTGTGGGCGATCTCTAAGTTTGACATGACTCTTCTCGCTCTTCTTCTTAGCGTTGTACGCGATATTCTGGCGTTAGCATGGTCATCATGACGGCTAGCTTGATCCGATTGGTGCGATCTGTGTCCGTCACGGCTGGCAAACTATTAATGGATCGTACCAAAGCAGGCCGAAGGTCTGAAACGACAACACCAGGTGCGAGCAAAGTAAGCACCTTATCAGCCAACTTTTCGGCATCTGTACCTTCATTCCAAAACTCGTCATATGCGAATGTGTTTTGGACCTTTGCAGCATGGCCACAGCCAGTCCCACCTCTTTGCAATGCATGCAGGACGAAGCGTGACCAATCCAGAGCAGCGTTGGTATCTGTTATCTGCATTTCGGGTGCAGTTAGGTTCATTGCTGCCAAACGACCATTCGCTGGTGTAAAGCTTGGGCGATAGAAGTTAAAGACTGTCGCCGAATTATAAGGGCGTTCCATCTCGGAAATAATATCGAAGTAAATTTTGCAACCTGGGGCACCGGCCCAAACATTCCCTTTGCCATCGCCTGCCTTAAGTACCCGATTCAATTGGGCAATCGCCAAGATGGGTTCGCGGACCTTGCCAAACTCATAAGGAGTGTTGTTGCTTTGTACGCGTGCCTCCGGGTCAAGAAGGATCTGCTTGAGGACAGCTTTAAAGTCACCACGCACACCTTGCCCATTATTCTCAAACTTCGCGACAACTCGTGAAACATAAGCGGGGCTTGGATTGCTGGTTGTAAAACGCTGGATCAGTTGCTTGCTGATAAACGGCGCGGTATTTGGATGGTTTGCCAAGGTGTCAAGCGCAATGCCGATATTCTTGCGGCCATTGGCTTGAATTGTGCTGGGAGTCGAATTGGTCGGAATCGCGGGAATTTTCACACCCAGAAAGTTATGTTCCCGGGTGGAAGCGAAGTCCCATACCGACAACTCGCAGCGGACCAATTTGGCTTCTTCATTTGTCGGAGGCAACAGATTGCCCGCACGATCACGACAGGTCCCATATCGGTCACCGCCATATTGCATGCGTAACCCAGTGAAGACATAGGAGAGACCTGTTACATCGGCTTGGCTATAAGTTGGAATACGCGCACCGGAAGAGTCCAACTTCAGAGAGCCGTCTAGGTTAAGTTGCCAAAGCCCGATTGAAAAGAGCTGCATAACTTCGCGTGCGTAGTTTTGGTCAGGGGCGTTCCCATTGCGATCGGTATTATTCATATAATCGAGATATTGAGCCATGATCGGACTAAAGGTCGCGCGCTCCAAGAACTCCCGATATGTACCAAAGCTGTTGTCAGCGGTCAGATCCATCCAATGAATGGCATTCGCCCCAACTTTGTTCCGACTAACGACAAAGATTTGGGAAAGTGCCCAAGCCATTCGCAAGCGAAGCTGGTCAGGTTCCTGAGTAGATAATGTGAACCAAGCAGCACTTTCTCGGTCAGTATTGCCATCTGCAAACTCAACGGCGTTAGACGTCGGGCCGTCAACGCTATACCAGTTGATGAAGCTCTGCTTCCGAGGCATAGCGAATTGTTCGTCGAGCCAAGCGTTGTAACCGATGCTCATCAACCTATCGATCTCGGCGGAGGTTGCACCAAATGTCGCTTGATTAAGGAAGCGTGCCGCGTCTGCGCGCGAAGCTGGCTTATCCGGGAACGGTGGCTGCGGTGCCTGTACTGGCGGCGGCGGTGGCGGTGGCGGTGCCGGCTGCGGTAATGAAGAGGAGCTGCCAAGCCCTGCATCAAGCTTCGGGGCACCCCCGCCGCTGCCACAGCCGATGATAACCATAATCGCACCAACAATGGTGCCAAGCTTCAGTCGCCGTCTAATAGTCATACTCTCGCCCAACCTTTTGGCTTACCCTTCCCTTTTACATGAAGAAGGATACCGATCGGCTAAACGGCATGGTTAATACCCGCTAAAATGGTTCTAAGAGTTTTTACTCGGTCCCTTTGCGATCAGTTAAGCGATATTTCGCTTGATTTACTGACAGAAGTCTCGGTGGTGAAACTTTGATCTACCGAACTGGTTATGTGCGTAGGGGGTTTGGGGGGCCGACTATACAGTTGCTTTAGTCAGCCTAGCTCTGCTCGATATAGGCCGAGATGGCTGCAATCGCTTCATCAAGAGATCCGTCGCGCTTTGGTCTGGTTGCTACAACCCCTTTCAACCCACGCGACATACCAAGTAGAATGACCCGTAACCGCGCGAGGTCTAGGTAGGCAGGTGCCATGAATGGTGGATAGATGCCGTTCATTAGAGTTGAGAAGGTGCCTGATCCAGACATAGGAATTAAACTGATATCTTGCATATCGTCTCCCCATGCGAGGCTCATTATGCCGACAATTTCCTCAGATTTGATAGTGCCGCGCCCGGGTGGGATCATGACATGATATTTATGTGGCCGGAAAAAGTCCCGTTCAAGCTTATCGCGCTCAATGCCAAGGGACTGAGCCGCATCCTCCCAGAGCTTCACTTTATTCACGCCGAAATGACAGATTGCGCCCTTGAGTGAATTGTTAGGGTCTGGAAACTCCATGACGGCCAAATCGTCGCCGAGTAGCGGCCAGCCTGTAGCTTTGGACAGTGCCACCGAAAGTGTTGATTTGCCTGCGCCAGAGGGGCCCGTGAAAAGCCATACGCCCTTAGGGGATTCCACGGCGCTAACATGAAGCGGCACATATTGGCGTTGAAAGGCAAGGGTGGCAAACCCGCACGTGGTCATATAGGGTCGGATATCCTCGTAGGGGACGCCCTCAAAAAGATCCAGCGTGACGCGGTTGCCGTTGCTGACCAGCAAGCGACATTTTTCTGCTACCGAAAAGAGGCAATCTGTTTTGGTTACTTGAATCCAGTCGGCAAGTGGTAGGCTATCTTCCAATTGTTCAGGCACTTTACCATGTATCAAGTCAGCCCATGGGTATTCAACACCCTTACTTTCTTCTTCTGACATAGAAGTAAACTCTGGAAACTCGATTTCGGATCGAACTGCCAAACCAAAGAGTTGATATAGATAAATCGGTTTAACTTCTGAAGACATCAACAATACCCTATCGACTCTTAGTTAGCGCTATAGAGCGCGGTTTTTCATCGTAATATGCACTATAAGTTGCAACCGGGATGAAGGTGTCATTGCCTTCATGCCCAATCACCTCGATAGTGCAGCTTGTGACCCACGCATGTGCCCCAAGCTTTTGGATTCGGGCATCAGTCGGCTTCCGATGAACCCCCAAGATCAGCTCGCTCGGTACGCCTCGCAAGCGCAACATGCCGCGCGCAGACAACGCTAGCATTAAACAGGTGAACCTCGTGCCAAACACCCGATGGATAACAAAGTGAACAGATGCCACTTCGATCGCGATCGCCTTGTACGTATCAGTCACAAGTGTGTCGTTCGCGCTTGGACCAGGCTTTCCAAGCAATCCACGCCAGAGCGAATAAGGGATGAGCCGGATTAATATCCAAGCTGTTAAAAGTCGGGAAAATGCTTCCGCATACATCAGCTTGCGGACCAATGGCACCTTCCAGAAGCGACCCAAGATCCAAAGAAGTTTTAGAAGCTTACGCATCATAAAGGTCACATCAGTTACCACTATTTCGAACGAATTTGGGACAGCCTCGGATAGAAAAACATTAGCAAGAACTATGCCTTCAGGGATAGCCTGGCTGTATCTACTTGGGACTCCAACGTCGGGCCTAGAGGCCAGAAAGTGTCTCGTCGCTGTTCGTATTTTGTATCCCAGCTTTTCGTCTTCGTTTCCACATAAACCATAATCTAAGAGCCGTCATCAATTCACCAAAGCGGGCGACCCCATAGCTCGTAGATTGATCTAGCGGATTGCTGGCTGCCATGCGGAGTTTTTCCATGTCAAACCAAGGGCAATCCTCTTCGAGTAGCTCCTTTTGAAGCCTCTCACTGACAATCTTCCAACAGCTGAACCGCGCTTCCCTTCGATACAGCTCATTAGCTGCATCTTGCTTACTGACATCTGCAGGAATGACATCTTGAAGGATCGCACGCGAAAATCCGCGAGACCGTTCATTTAAAAATAGGATCTCCGGTGGGATTGAGAGTAAGAATTCCAATAGTCGTCTGTCGGTTAAGGGGTACCGATATTGCAATTTATAAGGCGCAGACCACGCCGCCCATGTCTCCATCCGCATCGACAAATGGCCATGTTTTAGAAACTTTAGAATATTCTTCTTTGGATCTGGAAAGAGGCGTAATGGCCGCCTGAGGCGCGCGATAAACTTCCGATTTTGCTCGGCGCGCACTTTACCCATAAAGCACAATCCATAATCTTTGTCCCGAAATGGATCAAAGAGCACATAAAGTATATTAGGCAGGCTTGGGTGAATACCATTCCACCAAAGCTCGGACACGACCAGGCGGACGTTCTTCAGGCCTCTGGTCCGTTGCCGAATGAATTCCGCTAATCTCTTGAACCTTAGTCGAAGTAGCAAGTAGCCAACATAGCCATAGCCATGTGCTGAAAATGCTTCATCCCCACCCCAACCCGATAGCAACACCCTTGCGCCGTCGTCTGCCGCATTGATTAGTATCGGAAGTTCATCTGCTAGATCAGCGTTACCTTCCGTTTCTAATGGGCGCTGGAAGAATGCAAACAAGTTTTCCCCTTCCGAGCCGCCGAACCGAACTGCGATATCCTCTTTCTCCGCGGTTGCAAGGATTCTGCGTCTTTCATCTGACTGACCCAGGTCGGGGTGTTGGGTCGAAATCGGAGGAGACCAAGCGTATCCTCCACAAAGTTTCTTACTCTTTTTTCTAAAGTGCCGATTTGCCAAAACAGCGACGGCGGTCGAATCGATACCACCACTTAAGTGCGCCCCAATTGGCTGGTTCGAGTTGCAGCGATCTGACACGGCGCGCTCAAGAATAGCACGACATTTCTGAACATATAGATCAGGTGAAGCCAAGGAAATGATAGGTGCTTTTCCAGGGTTCCACCATTGGTGCTGCGTGCTTTTGCCGTCAATGAACTCAACCTGAGAACCTGGCTTAACTCGGCGGAGACCATCAAAAAATGTGTCAGTCAGCGGGTCATTATAAGCGACCTGGAACGCAACTATTGCCTTCTCATCGATTTGCCACGACCCCTCATATTGATCAATCAAGGATTTGGCGCTTGTGGACCATATTAGACTGTTTCCATGTCTAGCCCAATATAAAGGTCGAGAGCCGATGTGGTCCCGCGCCAGAAAGACATGCTTCTTCGCTGGATGTGCAATTGCAAAGGAGAAATCACCAATTAAATGTTGAAGACAGTCTGCATGCCATTTGTCCCATGCCATCCCGATCAGTTGTGTGTCGGATAGCTGGCTCAGACGTTCGGGCCTCAAGTCAAGCTCAATCGCTAGCTCTGGCCGATTATCCAATATGGCGTCGGCGCACACCACATAGCCCGATGCAGTGAGAACAATGCGTTCGTATTGCGATTGGGGCGAAATCCAAAGTGTTGTCTGAATAAAGCGTCCCGAGGGAAGCTCCAAACTGTCCAGTGCGTCAGGGCCCCAAATAGATAAATCCTGTGCGATCGGGGCAAAATTTGCATCTTGAACGAGTTCGTCGTTCAAACTTAAATGACCATAAATCGCCCCCATCGATCCAAATTCCTTTATTATACTTCTGATTTCGAATAGGATTTTGTCAAGTTGCTTTCGCTGACTTAGGTCACTTTGCTTGGTAAACTGAACGCTGTAAGCACTCAGGCGGCCTCAATAGTAAGCCACGAAATCAAGTTAAGTGGTTAAGCGGCCCCGGGCAAAATCGGTTGCCCTATATGCAAATAGGGCCCGCAAACTGCGGGCCCTAACAAGCGTCTTCAAAACCGTAAGGTCAGAAGATTACTTAATGTTCGTGCCAGGAATCGTACCAAAGTTGGTTTGGGTCCCGCCGAGGTCGTTCAAAGTTGTTTCATAAAATTTAGTAACGGTACCGCCGAGGGTAGCCGAAATGCTCAATTCTTCCACAACTGGTGCAGTCCAAGTTTTTTTCATCATAACGCTATCTCCTTCTACGTATGATCGCTAACGCTATATCATGCTGAAACCTCGAGTCAAATGATTTTTCAATAATACCAATGGATTAGTCTCCTAAAAGGGGAAATTGCATGATGCATTACAGTTAACGCTTGGTAATTTGCACACTTACAAATTCATTCAATCAGCGACTTGTATTGATATTCTCTGGTCATGACTGCAAAGCTATGAAAAAGATCTGTTTTTTTATTGTCACATTCTTGGGCTGGGTAAACCCAGTCCTTAGTGTATAGCATTCTTACATATGCCTAAAAATTGGGCATGTGAGACATTTACCCCCTAAACGCACTTTTGATGCAGGGCTGCTTCGCTTTTCGACTGCGGGAAATTTGCTTTTCACCCTAAAGCTTGGCCCTTTTCCGCGTCGACCGATCAGCACGACGTCTACAGTGAATACAGACCGAGATGCATTTCGCCCTCGAGGCAGTGACAAGATTTGCTCCGCCTAGGGCGCAGTATGGGAAAGCGCTGGACTGAGCCCTGCCAGACACCCCCTTGTGACTAGGCGGTATTTTAGCACATAATGTCGCGCTTTTTCCTAAAAACAGTCATGTTCCACACTTGATCGAACAAAGACATCTTCAACTTAAACATAAAGGCCGGCACGCTGTGCATGCCGGCCCCAAAATCACATGTTGTGGTTCATCTGGCCATTGAAGTATAGTGAAATCAATAACACCCAACTTCAAAGATAAGCTCAGAGCGGCGTACCGCCAAGGTAAGCAAATTCTACTTACACTTTGCGATTATTCCGTTATTGCACCCTGGAATAGTACCAAAATTATTGATATTTCCGAAGATTGTGGCTTGTGTCTCTTTCCAGTCAGCAATGAAACCGCCAAGTGTTTCGCTAATTCCTAACTCTTCGATCTGTGGCTGTGACCAAACTTTTTTTAACATTGTTGTCTTCATCTTCAACTCCTACTAGTATTTGCGAATCAGAGGCTAAATGCCGCTGAGGTTTAGGTCAAGCAAAAATCTTATATTTCAAAGAGTTACTCTCCTAAATGGGGAATTTCTCTTTCTTCATTCAGGCGTGACAACTTCAACTAGATTGATTTCCGCCATTTTTCCAAGAAATTGACTAACTTGCTGGAAGCAGGTGGTTCGATCTACCTCATATGCTTCCATCAGCGCCTCACAAATTTCATCCATCGTCATGGGACGTTCAAGTAACGACCAAATGTCGGCACCAACAGAGCCAGTCGCAAAATACTTGCCCGCCCGCTCATCGAAGAATACGATTTCGTCACCTAGTGCACTTCCTTGAACACTTGAGCGTGAATAAACAGCACTACTTGATTCTTGACTCATAATTTTACTCTCTGTCTTGATGTTGCATCTTACATTATTTCAAAATGTAAAAAGAACACACATTGATTAAGCACTATTTGCGCTAGTTGTAGGATTAAACGCGAATGATTTCAACCTGATCCGCTTTTTTGGAGTCATCATTTCGATTTTTCTACAAATAGTGTTTGGCTTGCATATTGAATAGCCGCGCATAGCTGCCATTCAGCGCAATCAGTTCGTCGTGGGTTCCGGCTTCCTTTATCCGTCCATCTTCGAGAACATATGTGAAGTCTGCTTGCCTTACCGTCGAGAGACGATGGCTTATGATGAGTGCTCCGCGCTGACCCAAGCGCTCACGGAAGTTCTCAAACAGTTCGAATTCAGCTGCTGGATCAACAGCACTTGTTGGCTCATCCATGATAACAAACTGGGATTCAGGGAAGAGCGACCGAGCCAAAGCAATACGTTGCCATTGTCCAATGCTGAGGTCGTGACCATCATCAAAAAGCTTGGTCAAAGGTGTCTGATAAGCGGCAGGCAATGCATCTATGAAACGGTCAGCACCCGCAACTTCGGCAGCACGACGAATGACGTCCGCATTGTGAGGTAGCGCGACATTGCCGAACCGAATATTGTTCGTAATGGTGTCGGCATAACAGGAATAGTCTTGGAAAATCACGCTAAACAGAGCACGATAGGCGTCAGGCTCTAAGTGTCGAATATCTGTGCCATCCAGCAAAATTCTGCCCTCGGTGGGGTCGTACAATCGGTTCAAAAGCTTGATCAGAGTTGTCTTGCCGGACCCATTTTCCCCTACAAGGGCAACAATTTGTCCAGGTCGCATTTCAAAATTGATATCGCTGACTGACGCTCGCTCAGCGCCCTCATATCTGAAGCTAACATTTTCCATTTGGATGCCAGCTGTAAGTGGCAAAGCAATAGCAGCAGGTTGCGCGGCGGTAGTGATCTTGGGTTTGGTGTCGAAGAACTCAAATAAGCGACCCAAGTACAGATGGTCGTCCACGAGGCGTGAAACGCTGGAAACCATTTCGTTACCGGCGCTCTCTGCTCGCCTCAAGAGCAAAACAAACATCGCCACTTGGCCGATCGTTAGTGAGCCCATGAGTGCGGCATCTATCAGAAAGGCTGCTGCACCCATAAAGACGATGGATCCAAATGCGGCAACGCCAAGTTCGAACACGGCCCGTTTCTGTTCGAGGGATAGGTTTTCTTTCCGAATTTTGGTTTGGAGCGCCTTGTAACTATCTGCAAAGTATGCGCCGAGCCCATTGATCCGCAATTCCTTTGCATGATGGTTGGAAGTGAGCATCCAATCCAGATAGCCGGATCGACGCTCCAGCTGGGCGCGTGTCATGCGCCAATCATACAAGCGTTTGGTAAAGAGAAGCCGCACACCCAAGGCTGCCCCAACAGTCAGCAAGAGAATGGGTAGAAGCCGCCACTCTATCGCGGCCAGCATGACAAGGATGGCTACCAAAACGATCGCCCCTCGGGCACCGTTGATGACATTGCCGATGACTTGAGCAGGCCGCTGTGCGCCAGCTTCGCGGGCCTTTTGTAGGGAATCAAAATACTGGGGGCTTTCATAGAAGCTTAAATCCAACGCAATTGCACGGTCATGAATTTTGCTATTCACCAAATCACCGACCACAAATCCTTGTCGCATCCGCAAGAGGTTAGCAATCGATTGTGCAACCGCGGCGAGAATGAGGGCGGTACCTGTCAAACCAAGGTACCAAAAGACCTCTGTATGACCATCAGTGCCTTGCAAGCCTCTACCGATTGAATCGACGAGTAATTTTATGGCATATAGCGAGCCAATTGAAAGTGCTGCCTCCAAAAATGTCGCGGCAATTACTGCGGCCGTTAGCCATGGGCCACTCTCCATCAGGATCGTCCAGACCCGATTTGCGGTCATCTGAGCCGAGGCTATGACCGAAGACAGCTTCACGAGAACCGCGGCTTTGGGTTGAGCCAACATTAGGCGACGATCCGCTTTGAAAGATTTCCAAGGAGCGCAGCTATATTCTCTGCCACGTACAACCATTCCATCGCTCTCGGTCGAGGTTTGTGCATATATTGGTCTACACTAGGCTGCAGGCGTCTTAAGGCTGATTGACCCCAAAACAAAAACTTACGTTTTGAGTCGAACTGCCACTGATCACCGAAGTCGAACAAAAACATAGCGTCCCAGCTTTCAAGCTCGAAAGCAGAGTCACCAGGCAACCCCCTGAGACAAGCGTCGAGGAAAATGCCGCTTGGGGTATTTCCAAGATTAGCCTCCCATTCGTCCGGCTGGCTAGTGAGTCTAGCAAACTCAATTGCCGCCTGTACTGAAGGCAAGAGACCAACTTCATCTGCGAGTCTCAGCACTTCTTCCATATTGAAGCTTGAATGACTCATCAAGGCATGGAGGTCTGCTACCCAGTGGAGCCGTGACCAGAAATGCCGAGAATGATGATAGATGATATAGACAAAGTGCCAGGCCGTAGAAAGCGAGTTAACGGTATCATTTCCAAGTTTCAAATGCTGGGATTCTCGCAAAATGCGAGCAACAGGGAAAATTGGAGTCGTCTTTTCTATGTACCGATGCAATTCAATATGGATGTTATCCTGATCAAACATAGAGATTACATCCGCATGACGAATGATGAACGACATATCGTCAGCTTTGGTTACAAAGCTACCGATGACTGGATCAAGCAAAAACCGGTAACCCCTATTGAATGCAAGTTCTGCTACCTTAGCAAAATCTGACTCTGCAACCAAAACATCAACGTCGCTGCAGGTGCGTAACGCAGGATCCCGATAAAATTGCTGGGCAAGGGCTGGACCCTTCATGTACGTATGGTTTGCCTTAACCGGAGCGATGCATTGGCGATGAAAGACCCCCATAGCCGCTGTCAATTTCTGCATTCGTATGGTCCGACCCAGCGCATTGAGACGCGCTTCAAGCATTAATGCCTCTGGCACCGGCTTCGGCTTCAAGGTGAACAAATGCTTATAAACAAAAGGCAAACTTGCATTATTTGCCGCAAGGCAGAAGAACTCATCCCAATCGGACACTTGATCACAAAGTTGAACAACAGCCGAAACGAGATGATCGGGAAGAACATCCCTGGCAAGTAACAAGAGCAATTTTGCAGTCGCGTCGCTACGCGCCGGACCCTTTTCAGCTAAACTCTTCATTGTAAATTCGTCCTATTTTCCCAAGACTGTAGCCACTACAAGCGCGCTGGCAAAGCTCAAGCATTTCCAATCGCACGTTCTCAGTATTGAAAAATACTCTCCAATACCTGCGTCCAATTATACAGCGCAAGAACTAGGCCAACTCCATTATTAAGAAGAGTAATATTTGGAGTAAGAGTTGTAGTAAGATGCGGAGTCGCCACGAGTGTATTTGGATTGAGCTTTGAAGTCGACGGAGTTGAGAGCGACGCCGCGTGGGGTGATGCGGGCGGATT
>NZ_JADCBK010000066.1 GCF_020253525.1 Aquidulcibacter sp.
AAATCAAGGTTCGGGCCAATGAAGAATTAGGTGCCGCACTTGGCCTTAGCTATCATTTGGACGGCACGCCCAGCAGCGATTTTGATCTTGCAACCCGGATGGGCCTGATCCCATCCAATCCCGACCAGGCCGATTATAGTGACTTCTGGGAAGGTAAGTTTGGCGAGTCCGAAGGCACGCTGCATGAGGCCCATTTGCAAGAATACCAGGGCGAGGGCAAGAACCGCCGCCTTGTGACCGTGTTTCACGGCGTGGTCATGGGCTATCAATTTGCGCGACCCTTCACCTCCACCACCCTGGTTCGCCAAGATATGGGTTTGTTCAATGGCCTGATTAATCTAGGTTCGCGCTTCACTGGCCTAAAGCTTGAGCCGGTTAAAATGGTCCACCCCGATTTTGAGCGTCGCTTTGAGGTCGTTTCAACCGACCAGGTCGAGGCCCGATACCTGCTCCACCCCGCCTTTTGCGAGCGCTTGATGGAGATGGAAAAGGCATTCAACGGCAACAATATGCGCTTGGCCTTTGCACAAGGCCGGGTCGTCGTTGTGATTGAGACGCGCGACATGTTTGAAAGTGGCGGCATTGATGCCGAGGGGGATGATGCGCGCTTTGCCACCACCATCGACCAATTGGGCAGCTTAATCGACCTTACCCAGACCTTGAATGAGCGGGCGCGGTGAGGGGGCATGGTCGAGATTTAGCTGTTCCTTTCTGATCTTGCCTGACCTTGCAAACTGCTTTGCAGCCTTAAAGCCCAAGGGTACCCGAGCCCGATCCGGCAAGGAAAATTAAATCTTTATTAGCGCTAACCCTGTAGCAAATCCTGAGCTCGGAGGATTTTTATGCAGAGAGTAGTATTGGCAGCTGCCGCGGCAATGACCGTATGTTTCAGCGCTGGCTCCGCACAAGCTAAAGATAATGGCGGTGCTTACGGCGGTATCGTCTTTGGCACTCCAATGGGCACGGATCGGAATGTGGAGACGGTTGGCAGTTCAGCCTTCCAGGCTTTGGGTCCAACCATTACCCCGTCCCGCGTAAGGCCAGAGCTGGACGGCCTGACCTATGGTGTCATTATCGGCAATCATTACAATACGAATGGCCCGCTTATCATGGGCTTGGAAATTGACATCTCTGGCGGCGGCGATGTGACCCCGGGCTCATTTTCCGGTGCACCGATTGCAGCAACAGCGCCGGCCGTAAGCCCAGCTCCAGCCGGGCTCACCACAAGTGCGACGAAAGAATATGGCCTGCGCGGGTCGCTGCGCGGCCGCCTTGGCGTGAAGGTCTTGGATGGCTTTTCTGTCTATACAACCGGGGGCCTTGCCTTCGCGCATGTTGAAACCACAGCTTCGGTCGTGGTCAATGGGGCACCAACACTGGCGTGGAACGGACGCAACACGCAAAACCTAACCGGTTGGGCCATTGGTGTTGGCGCAGAGTTTGAAGTGATCGACGGCGTGATCGTGCGCGGCGAATATATCTATACCGATCTTGGCGATGCCACGGTGACTGCCGTTGGCAATGATGCCGTCAATGCCCAAGTCACTTTGACCGGCATCGAATATCTCGCGCGGACCGACTATCGAGGTGGCGAAGCCCGCGCCGGTGTCTTGTTGAGCTTCTAAGCACTCGGAAAACAGACGGGGCCAAGTTTCAAAAGTCGCCCCTCTGTGGCCGCCTTGTCCGGTCTTGTCTGATCCCGGATCGCGCGTTCCCTCCTGCGGCGACTGCCCCATGGCAGGTAAAGATATATCCTTGCCTTGAAACCGTAAGCTAAGCGGGGTTAGAGTAGGGCATGACTTTGCCGACGGATTATCTGACCTATCCCAAGCGTGGCTATGGCCAAGACATGGACCGCTATGGCTGGCGGCAAGCAGATCAGCGGACGCCGATTCAATGGCCGGGTGCGAAAGCCGTTGCGGCCTTGATCGTGATCCCGCTGGAATTTTTCATGCTGAACCCGTCGGGCAAGCCGTTTAAACATCCAGGCGCGATGGTGACGCCCTATCCCGACCTGCGTCACTATACCAGCCGCGATTATGGCAATCGGGTTGGTGTCTTTCGCTTGCTCAAGGCACTAAAGGCCTTAGGCCTCAAAGCCACCTTTGCCGTCAATGCGGTCTTACTCACCAAGAAGAAGCCTTTGATCGAAGCTATTTTGGCTGACGGCCACGAGATTGCCGCCCATGGCTGGGACACAGATTCGATCCATTGGGGGGGAATAGAGCCGGCTGTGGAGGCGGCGTATGTCGCCCGCACGCGCGAGGCTTTTGAATCTGCGGGCCTAAGCCCCCGAACTTGGCTATCGCCCGCCCGCCAGCAAAGCGAGCAGACCCCCGATCTGATTAAGGCGGCAGGCTTTGACGTGTGCCTCGATTGGGAGAGCGACAGCGTGCCGTGGCCGATGGCGACGGCATCAGGGCCATTAACCTGCGTGCCTTTGGCGAATGAATTGGATGACCGTAAGCTTCTGATCGATCAGCGCCAAAGCGAGACGGAATGGCGTAACCAGATCCTTGCTGCCCGCGACCTCTTGGTGGAAGAGGGGCCTCGCTATGGCGGCCAAGTTCTGTCCTTCACCCTAACGCCATATGTTTCAGGCCTGCCCTTCCGCTTGTGGGCGGTGCGGGAAGTGTTTGCGGCTCTCGCGTCTGACCAACAGGTGTGGAGTGCGACCGCGCATGAGATTGCCAATGCCGCAAGCTGAACCTTTCACCTGGGAGAGCCTGCGGGCACTCGCCCTTTCACTGAACCTGCCCAATGTGGAAGACGCGGTGTCCTGGGGCCAACCAAACCTGAAAGCGCATGGCAAAATGTGGGTGTGGTGGAGCCCGTCTGAGCATGCGCCCGTCTTCAAGACCACTTTCGAGGAACGCGAATTTCTGATCGAAGTCGATCCCGAAACCTTCTTCTTCACACCCCATTACAAAAGCTGGCCTCTCATCCTTGCCCGCCCAGATAAGGTCGATCCCGATTGGGTGGTAGCAAACCTCAAACGGGTTTGGCGTGAACAGGCCAAAAAGACGTTTTTAAAGAAATGGGATGCGGAGCAGGCAGGGGCCTAGGGTCCTTCATGCCGCACTATATGGGCGGCAAAACAACCCCGTATGGCATTATGGGCGTCAATCTTGGTGATGCTTGGATTGGAAAGCAGGGTTAGGATCACAGGCTTTGCAGCCGCGCCATCGACAAGGGCTGCATCCACCATCATCCCGTCTTTGTCATAGGCACGCAACGACAATTTGCGCCGGGCAAGGGCAGGCGGGATCGTATCGACAAACCGGCCGGGCTTTGCGTCCCCGCAGGAAACAAAGATGGGCCCGGACTGCGCGTAGGGGGTGTTGGCTTGATGGTGCGGATAGGAAACCAAGGCGACCTTCTGGCCAATCGAGGCATCATCCAGTGTGATGCGGCACGGGAAACCGGGGTTTTCGTCGACTTCATAATAGGGGGCAGAGGTATCTTGGGCCCCGACTTGCTTTTGATCCAAAACCGAACCAAACAGGGATGGGTCTAGCCCTTGGATGATGAAAGCCATGATGAAATCCTCGTCAGACACGGTTTCTTTTGCCTGCTTTTGCCGGCACGGGCTGGCGGCTTTCGGACCTAGCTTGCCATGAACCGCCGCGATCTTTTGTTGACCGCCCTTTCTGCTGGAGCCAGCCTAGCCATGACCGATGCGACTGCCCAAACCTCGCCCACACGCTATTCGGCCTTGGCGCTGCAAACCCGCTGTGATGCGGTCAATCAAGACAGCACAAAAGAGACCGCCCGCGCCCGCATGAGCGCGACCATGGCGCGTGTTTCCAGCCAGATTGGCGCGGCCAAAGGCTTTCTCAAGGGCTTTAATGGCTATGATTTGAAGCTGGTCGTTTTGCCCGAATATTGGTTGACGAGCTTTCCCTTAGGCGAAACGCGCGAGCAGTGGCAGGCTAAGGCTGCCATTGATATGCAGGGGCCCGAAGCCGACGCCATTGCCGCCATCGCCCAAAAGCACGGGGTGTATCTGTGCTCCAACCATTATGAGAACGACCCCCATTTCCCCGATCTCTATTTTCAGGCCAATGTCGTTTATGGGCCAACGGGCCAAGTCGTGCTGCGTTATCGCCGCATGATCTCGCTCTATACGCCAAGCCCCTATGACGTCTGGGACAAATATCTTGATGCTTACGGCCTCGATGCCGTCTTCCCCGTAGCAGCAACCGAGATCGGCACCTTGGGTACCATTGCGTCGGAGGAAATTCTCTATCCTGAAATCGCGCGCATGGCGGTTTTCAAGGGCGCTGAAATCTTGCTCCACCCGACCAGCGAAGTGGGCAGCCCCAATCTGACGCCCAAGCACATCTCAAAAATGGCCCGGGCCGTGGAAAATATCGCCTATGTCGTCAGTGCCAATTCCGCAGGCATTTACGGCACGCCGGTAGCGGCCAATTCCACCGATGGCATGTCGATTGTGCTGGATTGGTATGGGAGAACTTTGGCCGAAGCTGGCACGGGCGAGACCTTTAACGCCAATGCTGTTCTCGATATCGCAGCCCTGCGCGAGACGCGGAAGAAGACAGGTATGACCAACACGCTGTCGCGCTTGCCCATGGATGCGTTTGAGAAAACCTATGCCGATACCCGCTTGGCCCCGGCCAATAAGACCCCAGACGGCAAAATGATTGAACGCGCTGAGGTTTTGGCACGGCAACGCGCCGTCATTGAAGACATGGCCGCCCGCGGCATTTTGCGTTAGCACCCTAAACTGTATCTGGTTGGCGGAGTCATGTAATTGACTCTGGAGTTCTGCGCTTTCTCCGCCCATACTCAAAGGTAATATGGGGGGTATGCAATCATGGACAATATAGGTTCTGAGCGAGGACTTCACGAAATCATTGATCGTGCACAACTTATCCTCACAAGTTGGCAGGCCTTTGTTGAGGAACACCCGGAGACTCAACTTCACCCACATTTGGTCTCGATCTCGGACGAAGTCACTGATTTGATGGCGGCCTTCTATCTTGAAGCCTCTGAAATGGCCGTAAATCACACTCCAGTGTCTGGCCTTGCAACCGAGATGAAAATGGTCAAAAAGAACCACTTGATTTGAGGAGGGCGGGCTTGGCCGAAATCAACGGCCCAACCCATACCGCTTAACTCATGGCGGGCGTAGTTCAGAGGTAGAACGTCAGCTTCCCAAGCTGAATGTCGTGGGTTCGATTCCCATCGCCCGCTCCAAATCCCAAATAGACGACCTCGCCTTGCCTCACGTGCATAGGGCCGCACCTACAGCGGCGAAGCGCGCTCTAGTTTTCCTGACAATGCTGCCCATTTCTTGCGAATTGAGGGATAGGATGGCGCAGATATGTGGTGCGCACGTCTATCCCTAGGTAATAATGTAAATGTGTTAAGTATTCGGTGATTCTAGCCATCGAATGCTTGGCAGACATCATTGCGACATCTGGACTGCTATTGGTTCATATATGCAGACCAATAAAATCAATACACTAAATGCATGTTCATTATTTAATCATCGACCTGCTTAAATTTTTAGCAACAGTTAACACCTTTTTGTGAAAACTCCGGCCTCCAAGAAATAAGGATGCTGTTGTGGACAATCTAACTCTTCGGGCCAAATTCTCCATCATGATCGCCGGTGCAGGCATCTGTATTGCCGCTGTATCTGCAGCCTCCTTCTTTTCCTTAGAGAAATACAAACAAGCCCAAGAGCAGGTTCAGCAAATTGGGGTGGCAGGACGCATCTTTGCTGAAGCCGATATGATGCATGATGCCCTCAATTCAGATGTGTTGCGGGCAACCCTGATCGGGCGCGGATTGCTTGCGGGCTCGGGTGACGAGATTAAGGCCGGCATTAATGAGCATGGCGAAACATTCAAGGCGGCCATGGCCGATATCCAAAAACTGAATGTGCCTGAAAATGTGCGCAGCTTGGTTCAACAAGCCGAGCCCGACCTCAATGCCTATATCGCCATGGCGGCCTCAGTCAGTGCTTTGGCGACGCAAGATCCAGAGGCGGCCAGCCAGAAAATGGGTGCATTCACGGCCGCGTTCGAGAAGCTCGAAGAATCTAATGGTCAGGTCAGTGATGCCATTGAGAAGAATGTGACGGCGCTGAATGATGCCGCCAAGGCAGAATTGAGCTTTCAATTAATGCTCTTGGGCTTGGTGGCCTTGGGCTCTTTGGCCGCTTTGGCTGGCATGAGCTTTGCCGTCCTGCGTACCATTGAGAAGCCCTTAGATGCTGCGGCCAAAGCGATGGATCAGATCGGCCAAGGCGACCTGAGTGTTGTTTTGGAATCGAAAACACACGATTCGGTTGGTCGCATTCTGAGTGCCATCAATGACTATCGTTTGGTGGCAGGTGAAGCAAAGGCTTCTGAGCATCAGCGTCTGCGCGATGCTGCCCAAGCCCAGGAAGACCGGCAAAGATCCTTACACCAGGTGGCCGACTCGTTTGAAACTTCGGTGGCTGAAATGATCCAATTGGTTGTGGCTGCCGCCAGTCAGCTGCAGCAGTCAGCCTCGACCTTGACGTCAACGGCCAATGAAAATGCCGAACATACGAGCTCGGTTTCTCGCACCACCTATGACAGCGCGCAGAACATCCAGCGGGCGGCAGAGGCGGCCGAAGAATTGTCTACCAATGCGCAATTAATCTCCGACCAAGTGATGGAGGCGCAAAATGTGGCCGAGCAAGCCCAGACCCAAGCGATTTCGACAACTGAATCGGTGTCGCAATTGCGCGAAGCGGCCCAACGCATTGGCGAAGTCATCCAATTGATCAATGACATCGCCAACCAGACCAACCTCCTGGCCTTGAACGCCACCATTGAGGCCGCCCGCGCCGGGGCTGCTGGCAAGGGCTTTGCGGTTGTGGCGTCGGAAGTGAAGTCGCTCGCCGAACAAACCTCGCGCGCAACCGACGAGATTGCCGCCCAAATCTCTGGCATTCAGCAAGCAACCTCGGGGGCTGCCGTGGCGATTGAGGCCGTGGCTAAAACCATCGGCAATGTGGCGGTGATGTCCACCTTGATCGCCCAATCGGTGGAAGCCCAGACCGAAGCAATCGATGAAATCCGCAATACGACAAACCAAGTGGCCGTCGGCTCAGACAGCGTATCCCACTCCATCTCGGCTTTAGCCGGTGGTACTGACACGACCCGCTCTGCCGCAGGCGATACCTATATGGCGGCCGAAGAATTGCAGCGTCATGCAACCAAGTTGCAAGATGACGTGGCGCGCTTCCTGTCGACCCTGCGGGCGGCTTAGGTCGCGCAAGGGTTCACTTCAGCTTACGGCTTGTAGGCTTGTAGGCTTGTAGGGTGCATTCCGCCAGGAATGCACCTTTTTCATTCGCTGTGAGCTGGGTACAGGCTTTTTCGCTTTGGACAGCCTTTGCCGCAGGCTGTGCCTACGCAAAGGCCGTACTCGAGTTTGTGCGCGCAAGATGGGGCGTCAAGGGGCGCGCCTTCGGCGCGTCGGCGAAGCCGATTTCACCCCTTGACTCCCCAGCTTGCGCAAGAAGAATTGTCGGGCGGCTTCAAGGCAAGCGAAGCGACGCATTGAGCCGTTCCAAGCGTTTGGCTGACATCCAACTCAAAATGATTTCAGGAATTCCCTGACCACGGTGCATTCTAGGGATGGAATGCACCTTACAGCTTGGCGTGCAATTCTTTAAGCCCGCTTGGCCGCCACCACGCTGCCTAAGCCTTCCAACAGGCTTTGGCTTACGGCTTCTTGGCTGGGCTCTAAGGTCGCCAGCAACTGGATGGTCTTGCCATGCACGCTGATGGCTTCCCAATCCCATTTGCTGGTGCTCATGATTTCATGGACCTCGCACAGCGATTGGGCGGCGCGTGAAACCCAGTCGGCTTTGACAAAGCTGGCGCTGGAAATGATCTGAGATGACATTTCATAAATGCTGCGGATATTGGCTGGGTCCTTGGCTTGCACAAGATCGGTAAGTTCTTCGATCTGATTGCGCATCACCACCAAGAATTCGTCTTGCATCAAGTCGATATTCAACTGGCTGCGCCCAGCCAATTCATCAACAGGCAGCTTCCCGACCTTTGCCAATTTGCGCTTTAATGAATTATGATTTGGCTTGGTCGTCATAGCAGATTTACCCGCACTGGTTTCAACATATCATCTATCTTGCTCTGATCGAGATTCTGTCCAGCAATTTCACTGACATTGGCGTCTAGATCGGTTGAGCGCCGGCCTTGTTCGATGCCTGCTGGGAGGCCCATCGCCCGCGCGCGACGATCTGGGCCGCGAAAGCTTGGCGTATTAACCAAGTCGCGCGTGTCTTTGGCCAGCCACAAAATGCGCTGAAGCAAAATGCCGGGGGCGACGGGCTTGGCAACCACAAAACTCGCGCCGGCATCACGGTAGTGGCCAATCTGAACTTGGCTGGCGTGACCTGCTACGGCGAGGATTGGCGTCTCTGATTTTTCCCCTTCAAATTCCATGCGGAACCGGCGGGTGATCTCAATGCCGTTCATTTCCTCGGTCGAACAGTCAAGGATGATCAAGTCGATCGAATTGCTTCGATGAATGTCGAACGCTTCTTCAACGGTGCGGGCCTTATGCCGTTTGGCCATGCCAAAGCCGGAAGTGACGGCTGACAGCATATCCATCGTGTGCGTGCCGTCCGTCAGAAACAGGGCATTGAGGCCAATATGGGTTGGGGATGTGGATTTGTTGCTCACGCCATCACGCCCCTTCTTAGAATAATTCTGGGTCCACCAGCGTGGTTGAAAAATGCACACTGCCGATGGCATGGCCTGTGTGGCCAGCGCTGAGCCGTTCAGCCATGTCCGCAAGCGGTAGAGCGTTGACGGCCTGTTCCAAAGGCATGCCTTGGGCCAGGTTGGTCATCAAGCTGGTGAGGCAATCAAGCGATTGCAAAATATGGTCGAGCTTTTGGGCGTCCACCAAGCCTTCCGGGCCAAGGCTTGCCGCGCCCACGCTAACCAACGCCTCCAGCGAGGCCGTCTCAGCCTTGACGGCGGCCAGTTCGTGGCCCAGCTTTGATATGAATGGGGCGGGCAGGGACGACATTAAAATAGCTCCACATCGCCAATAGAGGTTTCGAAAACCGGCTTTGGCGGTGGCGGAGGTGGCATCTCTTGGCTGACAAACTTTTGGAAGGCGCGGCCTGTTGTTGGCCAAAATTCAACGCGGCGCGCACTGGTTCCTTCGGTGCTGCCACCCAACACAGGAATGCCTTCATCCATCAGGAACTTCTTGGCGAAAGCGGCATTGGTAGCACCCACATCGCGCAAGCCTTGAAACATCTTGCCGCCGCCAAACACTTTGGCCTCCAGTCGCGACTTGATCGCGCCTAAGGACATCAGATCATTAATCAAAAGCTCTGCCAGATAGGCCCCATAGCGACCATGCGCGTCATGCACGGAATCGGGGTTCTCGGGCAGAAGAAAATGGTTCATGCCGCCAACTTTCATGGCGGGGTCATAAAGACAAATTGCGACGCAGCTGCCCAGAATCGCGGTCAGGCACACTTCAGGGTCGCCACTGGCGAAGTGCTCGCCCTGGTTCACATGAATGCGCTTGGCAAATCTGGAAACGTCTGCGTTGAAGCTCATGTCAGCTTTCCAAAAACACTCTCAAGCTTGGCTTTGAGCTGGGCAGTGGTGAAGGGTTTCACCAGAAAATTATTGACGCCAAATTGCACCGCACGCTGGACCAATTCGGCATCGGCCCGACCTGTCAGCATGATAAAGGCCGTATTGGCGACGGGGGGATGGGCGCGAATGGCACGCAAGAAGGCTAAGCCATCAATCTTGGGCATGTTGTAATCGGAAATGACCAAATGGGCAGGCTTTCCGATTAATTCGCGCAAGCCTGCTTCGCCATCGGCGGCCTCACGAATATCTTTAACGCCAATTTGGGTCAGGCAGGTCTTGACCAGAATCCGCATGGATTGCTGGTCGTCGACTACCAAAACATTCAGTGCGCTGGCGGCAGGCATAGGTCTGACTCCCTAGGTGTGGCTTTTTTGGATGGAACAGGTGGATAGAATGGTTTCAGCGATGCGCCGCAGCGGGACTTGCCGCTCCACCGCACCAAGTTCGAAGGCAGCCTTTGGCATGCCGTACACGATACAACTGGCTTCATCTTGGCCGATGGTGGCGGCCCCTGCTTGACGCATGGCCAACAAACCCTCAGCGCCATCGCGCCCCATGCCCGTCAAGATCACACCGGTTGTGGGTCGATTAAGGGCGGCAACCGAATGGAAGAGGGCATCGACTGAAGGCTTATGCCCATTGATTAAATCGCCTTCGACCAAGCGGCAGCGGGGCATCAAAGAATTGGTGACTTCCAAATGCAAATGGCTACCCGGTGCCAGATAGGCGTGACCGGGCATGAGAGGAGCCCCATCTTCCGCCTCGGTCACGTGGATGGCAGACGCCCGATCCAAGCGCGCCGCAAATTTCGCGGTAAAGCCTGCCGGCATATGTTGGGTGATGACGATAGGCGGTGTGGCTTCTGGCAGAAGCGGGATGATGGAGAGCAACGCCTCAACCCCGCCCGTCGACGATCCAATCGCGATGACATGGCCAGACTTTGCCCGGAAACTCGCGTCTGGGGTTGCCGTGTCGCGCTGGGTTAGGGTGCGAACATTGGCTTGAGCAGCCGCTTTCACTTTGCCAATCAGGTCGGGAAAGCCCGTGCTGAGGCTGATGGCACCTGTTGGTTTTCCAACCACATCCACCGCCCCCAATTCCAAAGCCGCCAAGGCAACTTCGGTGCCCGCTTGGGTCAAGGTCGAGACCATGACGACGGGCATGGGCCGCAGCCGCATGATTTTTTCTAGAAACTCCAGCCCGTTCATATTGGGCATTTCCACGTCGAGCGTGATGACATCGGGCGACAGCGCTTTGATCATGGCGCGCGCTTCATGGGGCTCTTCGGCCGCCCCCACGACTTCAATGTCAGGATCGGCATTTAGAACCGCCGAGATGAGCTGCCGCATGGTTGCGGAATCATCGACGACAAGCACTTTGATCGTCATGCGCCCCTCCGCCGATAGGTCGTCAAACCGGTTGCTTCGAAATAGCGTTCAGCAGGCCCTGTCACCCGTTCAGAATGGCCGATGAACAAATACCCGCCTTCATTCAGGCATTGGGCAAAGCGTGCCCAGATGCGCTCTTGGGTCGGCTCGTCAAAATAGATCGCCACATTGCGACAGAAGATGACGTCAAACTTGTGCTTCATCGGCCAAGAACCCAAGAGATTGAGCACGTTAAAGCGGGTGAGTTCGCGTAATGAGGCGCGAGCCGTTAGATGGCCGTCATAGCTGGCTTCAAAGAAGCGCTGGCGCGATTGCGGCGGCACCGGGTCCAATAATTCGCTACGATAGGTGCCGTCGCGGCCTTCCGCGACCATGTTGGGGTCGATGTCGGTGGCAAGGATGCGGACGTCGAAAGAGGCTGCGTCCGGCATAGCAGTCAAAACCGTCATTGCCATGGAATAGGGCTCTTGCCCATTGGAGCAAGCCGCCGACCACAGACGCACCCGCTCGCCCGAGCGGGCCTTGAGTGCGAGGTCGGTTAGAAACAAGTCGTGTAACGTGTCGAAATGATGCGGCTCGCGATAAAAGCGGGTCACATTGGTGGTCAAGGCTGCCAGCATGGCTTGCAGCTCATCGGCCCCTTCGGCGCTATCGATCATCGCGCAATATTCAGCAAAGCTGTTCAAGCCCAACATGCGCAGGCGCTTTGCCAGCCGGGAATAGGCCAGCGCGACTTTCCCTTCGCTCAGCACGATACCCGACATCTCTTTCAAGGTTGCGGCGATTTGCGCGAAATCGTCCGCGGTCATGACATAGTCGCCGCTTACCAAGCTCTGTTTGGCTTGACGGGCAGCGTTCATGCGGCTTCGACTTCTATTTCAGGAAGCACCAAATTGACATCCAACAAGCTCAACAGCCTTTGACCAACGGGAATGATCCCCATGATCAGGGCCTTCATCTCGTCCATCGCGACCGACGGCGCAGGTTGGATTTCATTGGCTTTGACCATGATGATTTCAGACACAGAATCGACCAGAAGCCCGACTGACCGATTGGCAATCTGCACCACCATGATGACATTACGACCACTGGGCTCGCACGTGCCAAGGCCTAGGCGGGCCGATAGGTCTAAGATTGGCAAAATCGTGCCGCGCAAATTGATGACACCCTTCATATAGCCCGGGGTCTTGGGCAGAGGGGTAGCCGCGGTCCAGCCACGGATTTCGCGGATGGCCATGATATCCACGCAGAATTCCTGGCCGCCTGCCATGAAGGCCATCAATTCTTGCTGTGCATCTTCAGGGGTGTTGAGGGGGTCAGACATGTTCTTAGCTCGCTATCTTGAATTCAGATTGGTTGGCTTGCTGGCGGCCCAAGACCACCAGCGCATCAATGTCGAGAATGAGGGCAACGCGTCCATCGCCCAGGATGGTGGCCGCAGAGATGCCGTCCACCTTCCGGTAATTGGTCTCAAGGCTCTTGATCACGACTTGACGCTGGCCTTGGATATCATCGACCCAGAGCGCCACTTGCGAGCCGCCCTCGTTCTCCACCACAATCGCGATCCCATCCCGCCCAGTGATCTCGGGCGCATCAGGTTTGGAGAAGCCCAGCACCCGACCTGTGTCGATCAAGGGTAAGAAGCGGTCACGGAAGCGGATCACCCAGTCGCGCGCCCCGATCCGGTGCAGGTCGCCTTCTTTTGGCGTAAAGCTCTCAATGATGGACGATAAAGGCGACAGAAGAGTCTGCCCGCCAGCGCGCACCACCATGCCATCCAGCACCGCCAAGGTGAGCGGCAGGCTCATGGTGAATACCGAGCCCTTGCCCGGGGTAGAGGCAATTGAGATACGCCCCCCCAATTGCTGGATCGAGCGGCGGACAACGTCCATCCCGACCCCGCGGCCAGAAATGTCTGACACGCTATCGGCGGTCGAAAATCCCGGCAGAAAGATCAGATTGTCCGTCTCTTCATTGCTGAGATTGGCATCGGCTGCGATCAGGCCGCGGTCAACGGCAATTTTGCGCACACGCTCGCGGTTAATGCCACGACCATCATCGCTCACCTCAATCACAATTCGACCCGAGCGGTGGAGGGCGGCTAAGCGAATTGTCCCCTCCTTTGGCTTACCGGCTGCCGCGCGGCCCTCGGCGTCTTCAAGGCCATGATCAATCGCATTGCGGATCATGTGGGTGATGGGTTCTGCCAAGCGGTCCACGACCGTTTTGTCGACTTCGGTGGCTTCGCCCTCGGTGATAAGGCGGACGTTTTTGCCCGTCATATCAGCCACTTCGCGCACCAAGCGTGGCATGCGCTGAAACACCGATTTCACCGGTTGGGCGCGGATCGCCATCACGCTGTCTTGGATTTCGCGGGATAATTGCTCAAGATCCTCAAGGCCGACCTTCACCGTGGAAGAGGCCGCAAGCCCGCATTCGGCAACGCTTTGTGCCAACATGGCTTGCTGGATCACCAATTCACCGACCACGTTAATCAGTTTGTCGATCCGGTCGAGATCAACCCGGATAGAGGCCTGGCCACCGCCTGCGGCTTGGGCACTACCGGTTGGGGCAGTCGCTTTCGCGGCCGGGGCACTGGGGGCAGCAACAGCAGCAGCTGGGGTTGGGGCGGGTGCGCTTGGCGCGGGTTCGGCTGCGGCCGTGGCCATAGCCAGCAGCGCTTGAATATCAACTTCGTCAGCAGCAGGGGCAGCAGGGGCAGCAGGGGCAGGGGCGGTGGCCGCCGCCAAAAGCGCTGCAATACCCACATCTGCCGCCGCGCTATCCTCGACAGATCCGGCAGGCTCGCCCTTCGGCAGAATGACGAGATCGCATTCATCCTCGACGAACTCAAAGATTTCCGTGATGGCTTCAAGTTCAACAGGGGCGTCAAGCTCGATGGTCCAGCTTAGGCAAGCAGCAGGCTCGCTCAACTCGGTTAAGGCTGGAAGTTCTGAGGTGTCCAGCGTGACTTGGCAGGGGCCAAGGCGGGCTAACTCACGCAGCAGCAGCGCGGGCTCATTGCCGGTTTCATAGAGCCTGACATGGGGCTTGAATGTGATGGTCCAAGCTTCCGGGGCCACAACTTCTGGCGCGTCAGAAGCATCACCAAAGTCAAACATGACGGGTTTGAAGTCAAATTCGGCTTCAATCGGATCTGCAGCCGGACTGGGGTCAGGAGCTGCCGCGACGACGGGCCCGCCACCATCCATCAGTGCGCGCAATTCATTGGCTACAGTCTGCGAGCGCTCTTCATCCATCGACGGGATCAGCCCGCGCGCAAAGCTGACGTGGTCGGCCAGAACATCAGAGGCATGCAACATGGCGCGAATGGCCGTGTCGTCACAGGTTTTCCGACCTGAACGCAGCTCGTCCATATAGGTCTCGAACACATGGGCAAAGCGGACTAATTCTTCGAGGCCAAAGGCACCCGCACCGCCCTTGATCGAGTGAATGGCCCTGAACGCCGCATTGATCGTTTCCCCATCACCATCGCCAAAGGTCAGCGCGGTGACGCTGGCCTCAAGGTCAGTTAGCAATTCTTCGCATTCAAGGAAGAAGGTTTGCTTGATGGCTTCAAATGGATCGTCTGCAGACATGCTAGCTTATCCTGAAACGCGGCGAACAACATCCACCAGTTTAACGGGGTCAAACGGCTTCACGATCCAGCCGGTCGCCCCGGCTTCCTTGGCACGTGTCTTTTTCTCGACAGAGCTTTCGGTGGTCAGAACCAAGACGGGCAGGCCGCGATGGGCTGGATTGGCGCGAACCCCCTCGATGAAACCAAAGCCATCAAGGCGCGGCATATTAATATCGGTAATGACGACATCAGCACCCTCGCGCTCTAAGGTTTCCAAGCCGTCAATCCCGTCTTCGGCCTGAACGACCTCATAGCCAGCGTCGGTGAGCGCTAGCATCAGCATGTCCCGCATGGTGCGGCTATCATCGACCGTCAGGATCTTCTTTGTCATTGTACGTCTCCTTGCGGACCGAGCTGTAGAGGGGGCGCGCCAAATGCCGACCATTGGGCGGTGAGGGCATCGCTTGGATTTTCGAGAACAAAGGGCGTCTCGTGCTTGGTCCAGCTTTCATGGGCGGCCAGCAAAATCTGAAGGCACTGGCCGCCAAGGGTTTCAACTTGGCTTCCATCGAGCGTCAACGGCTGTCCATCAAAGCCCATCAGGGCCTCATGCAGTGCCGGGGCAGCACGCGTATCCAAACTAGCGGGAAGCATGAAAGAGTTCATGTGTCGTCACCCAATCTCGATCAAAATTCTTCCCAATCATCGGCTTCGGCTTGCGGCGCGGGTTTAGCTGCCGCCCCGCCACGGCCCAAAGGCTTGATGGCGGCGATGGTCTTGCGCGTGGCTGGCGAGATGTTGGCAGAGACTTGTGGGCGAGCGGCTTGAGCTGCACGCGCAGTTTTGACGGGTGCGCCGAGGTTGAAGCTCGACAGCGAAGCTTCCAGAGAATCCCCTTCGCGATTGAGCGCGTGGCAAGCGGCTGTGGTTTCTTCCACCATGGCCGCATTTTGCTGCGTCACTTGATCCATATGGTTCACAGCAGAGTTTACTTGGCCCAGTGCAGTTGCTTGCTCTTGCGCTGATGCTGCGATTTCTGAAATCAGGGCGTCGATCTCGCCCACACGGGCAACAATGCGGGTCAAGGACTCGCCGCTGCGACCAACCAAAGTCACGCCAGAGCTGACTTGTGCGGAGCTGTAGGAGATAAGGGTTTTGATTTCTTTCGCCGCGTCGGCCGAACGTTGGGCCAAAGCGCGAACTTCCGAAGCCACCACCGCAAAGCCGCGTCCTGCATCGCCGGCACGGGCTGCTTCCACCCCGGCATTCAGAGCCAAGAGGTTGGTTTGGAAAGCAATTTCATCGATCACGCCGATGATCTGGCTGATCTTCTGGGCCGAGTCTTCGATCGCGGTCATGGCTGCGACGGCATCGCTGACGACTGCGCCTGTCACTTCAGCCTCACCGCGCGTGTCGCGGACCACGGTTGAGGCCTGACGGGCACCGGCTGCCGTTTTATTGACAGTGGCGGTGACTTCATCAAGGGCAGCGGCAGTTTCTTCAAGGCTGGCGGCTTGTTGCTCGGTACGGCGCGACAAGTCGTCTGCCGCATTGGCGATTTCGGTTGCCCCGCCGCGGATCGATGTCGCATTGGCCGCCACGAAGGTGAGGGCTTCCTGCAAGGTGCTGACGGCTTGGTTATAGTCGTCACGGATTTGCTTGAATTCCTCTGGGAATTCTTCGGTGATGGTCGAGGTAAGATCGCCATCGCTCAAGCGGCCAAGGGCGGCACCCAAGGCGGCAACAACTTCAGCCTGTTGCTGGGCGCGTGCGCGATTGATGCTTTCTTCGCGTTGACGCAGCTGCGCTGCCGCCTGTTGACGATTGGCTTCTTCTTCGGCTTCGGCTCGCGCTTTAAGGGCGAGCATGTCTTGCAACTCCACAACCGAGCCTGCAATCGCGCCAATTTCGTCGGCGCGGTCAACTTCAGCCAAGTCTACGTTGGACTTGCCTTTGGCAAGCTCTGACAGCGCGCTTTGCAAGGAGGCCAATGGCGTGATGATGCTTTTGACGGCAAACCAAATCAGGCCAGCGGAGAAGACCAGCCCGAGGGCGAGGATTGCCAGCATGATGGAGATGGCGATGTTGCCGGTCAGAGTGGATTTCTCAACCGCAGTAGTCCCAAAAGCCGCAATCTGGTCGCCAAGCGTTTCCATCTTGGTCTCAACGACGGAGAATTGGTCGCCAAACTGCTTGAGCAATTCTGGCGAAGGCTTTTCGCCGGTGGCGGTGATTTTCTGGATCGCTTGAGCGCGTTCTGCATAGGTGACCAATTCTGGCTCCAACGCATTGACCAGACTCACCAATTTTGGATCAGGCGACAGCGTTTTGGATTCAGCAATCGAGTCTGCGAAGGATTTGGTGTGCTCTGCCAGATCGGCTTCGGCCACTTTCGGGTCGATCCCATTGCTGGGGTCTACTGCCAGCATGGAGTTTAGAACGTCACCACGAATGGCATCATGCATCATGTCGGCTTGCATGTGCATTTTGGACATTTTGGAGGCTTGGTCCACCAAGTGCTTGGAATTGATGAGTGCGTTGGCGGACCAAATGCCCGCACCCGCACAGACGACGATCATCAAGGAAACGGCGGCACCACCCGCCCAAACCTTTTGCTTAATCGTTTTCATATCACTCTACTCCTGATTTTGACTTTGGCGGTCGAGACCGTGTTAAATTTCAATGACTTACTACTAGAAGGCGACGGATAGGCGGACGCTGGACACAACGGCATCTTCCGCTGCACGAATGCCGCCCGGGTTGGGCGCATAATGCAGGCTACCCTGCAGAGTGACGGCAGAGCCCAATTGATCGGCCAGAACCACTTCCACACCGGATTCGGCGTCCAACGGGTCATCGCCAGCGAGGCGGGCCGTGTCTTTGAACAAGTCTGACACATAGGCCCGACGAACGCCGAGTGAGAATTGGCTGTTG
>NZ_JADCBK010000067.1 GCF_020253525.1 Aquidulcibacter sp.
AAAATCCGGCGCGCAGACGGTGATGGCTTCCTTCAGCAGCATCAATGGCCAGAAGATGCATGGCAGCAAATCCTATCTGACCGAATTATTGAAGGTCGAAATGGGTTTTGACGGGCTGGTCGTAGGTGACTGGAACGGCCATGGGCGTATCCCGGGCTGTACCAATAAGGACTGCCCAGACTCGATCAATGCCGGCCTTGATATCTTCATGGTGCCTGAGGACTGGAAGGCGCTTTTGACCAATACGAAGGCCGCAGTTGAGAGTGGCAAAATCTCGCAAACGCGCTTGGATGATGCCGTTCGCCGGATCTTGCGTGTCAAAATGCGCTATGGCCTGTTTGATCTGCCGGCACCTTCGGCCCGCAAACTGGGCGGTAAGTTTGAGGTGTTGGGCGCGCCAGAGCATCGGGCTGTTGCCCGCAAAGCCGTGCAAGAATCGCTTGTGTTGTTAAAGAATGACGGCGTTTTGCCGATCAATCCCAGCAAGACCATTCTGGTAGCAGGCGAGGGGGCAGACAATATCGCCAAGCAATCCGGTGGCTGGACCATCTCCTGGCAGGGTGGTGGCGATTTGACCAATGCCGACTTCCCTGGTGCTGAATCCATCTTTGCCGGCATTGCCAAACAGGCCGAGGCTGCTGGCGGTAAAGCTATTCTCTCGGTCGATGGCAGCTATAGCCAAAAACCCGACGTCGCCATCGTGGTATTTGGGGAAAGGCCTTATGCCGAATTCATGGGCGATATCAAAAACCTAACCTATGGCGATGCCAAGCCTTTGGCTTTGCTGAAGAAGTTCCAAGCCGAACAAATCCCGGTTGTGGCCGTCTTCCTGACTGGCCGTCCTTTGTGGGTGAATAAGGAACTCAATGCTGCGGATGCTTTTGTGGCAGCTTGGCTGCCCGGCAGCGAAGGCGGTGGGGTTGCCGATGTTTTGTTAAAGACCAAGGACGGCAAAGTCCAAAACGACTTTAAGGGTAAATTGTCCTTCTCTTGGCCGAACGCCTGTGACGCCTATGCCCTTAATCTGGGTGACGCCAATTATAAGCCTTTGTTCTCCTATGGCTTTGGCTTGACCTATGGTGCCCCAGCCGCTTGGACACAGCTGGATGAAGGCTGTGCCCTGAGCCAGCCCAATGCAGAAAATGACGTCGCGATCTTTGCCAGGGGTCAAAGCATCGCCCCCTTCACGATGGTGGCCGCCGATGGCAAGGGCCAACGCCTGACTTTGGCTGGCGCGAAAGGCAAAAGCGCTGACGGCGCCGTCGAAGTGGTCGCCATGGACCGCAATGCGCAGGAAGATGCCCGCACCATTCGCTGGAAAGCAGGCGGCTCATTCGGCTTTGAAGCCTCTGCGGGGCTGAACCCTGCCGCCTTGGCCAAAGGTCGCGCGATCCAGATCGACTATCAAGTCGGCACGCGCCCAAATGGTCCTGTGACTTTGTCGATGGGTTGCGGACCCAATTGCCGCGATGAGATCGATATCACCGCGTCCTTGGCACATGCCGAACAAAAAGGCTGGATGCGTGCAATTCTGCCACTCTCCTGCTTCAAAAAGGCCAGCCCCGCCAGCATGCCCGTCTCGATCCAATCGAGCGGCAGCTTTGAAATGTCGATCTCCGCGGTCACGCTGGTTGATGATGGCGGCGAGACGGCCTGCCGGTTTTGAATGAGGGCTTTGGCACTCCCCTCTCCCAAGGAGAGAGGGGAGTGCGTGCGCATAGTCCCCTACATCGGGGCCGGGCAATAGCGTTGCAGATAGTCCTTATGGCTGGGCATATGTTGGACGACGAATTGGATGGATTGCTCGATCCCGCGTAATTCATCGCTGGTCTTGGGGCTCAAGAGCGCGTCGGCCATCGCATTATGGCCCTGCATGGTGATGCCTTGGCCCATCATCACCGCCGCCCAGCTGGTTTCGGTAAAAAGCTCGTCATCCTCGCGGAAAATCTGACCATTAAGGCGGAAGAGGTCGGTCTTTTCGGTCAGGCTATCGGGCACAACCATGTTGCGGCAATAATTCCAGAACGGGCTGTCGTCGCGGGTGGTGGCATTATAATGCAAGATCAAGAAGTCGCGGATACGGGCATATTCCTTGCCGGTCAGGCGGTTAAACGCATCCTCTTGCGCTTGGGTGATGCCATCAAGCGAAAGAAGGGCGATCAGCTTATTGATGCCGGTATTGATCAAATGGATGGAGGTTGATTCCAAGGGCTCCATAAAGCCCGCGGCAAGGCCCAAGGCCACGACATTTTTGTTCCAAAACTTCTTCCGCCGACCAGTGACAAAGCGCAGGAAATTGGGCTCTGCCTGGGGTTTGCCTGCGATATTATTGACCAAAATGTCGAGCGCCTCATCATCACTCATAAAGTCGCTGCAATAGACATGGCCATTGCCATTGCGGTGCTGGAGAGGCACTTGCCATTGCCAGCCCGCGCGATGGGCGGTGGCGCGTGTATAGGGTGGGGGCGGACTGCCATCGTCGCGCTTACAGGGCAGGGCCACAGCGCGGTTGCAGGGCAGGAAGTTTGACCAATCCTCATAGCCCGTCTTCAGCGCCTGCTCGATCAACAGGCCGCGGAAGCCTGAGCAATCGACGAATAAATCGCCATCAATGACAACGCCATTATCCATGGTGACGGAGGTGACAAAGCCCGTTTCGCCATCCAACGCGACATCATTGACCTTGCCTTCAATCCGGATCGCGCCGCGCTTTTCGGCATAGGCACGCAAATATTTGGCATAGCGGCCTGCGTCGAGGTGATAGGCGTAATTGATCGGGGGCAGATCGTCGCGCTGATAATCTTCGGTACGGGCAAAGCGGCCATGATGGGCCGCCATGGTCTCAATATTGAAGATCTGGATCGGCCTTTTATCGCCTGCCTCTTTAAACTTGTGCCAAATATGGTGGAAGGACACGCCGTCGACTTGATAGCCATAATTGCCAAACGGATGGATGTAGCTATCGCCAATCTTTCCCCAATTGACGAATTGAATGCCGAGCTTGAAGCTGCCTTGGACGGCAGACAACATCTCGCGCTCGTCAATTTCCAGCAAGCGGTTGAAATCAAGGAAGGGTGGGATGGTGGCTTCGCCGACGCCGACCGTGCCGATTTGTTCTGATTCGATCACAAGGACATTGACAGGCCTGCCCGCACGCAAGCGCGACAAAGCAGCCGCTGCCATCCAGCCCGCCGTGCCACCACCTACGATTACGATTGTCTCAATTGCCATGTCTCGTCACCCCCTGAGTCATCTTAACTGTATTTTCTTGCCATCTAGCACGGATGACGCAAATGTGAACGTTCATTTTTTCTTGTGAACGCTCTCAATTTCGGTTACGCCTCACGCAAGATGATTAGCTTCCTTCAAAAAAGAAGGGAGTCAGGGGAGGAAAATTTGGCCTATCAACTCAACGCAGGCACAGCCACGTCTCGGTCTCGGCGGTTTACCGCTTTGACTACCGCATCCAGTCTCGCCCTTCTGGCGCTGGTTTCGCAGCCTGCTTTCGCACAGACGGCAGCAGCGCCCGCCACGCCAGCCGAGACCACACCCCCTGCAACCCAAGAAGCTGAGGCACCAGCCGAAGTTATCGTGGTCACCGGCTTCCGCCGTTCGCTGCAAAATGCGCAATCGATTAAGCGCAACCTCGATACCTTTGTCGATGTGGTGACCGCCGAAGATATTGGCGCTTTGCCAGATCGTTCGGTGGCAGAAGCGCTGCAGCGTATTCCCGGCATCAATATTTCGCGCTTTGAACAGCGCAACGACCCAGACCGTTTTTCGGTCGAAGGGTCGGGCGTCATCATTCGCGGTCTGCCTTATGTGCGCTCTGAGTTGAATGGCCGCGACATTTTCTCGGCAAATGGTGGCCGCGAGCTTTCCTTTAATGACGTTTCGCCAGAACTGTTGGGCCGGGTCGAAGTCTTCAAAAACGCCACCGCCGACATGATTGATGGCGGCATCTCCGGCACCGTCAATCTGGTTACCCGCAAACCGCTTGATAAAAAGGGCCCACGCTTTGCGGGCACGATTGAGAGCAATTATGGCGATATGGCCGAAAAGTGGTCGCCTGGCTTCTCTTTCTTGGCGTCCAACACCTATGAGACCGACGTCGGTACCTTTGGCGTGCAATTGGCTTATGCCCAATCGCAATTGGTGACCAAGACCGATGCCTCGCAAATCACCGACCCGTGCTATCGCGATGCGTCGCTGACTTCGGCCTGTATCCGCGTGCGTGCTGTCGGTTCTGGCGGTTTCAGCGGCGGCCAAGCCTTTAATGCGTCCAACTTCCCACCTGCAAACGCTGTCTTTGTGCCAAAGGGCGCAGGCGTGCGCACAACCGATCTGACGCGGGACCGTGATGCGATCTCGATCGTTGGGCAATGGGAAAGCAATGACAAGCGCTGGTTGGCCACGCTGGAATATCTGAAGGCAACCACCGAAGCGACACTAGAAGAATTTTCGGCCTTGGCTCTGGTCAATGACGATGCCTTGTTCCCCGTTGTGGCACCGGGCACCACTGCGACCTTTGCCGGCAACCAGTTTGCGAAAGGTACTTTGACCCAGCTTCAGCCCTTTACCGGCGGGCGTGGTATCCCAACTGAACTTTTGCGCTTCCAGCGCGAAGATGCTGCCTCGACCGAAGATGTGTCCTTCACTTTGAAGTTCAATCCGACTGACCGCATGCGCTTTAACTTCGAGCTTCAACATATTGGCTCAGACCGCACCGAGAATGGCTTCATCTCGGCGATGCAGACCTATAGCGATGTCTATATCGACAATACGGGCGACACGCCCTTGGTGCAGTTCCTGCAACCTGGATCACCCAACTCGCCCGCCAGCTATTTCACAGACCCGTCCAAGACCTTCTATTGGTTCTTGTTGGACAACCAAGTCTATAATGAAGGCGAGATGACGAGCGTTCGTCTCGATGGCGAATATGATTTGAAGGAAGATGGCTTCTTCAAAGGCGTCCGCTTTGGCGCGCGTTGGAGTGATCGTTCGCGCATCACCCGCAATGCCAACTTCTCCAATTGGGGCAATTTGGGTGCACCTTGGACCGGTCGTGGTGGCAATTGGAATTGCGGCGACTTCCAAGCCTTTGGCTGCGGTGGTGCGTATGCCAAGGACTTCCCAGGCTCGTCGGCCATTCGCAATCCGTTTGGCGACAACTTCCAGCGCGGCAATGTGCCCGTGCCTTTGGGCGATGGTTCTGCCTTCTTCTTTGGGGGCGACAATACGGTACGCGACTATCTGAGCGGGGAAATCCGCAAACAGGCCAGCGCGATCACCGCTTACACTTTGACCCCAAATGCGTGGTTCCCAATCTCTGCACGGTCTAACAATGTGCTTGGCGGTCCTTGGACGCCCGGTGAAATTTCAGACGTGGAAGAATTGACTTCTGCTGCCTTCCTCCGCGTGGATTTTGGCAAGGAATATTCCAGCAATCTTAAGATCAACGGCAATTTTGGCCTGCGCTATGTGCAGACCACGGTGCAAAGCGGCGGTTCGATCCAGCTGCCGACCGGCGAATTCTTTGATGCGGTGAACATCGTCAATGGCGTCAATGTCGGCGGTAATGGCGATGGCATTGTGAGCGTTGCAGAGCTGCAAAGAGCCTGTAATGCGGTTCAGGCGGGCCAAGTTGCACCGGGCTATTGCGGCCTATCGGCGACACGTTTGGCGGCCTTTGGGTCCTTCTTTACCGGTGAAAAGCTGGATGACAGCGCCGACATCAAGTTTGACCATGTCTTGCCAAGCTTCAATGCCAAAGCCGACTTTGGCAATGGCATGTTGGTCCGGATGGCGATTTCGAAAGGGATTTCGCGGCCTGACTTGAACGCCTTTGCCACGGGCGGGGGTATTTCCGACAATACGGCCAACCTGAAAGCCGGTGGCACCTTGGAAACTGGGCCGCTCTTCCAAATCGGGACGGGTAACCGTTTGTTGCGCCCCATCGAGTCTTGGAATTACGACCTGTCCTATGAATGGTATTTTGCCAAAGTGGGCTATGTCTCGGTTTCAGCCTTCATGAAGGACATCCAAGGTATTGTGAATGGCGGGGCTTCGGTTCGCCGCTTCACCAGTCCCAAAGGGGTTAATGGCGACATCCTCGTCAATGGTCCGGTCAATAGCGATGGGGGTATCCTGAAAGGGGTCGAGCTGTCCTATCAACAGACCTATGACTTCCTGCCGGGCTTGTTGAGCGGCTTGGGTGCGCAATTCACTTACACCTATGTGGATGCAGGCGACTTTAGCAACTCAAACCTCGGGGCCGAACAGAGCCCGTTTGCGGGTTCTACGCCTTTGGCCGGTGTTTCCGAACATACGATCAATGCGGTCGGCTTCTATGAAAAGGGCCCGATTGCGATGCGTTTGGCCTATAATTGGCGGTCGGAATTCCTGCAAACCCCGCGCGATGTCATCTTCCCCTTCTCGCCCATTTACGGCGAGGAGACAGGCCAGCTTGACGGCTCGATCTTTTATACCTGGAGCCCCCGCGTTAAGTTTGGCATCCAGGGTGTGAACCTGCTCGACGAAGTCACCCAGACCAGTCAGGTGATCGACTTTAAGGGCACACGTGTGACGCGTTCGGCCTTCCGCAACGACCGCCGCTTCACCGTGATGGCACGGGTAGAGTTCTAATCTATCCACCTGAAGCGAGCCTTGAGCTATCTCTCAAGGCTCGCTTTTTTCATCCAGTTTCAAGCCTTGGCCCAGTTTAAACATGCAATCGATTGACTTTGTATTGGGACCAAAGCAACGACGATCTAAGCTAATCGAGAGTAATCAAATTGCTGTGTAAGTTTGTTATATCCTTTGATTGTTCATGGTTAAGCCTTTAAGCTTTTTTTCGGAATTTGTGGCGGGATATCAAGGTCATGACTGTTCCACCGAAAGTAGTTTTTATGCGCCTTGAGTCTAACTCACCACCTTTGGAAGCCGCACAGTTTGCCCGCACATGTTGGTGTCAGGGGTTGAAGGGGTAGGTTATGGGCCGTCGCAATCAATCGGTCACCATCTCCCATGTTGCCGCTGATGCGGGTGTCTCGTTGCAGACAGTTAGCCGTGTCATCAATAATGAGCCCAATGTGCGCCCAGAAATGAAGGCGCGGGTGCAAGCTTCGATTGAGAAGCTGCATTATGTGCCCTCAATTGCCGCTCAGCGCATGAGTGGTTCGCGCTCTTACCTCATTCTGGTCATCAATGACCGCGAGCGGACGATTGCCGAATGGCGGGCGCGGCGTGGGGCAGACTGGGTTGACCAAATGCTGCTGGGGGGCATGTTGACCTGCGCAGAGCATGGCTATCGCATGATTTTTGAGCTTGTCGACACCCATAATGACCATGTGGAGCGCGAACTGAGCGGTACGATCGCGGCACTTCAGCCCGATGGCATCATTCTCACGCCGCCGCACTCTGAAAACCCCCTAATCACCAATTTGCTGGAGCGGCGCGCTATTCCCTTTGCCCGCATCGGCTCTTTGACGCCAGGCAGTGGCTTTGCCATTCATATGGGCGATGCGGCCTCGGCAGCGCAAGCTACCCAGCATTTGATTGATCTTGGCCATAAGCGGATCGGCTTTATTGCCGGTGCCCCGGACTATAATTTGTCGCATTGGCGCGTCGATGGCTGGCGGCAAGCAATGGCGCAAGCGGGCCTCTCAGATGTTGGCCTATGTGTGCCGGGAGACTTTAGCTATGAGAGTGGGCGGGCAGCCGCCGCGGCATTGTTGGACCTAAATCCTGCGCCAACCGCCATTATCGCCAGCAATGACCAAATGGCCTTAGCGACTTTGGATATTGCCAATGAGCGCAATCTTTCCATCCCGCACGACTTATCGGTGATTAGCTTTGACAATACCCCCGTCGTGCGCTTCACCACGCCGCAATTGACGGCCGTGGATCAACCCATTGCGGCGACCTTCTCTAAGGCGGTAGAGCTTCTGATCCATCAAGCAACCTCGCAAAGCGATGAACCCTATTTGGTGACGGGCTCGCTGGTTGTCCGCGCGAGCACCGCCCCACCTAAGGCCTAGGATTTAAGCCTAAAGGCTCGGATTGATCAGGTATTTTTCGCCCGTTGCCTTGCGGGCATAGGCGCGGACATGGTCTGGATGCAACGCCTCGGCCAAGGACAGGGTCGAGGTATAATGGCTGGCAAAAGTTGTCGTCAGCTCACGCGCCACACGTTGGCGCAAACCGAGGGCCGCTTCGAGGCCAATCTTCTGCAAGAAGGGCGTCAAGAGGAAGCCGCTCACACTCCAAGATAGACCAAAACCGCGATCTAATTCGGTGGGGCGCAGGTCGAGGCCGCCATAAATATAGACTTGCTTGAAGGTGGACGAGCCATAGCGGCTATATTCCTTGGCATTGCGATTGGCTGCGGCCTCCATCGCATGCAGAATTGAATTGGCGAGGCGCCCACCGCCGATTGCGTCAAAGGCGAGGGTGGCTTTGGTCTCGGTCACCGCATCGGTCAGATCGGCTTGGAAGGTGTCAGACGTTGAATCCACCACATATTTCGCGCCAATATCTTTCAGAATTTTCGCCTGTTCAGCGCTGCGGACAATATTGACCAAGGGCACGCCGTCGGCGAGGCAAATCTTGTTCAGCATCTGCCCAAGGTTAGACGCTGCAGCGGTATGGACGAGGGCGACATGGCCTTCGCGTTTCATTGTCTCGACCATAGCAAGGGCTGTCAGCGGGTTTACAAACATCGAGGCCCCATCAGCCGCGGTTGCGCCATCAGGAAGCGGCGAGCAATCGCGCGCGAGGATCTTCCGGTAGGTGGCATACATGGAGCCGCCGAACATGCCGACTTTTTTGCCAAGTAACCCGGTCGCATTCGCCCCAGCGCGCACCACCGTGCCTGCGCCTTCATTGCCGACAGCCATAGACGCATCCAAGCGCGGCTTCATCATGCCCATGCGGGCAGGGGGAATGGTTGCGGTCAGGATCGGCCGGTCGGCCGTGCCACTGGCCTCTAGGGTCGCCATGTCCGCCGGCCCAAGCAAAAGCCCCAAGTCAGACGGATTGATGGGCGAAGCCTCAACTTGAACAATCACTTCATCGGGGCCGGGTTCATCCATCGTAACCGGCTCAAGATTGAGGACTAATTTGCCCTCCGACGTCACAGTGGACCGCAATTCAAGGCCGTGGAGTTGGGTGTCGCTCATGGTGTTTTCTCCGCAAATTATGATTTTGACCTTAGCTAAACCACACGGGCGGACTTGTCGCGAAAAATCGCAGGCGGGCATCGGACCATCGCCTCGCCCCCATAGACTTTGCCCGCAATTGCGTTACCAAGATGGGCCAAGGGCGCGGCTTCATAAGCGCTCACGGGGGCAACATCATGCAAAGACGCGGCAAGATTGGCCTGTGGGCTGGTCTATTAGTCCTTATCCTAGTCGGCGGGGCCTATGCGGCCGGTGTACGGCTGGCCCTTTTCCCGGAGAGCATCAATCCTGCGCCCTATTTGGAAAAGGCCAAGGCCTATAATGCTTTGATTGAGCGCGATAAATTTGGTGTGCCTCATATTTCTGGGCCGCGCGACGTCGATGTCGCCTTTGGCATGGGCTATGCCCATTCAGAAGATGATTTTGCTACCATTTCCGAAGCGGTGCTGACCACGCGCGGCACGATGAGCGAGACCAAGGGCAAGGATGCGGCCATTGGCGATTATTTGGTGCAATTGCTGAAAGTCTGGGACAATGTGCATGCAGGCTATGAGCGCGAGATTAATCCAGAGACCCGCGCGATCATGCAGGCCTATGCCGATGGGATTAATCTCTATGCCGCGCAAAACCCTGCCAGAGTGCCCGCAGGGCTTCTGCCGCTATCTGGCAAGGATGTCGCGGCAGGCACCGTCTTTCGTGGGCCGTTCTTTTACGGGCTGGATAAGGTTTTCAAATCGATCTTAGAGCCTGCGACAGGGCCGGATAAAGCCCCGCCAAAGGGGTCTAATGGTATTGCGATTGCGCCCAAGCGCTCCACCGATGGCGCAACCCGCCTTCTGGTCAATTCCCACCAGCCTTATGACGGTATGGTGGCGTGGTATGAGGCCGTCCTTGAAAGCGGGGAAGGCTGGCATATTGCGGGTGGCTTCTTCCCGGGTTCCCCCTTCATGCTGCACGGCCATAATGCCAATCTGGGTTGGGCCAGCACGGTCAATAAGCCTGATCTGGCTGACGTCTATCGCCTGACCACTGACCCCAAAAAGCCCGGCCACTATCTGTTAGACGGTAAATGGGTGGCCTTTGAAAAGAAGGTCGCCAGATTCCGGGTCAAGGTCTGGGGGCCGATCCTGTGGACGGTAAAGCGCGATCTTTTGTGGTCTGTGCATGGCCCGGCACTTGAAACCGATCATGGCGTCTTTGCCGTCAGTTATGCGGGGCAGAATGAGCTGCGCCAGCCCAATCAATATATGGCAATCAATAAGGCCAGAAACCTCACAGAATGGCGGGCGGCTATGGCGATGCAGACCCTGCCCAGTATCAATTTCATCTATGCCGATAAGGCCGGCAATATCGGCTATTTGTCGAATGGCCAATTCCCCATCCGCAAGGATGGTGTGGATTGGCAGGGAATTTTGCCGGGCGACCGCAGCGATTTGTTGTGGCAGGGCAGGGTGGCCTTCGACAAGCTGCCCCAGCTGTGGAACCCGCAATCGGGTTTGGTGTTCAATTCCAATAATACCCCACTGGTTGCAACCGATGGCCCAGACAACATCCGCCCCGAAAATTTAGGCGCGCATTTGGGCTTGCAGACCAATATGACCAATCGCGCCTATCGTGTTTTAGAAACCTATGCCCGTGACAAGTCCATCTCGGCGGAAGAGTTTGAGGCCTATAAATATGATTTGGCCTTTAGCGATAAAAGCATTTTGGCTGGCCTGATCCGCGAGGTTTTGACCTATGATGCCACGGGCAATCCCGATTTGGCGGAAGCGCAGAAAATTCTGAAAGCCTGGGATAGGCGAACCGATCGGAATAATCGCGGCGCGGCTTTAGCGGTGCTGATGGGCCAGCCGATTGGGCGTGCAGCGGAAAATGGTGAGCCACTGCCACCCCTGCGGCCAGCTCTCGATGCCGCCATCACCCAACTCAAAACCCATTTCGGGCGGTTGGACCCCAGCTGGGGCGAGGTCAATCGCTATCGGCGCGGCAAGCTGGACTTGCCGATTGACGGGGGCCCCGACGTCTATCGCGCGGTCTATGGGGAAACCCAAAAGGACGGGACATTGACGGCCAATGGTGGCGATACGTTCATCATGTTCGTCAGTTGGGACAAGGAAGGTAATCTATCCTCGCGCAGCATCCACCAATATGGCTCGGCGACTTTGGATAAGGCCTCGCCCCATTTTGCCGATCAGGGCGAACTCTTTGTTGAAATGAAGACCAAGCCGGTCTTGTTCAATCGGGGTGACTTGGCTGGCCAAACTACGCGCAGCTATCGGCCCGGCCGTTAAACCCTCTCTTGAGAAGGAAATCCAGATGAACCGCTTTTTGGCCCATACCGGCGCAAAATACCCCATCATCCAAGCCCCCATGGGCTGGATCGCCCGTTCGCAATTGGCCTCGGCTGTTTGTGAGGCAGGTGGTCTGGGGATTATCGAAACATCTTCGGGTGAAACAGAAAACTGCCAAGCCGAAATCTTGAAAATGAAGGACCTGACCAAAGCACCTTTTGGCGTCAATCTTCCGATCATGTTCTTGAAAAATGACGCGATTTTGCAGTTCATTTGTGAATCGGGGGTGAAATTTGTCACCACTTCAGCTGGCAGCCCCGCCAAATTCATCGCGCCCCTGAAGGCAGCCGGCATTGTCGTCTATCACGCGGTCCCCACAGTCGATGCGGCGCTGAAATGCGTGGAAGCTGGCATTGATGGTCTGGTGGTCGAAGGGGCTGAAGGTGGCGGGTTTAAGAACCCTGAGGAAGTCTCCACCCTGGTGCTGTTGCAGGCGATCCGGCGTGTCACCGATGTGCCTTTGGTGGCGGCAGGGGGCATTTGTGACGGCAAGGGCATGGCTGCGGCTTTCGCGTTGGGGGCTGAAGCTATCCAAATGGGCACGCGCTTTGTCAGCTGTGCCGAGAGCCCCGTGCACCACAATTATAAGCAAGCCATACTCGATGCCAAAGAGACGGGGACCTATGTCCTCAATAAGAAGGCAAGCCCCTGTATTCGCGCACTTAAAACCCAGAGGACGGCTGCCATCTACGAGGCAGGCGTGATGCCGCCTGATACGTTCAAAGGCATACTCGACCTTTATTTTGGCGGCGATATGGAGGCCGCTGTCGGCCTCGCAGGCCAAACCTCAGGCCTGATTGATGAGATCAAGACGGCTCGTGAGATCATTCATGAAACAGTGGCAGAGTTTCACGCCATTTCCAGCCGGATGGGGGCCATGGCTGGCGCTTCAAACTTTGGCTGATTATTGCGCCAGCCGCGGCGTGCTTGCCGATGGGCCAACCCCTTGCGGGACGGGCACGCCCGAGCCGACATAATTCTTATTGATCACCAAGACAGGGTTTTTGTCCAAGGTCAAAGACTTGGCGACGATCACGCTCCAAGCTGAGTCTTGGGCCACATTGCCAGCTGCCGAGATGTAAAGCTCGCTACCGGGGATATAGATGGTTCCGAGCAATTCACGAACCTTGTTCGATGAAATCGTGAAGCGTTTGGTATTGGTGCGACCTGTTGCAATCAGAAACCCTGCTAAAGGACCTGTCTTGCGCGCTGTGAGGTTAACAGTGGAATTTTGACCAAACGAGAAGGCGCGGTTGGTGTCAAAGATCAAGACAACATCATCGCCTTTCAGCGTGGCATTGCCATTGAACTCCATCTCGCCTTTGAAATAATGCTCGCCGGGCTCCAAGATCATTTTGGCATTGCCATTGATCGAGATTTGTTCGCAATGCACACCAGGTGGCAGGCTAACGGTTTCGTTGCCGCTATACTGGATGCTCTCTGCGCTCGTTAAGCAGCCGGAGGGGGGATTAAGGTCAAGTGTCTGAAACGGATCCTCAATCGGAAGAGCTCCAACACTTGCCGCGGGCGTAATCATGCCTGTCGCAGACTTAACTGCTTGGACAACACCGGCTTCAATGCGTGCCAAATTGACAACTGAGATTCCGGAATTGGATTGAACCAAACAGCCCGGTGCCCGAATGATGGCCCGATCCTTTACATTCGCCCCAATCGCAGCGGTCTGATCGATTTGCAGCACGCAGAGTGGCGTTTTACTCAAGGATTCCGCCGTAGAGGTGGCCACGAGCGGTGCATTGCTTGTTACCAAGCCCGAAAACATCGATTGAAACTGCGCCCGGCCAGTCACGCGGACGGTGCCAGCTTGGCGATCAATCTCGACGGTGAAACTGGGTTGGGTGGTGTCGGTCATGCCGCTGATGGCATTGGCGGCGAGGGCAATGGCCGTGCTGCGAATACCATCATCGCCACGGGTAGAAACGCTGAGTTCACCGGCACCCGCCAAAGCCCCTGCATCGACGGCAGCTTGCAAGTTTGCTTTGCTTTTGGCGATCCCAGCCATTTCGACGCCGCACAGCACAGCATAACTCAATGGCACCAGTGCCAAAGCACCGACCAGTGAAATGTTTCCCCGCCGTGATTTTTTGTCGCGTAGTCGGTCAAACATTTTGCATGCCTACTGCTGTTAGTTTGCTTGTAGGCCTGCAAGTTAAACATGACATTAAACTGGACGCACAGATGCGGCCAGTATTCGTAAGTATTCAAAAACCATGATTGGGTTCGGTGAGGGTGAATTCTAATCAGGCCCGAATAGTCAGTCTAATTCGAGCGGGAATTCCATCTCAATACCAAAGCCGACATCTTCACCACTGACAAGATGTATTTCACCGCCAACAGCCTTCAAGCTGCCAACAGCAGTGGCTAAGCCCAGCCCCAGGCCATCCTCTGTGCGGTGTAGGGCAGAATGACCTTGCTTGAAGGCCTGTATCGCCAGCGCGAAGCTGGTTTGGTCCATGCCTTGGCCTGCATCACAGACGCGGATCGCCACACGGCCCGTGGCGGTTCTTTGTCCGATAACATGGATCGGCGCTTGGCCGTGGGCAAAGGCGTTTTCGATAAGATTGCGCAAAGCCGTCAACAGCAAGTCGTAATCGCCGGTGATTTCGCAATTCCCCGTCCGGTCGGCTAGTTTAAGGTCCGTAGACTTGCCGCCCGCCCGCAAAGCTTCGCGCGCCGCAGCCTTAATCAAATCTGCTACGGAAAACACCTTCTTGGTGACTTCAATATCGCCAGACAGAATGCGAGCCGATTCCATCAATTGATCATGCATGCGCTTAAACTTCTCAGCCGCCATCAAGATTTGACGGGCATGGCCTTGAATGGCGGCATTATCACTATGGCTCTCGATCAGACGGCCAAAGCCCAAGATCACATTGAAGGGCGTGTTAAATTCATGCCGCATCAAGCGCAAAATATTGGTTTTCAGGCCATCAGCTTGTTCTGCCAAGCGGCGGCCTTGACGTTGTTTGGCATCGGCACGGCTGTTGCGCAGCACATAGGATAATTGGTGGCTTACCAAGCGCCAGTTGAGCGGCTTAATCGCAAACGAGGTTGCCCCCGTGCCATAGGCGCGGTCGATCGCTTCCATATCTTCGCGGCCAGTAATGACCACAATAGGCAGATCTTCAAGGCTGGGTTCAGCGCGGACGGCGGCAATCAGCTCAAAGCCATCCATGATGGGCATTTCCAGATCGACCAGCGCAATGTCGATCCCGCCTTTCTTCAGGCGCTCGAGGGCCGCGCGGCCATCCTCGGCCACTTCAACTTCCATGGTTGGGCTAGATAGATAGACGCCCGCAAATTCGCGCAAGATAGGGTCGTCATCCACCACAAGAATGCGCGCATAATCTGTCGCGACAAATTGAGGTGCCACTTTAGTTTCGGGCGCTTTGCCAAAGTCAGTCATAGGGCGCGACCCTGGCATAGAGGCACGCGAACGCTGTCACCAACGGCCCATTAAGATGGCTGAGAACGGCGTTTTGCACGTTTATTAAACTCCTGTTGCGCACGGGTTATAGCTTAAATCAGTTAACCGCCCGTCAAACTAAGTCCTCGCACTGCAGCCCCGTCATCAGCTTTATCAGTGGCCAAAAACTGTTGGCTTAACCCGCACTTAATGTGTCCGCGCTACTTAATCAGTCTCATGCCACTACCCGGGTTTGATCAGGTGAAATCTCAGAAAAAGCCTCCAAAACAGAAAGTCCTAAAGGCTAAAAAGCCAAGCTCCATCCGCTCACGTTTGGCGGCACTGGTCTTGGGCTCGGTGATTTTCTCGGTTGTCCCAGTCACCATGATTTTTGCCTATCAAGACATGACCCGCCATGCAGAGGTGCGTTGGTCGGAAATGCGAACGGCAGCGCAAGTCTTGGCCAGTAGTGCGGCTGAGGCTGTTCAAGCCCAAGATCGGCAACGGGCCTTTATCGCTATTCGCGCCATTTCTCGCAGTCCGGGGATTGTGTATGCGCGCGTAGAATTGGCCAATGGCGTGTCGCTGGCTGAAAATGGCTCTGGCACGCGTTTGCGCAACGATGTGCGGCTCGATAGTGAAAGTGCTGATCCTAATCTTGTGGCGCTGATCACCACCAAATCGGTGGAAGTCGTCTCGCCCATCGAATTGGGCGGACAGGTCTTGGGGCGCGTCGTCGTCGTCCATATGGCCAACGACTTTTTAACCCCGCTGCTGCGCTCCATCGGCAGTGTGTTGGGCATCGCCTTTCTCGCATTGCTCTTGTCGTTAGAGATTTCCCGGCGGATCCAACGCGCCCTGACCGAACCACTGACTGACCTGACCAAATCTGTGGCCGCCATTGGCGAGAAGGGCGACTTCTCGCAACGGGTGGAAGCCACCACGACCGACGAAGTCGGCACGCTTGTGACCGGCTTTAACGCCATGTTGGAAGCCATTGGCGAGCGGGACCGCCGCATTGACGCGCACATGCGGGGTCTGGAAGCTGAAGTTGCCGCCCGCACCAGCGACTATTTGGTGGCCCGCGATGCGGCCGAACGGGCGAATGCTGCCAAGTCAGACTTTTTGGCGACCATGAGCCACGAAATCCGCACGCCCATGAATGGCGTGATGGTGATGGCAGAGCTTTTGGCTGCAGAATCCTTGCCGGCCAAAGCCAAGCGCCATGCCGATACGATTGTGAAGTCTGGCCGCAGTCTTCTGGCCGTCATCAACGACATTCTCGACTTCTCCAAGATTGAGGCGGGCAAGCTTGAAGTTGAGATTTGCGAAATCAACGTCCTCGATTTGGTCGATGATGTCTTGGCTTTGTTCCACACCAAGGCGCGTGAAAAGGGCTTGGAATTGGTGGCTTCCGCCCACCCCCAAGCGCCCAAACTGGTTCCCGCAGATTCTGTCCGCTTGGGCCAAGTCATCTCCAACCTTGTGTCTAACGCGTTGAAGTTTACCGAGACCGGCCATGTGTTGGTTCGGCTGGAGCCCGACCCCGACAGCCAATTCTGGCGCTTGATCGTGCAAGATACCGGTATTGGTATTGCCGAAGATAAGATTGCCGGCATTTTTTCGGCCTTCTCGCAAGAAGACCAAACCACGACCCGCCGCTTTGGTGGTACGGGTCTGGGCCTATCGATCTCCAAGCGGCTGGTTGAAGCGATGGGCGGCCAGATTGGCGCGACCAGTAAGCAGGGCCATGGCACCAGCTTTCACGTGCGCTTGCCCGCTTTGACCGGCGAGGCCCGCGTTCTGGCGGCCCCACCCCATTTGGAAGAAGCCGAAGTCCCCTCCTGCGTGAAGGTGTTTGTCGAAGGCCAAGTCGAAGCTTGGGCGATTAGCCGTCGCTTTGCCGCAGCCGGGGCTGTGTTGGGTCAAACAGAGGCACTGCAGCCCGATCTTCTTATTGCCGACAAAGCCCACCGCACCGAATTGCCGCCCGGCTTTAACCCCAAGAAGCTGGTGCTGATTGCCGATCCAGATGATGCGGCTGCCGATTCCATGGTGCGGGCAGGCCAAGCCGTCGCCGCGCTGCAGCGGCCTGTGCGTCATGCCGACTTGGATCATTTGATCAATGCCCTACGCAATGGCACGAGCTTCGCGATCAGCCAGGGTGGGCTGATGAACCAAGCCATTACCGTCGCTTATCCCGACGCCCGCGTGCTGGTGGTCGATGATGGGGAAGTGAACCGCGAAGTGGCGGTGGAGGCCTTGTCGCGCTTTGAAATCAAGGCCGACACCGCGGTCGATGGCCAAGATGCGCTGAACATGCTGGCGACCAAGGATTATGACTTGGTGCTGATGGACGGCTCGATGCCCGTTCTGGATGGTTTTGAAGCCACGCGCGCGATCCGGAAACGAGAGGCCCAAGAAGGGCGCAAGCGCCTGCCAGTGGTTGCTTTGACAGCCCATGTGGTTGGAACCGCCGCCAATGCTTGGGCTGAATCCGGTATGGACGGGGTGTTGCACAAGCCCTTTACCTTGGTGGCGCTGGGCGAAATCCTGCAAGCCAATCTGCCGGCCCATCTCGCGACCAAAGCGCTGGAGATGATGGATGCGCGTTCAGATGATGTAGCGATGCCTATGGCCGAGCAGGCCGACGATAGCGGTGAAGACGGTTTGTTTGATGATGCCGTCATTCTGCCTTTCCTACGCGATCTGAAAACGCACCGACGCGATTTCGTTGTGCGTGTGGTCGGCCTGTATCGCAATCACGCCCCCAGCACCTTAATCGAGTTGCAAGAAGCGTTGGATGCTGGCGATCGCGAGCGTCTGGCAAAAGCGGCCCATTCACTCAAATCTATGAGCCTCAATATTGGTGCGAAAGCGATAGCCAAGCTTGCCGGTGGCATTGAGGCGGCTGTTCGCATTCACAATACGCCCGTCTCCCCGTCTGAGATTGAGCGCGCCATCGCGCTTCTTCACATGACGCTCGACCGCCTGGCTCAGCTGATGGAAACCGATCTGTCAGAACCTGAGACCCCGGTCCTTAAGCCCGAAGTAAAGCCTTCGGTGGTTGAAGTCTTGAATACGGCGATTTTGTCGCCGGAAGAAAAAGCCTTGCGCGATGAGCTTGAAGCCGATCTTGAGACCGGTGCGCTCAGCATGGTATATCAGCCGCTCTATGACCGCATGGGCAACCAAGTGGTGTCGGCCGAAGCCTTGCTACGCTGGGATCGCGGCGGCCGCGCGCGTGTCGGCCCAGACGTCTTCATTCCGATTGCAGAAAAGTCTGGCTTCATCGCCCATATCGGCCATTTCGTTCGCCAAGCAGTGTTCAATGACACCGCCGACTGGGGCAATCTGCCGATTGCGCTGAACGTATCGCCGTTGGAATTGATTGACGAGAATTTCGTCGGCGATCTGAAAGAACTCTTTGCTGAGACAGGCTACAATCCGGCCCGCGTGGTTCTGGAAGTGACCGAAACGGCTTTCTTGGGCGATCCAGACCGGGTGCGGCAATTATTTGCGCAACTCAAAGCCATGGGCTGTAAACTAGCGCTCGACGACTTCGGTGTGGGCTATTCCAGCTTGACCTCGCTGCACCGCTTCCCGTTCGACAAGATCAAGATCGACCGCGAATTCGTCACCAGTCTCGATCTCGACCCCAAAACCTCGCGTGAGGCTTTGGCTATCATCCAAGCCGTTTCCAGTATTGGCCGGGCCTTGGGGCGCGAAGTGGTGGCAGAAGGGGTTGAGACGGCAACCCAGCATGCGGTCTTAAAAGCGGCAGGCGTGCATACTCTGCAAGGCTATTTGTTCGGCAAGCCCATGGTGGCAAGCGAATTTGCCCGCCTGTTGACGCCAGCGCCTTCAAGCGCCAGTCCAACCTTGGTTGGCAGTGCCGCTGCAGCGAGCGCAAGTCCGTCGGCCTTGCCTTCCAGCCCCACCGCCCTTGCCTCTTAAGTGAACCTGCGAGTATCGCAGAGCGAGGGCTGGCAGGGTCTGCCAAAATCATGACATAGTCTTTCGCCTTATGGGGGAAAACGGGGGCTAAACGGGTTTGGACATGCCGATTACGACACGCCAGTACCATCTTACCGCCGCCCTGATTGTCGCGGGCTGTGCCTACCTGTTGCCGACAGTTTTGGGCGCGCAAGCAACCCCCACAGGCGGTATTTTGTCGCCACCTTCTGGAGCGACCCAAGCTTTACCGCCCGAGATGACGCCAGAGGGTATCCTGAAGGAACTGGTTACCCAATCGATTGCCGAACAGGCTGGTGTGCCAGAACTTGCCAACCCCACACCGGTTCCTGTGCCGGTAAAGCCACTCACGCCCGCGATGAAGGAGGTTTTGAATAAGGACTTACTCGACCTTGCTGACCTGTTGACTGGGCGGTGGGACAATGAGTTGCAGACCTTTTTTGAACCCGAACTCAATGTGCCGCTGCCTTTGCGCCATGAGCGCTTGCATGCCGTGGTAAAGCCGATTGAAGCCCCTGAATTCGGCCCCGTCAGCTTCTATGTTGAGTATCGCAAAGGCGGTGAAACGGGGCCCGTTGCCCGCCAACGCATCTGGACCTTGAGTGTCGATCCAGAATTGAACGGCATTCGCCTGTCTGGTTTTGCGCCAAAGGAAGGCAAGCCCTTAGAAGGGGCGTGGCGGCTCGTTGAAGGGGTGGAAGGCCTAAAGCCCGGTCAGCTCAAGAAAGAAGCTTTTACCCCCGTCATGGGCTGCGACATCATTTGGCGGCGGCGCGGGGAAGGCTTTAGCGGCGCGACGCGGCCTGCCGCCTGCAAGCTTGTGACCAATGCCGATAAGCGCGTGCTGTCGGTCAGCGAGCAGCATGATATTTCGGCCAATGTGTGGGAGGTGCGCGACGTTGGCGTGGACGAACGCGGCGTGCGGGTCTTTGGTGGCAGTGATACCCCCCCGACGCGCCTGAAACGGGCACAGACTTTTTCGTGCTGGGCTTCGGTTGCCAAGGGTGCTGAACGCGCCATTGTGTCTGACCTTGTGGTGCACGACCAAGGTGGCTTGGTGACGGCTGAGTTTGCGGGCGGCAACCCTGCTAAGCTGCGCTTACGTCTCCGCAATGTGGAATGGCCGATTGGACAGAACCGACCCTCGCTTACCCTCTATCTGTTGAAAGATAGTGATGATCGTGCCGAGGGCTTTGCTTGGGGAGAGCCGACGGCCAACCGTTTGGCCCTTGATGTCGGCGGCACCCAAGTCAGCTGTACGCGCGACCCACGCGCCTTATGGCGCTAAAGTCTAGCGGCCAAAAAACTTGATAACGACCGCAATCAGAAGCGCGGATAGGCCAATCTTCAAAATCAGATAGGCCCGCATAACCCGGCCGAGCTTGGCCATATTTTCTTGATGCAACGCCTGCTCTTCCGGCGTCAGCTCACGCGGGGCATCATCGGCGTCCTCATCATCCCAGTTGGGATTGGGAGGGTTTTCAGCGGGAACTTCTTTGTCATGTTGCATCTTAAAGACTTTTCGCATGACGAATTGCGTCGATTATCTCATTTAGAGCGCTAATATCTTCTTCGTAATTGAGTTCGAATCCCAACCTGATTGCTTCCTTGGCAAGTTCGATTTTTTTGATTTGTCGGCCCTTTTCTATGCCCCATCCTGCAGCCAAAATGTCACTTGCTCCCCATGTGTGATCTCGCTCTGCCAGTGCTGACGCATTCCTTGGCAGTCCGTAAACTTTAGTGAATATCTCAATTGGATACATGCCCTCTATTTCGCGACAATATGTGGTCCAAACTGGAAATTTGAGACCATCTTTCTGTGCCTGCCTTATAGCTTCTTTAGCTCGTTTCGGGGGCTTACCTTCTACTTCACCATCGCTGTCCATCACGAAAGCAAAATTCCGATTCAAACGAGCGACTTCGATCCGATGATCTCCAATGTCATCGGACATATTCTCATCTGATTTAGTGAACTCAGGCATGTCTCCAGAGAAATGAAGGAGCAAGTTTCCACCATAAAGAGCCACAATGTAGTCTGTTCCAAAAGCGAGGTCCTCGGCATACTTTGAAATCAGATGAGGGATGACAATTTGTTCTGTTGGACCTTCAGCCCAAATCACAAAGTTGGCCTGCAACAAATCGCTTGCCCTCGCACCAAGATCAGTCAGCGCATTACATGCGTCTTTGAAGTGCTGAATTGGACGGCAAACAGTGGCATCGCCTTCTCGATAAACATGGTGTGTCGTTGCGTCGTGCACTGACGCCAAGTGCTCCATAACGACGGGCGAATGCGTGATGAAAATCAGTCGCGTCTCAGCATGAGCGCTTTCTTTAACAAGAATATCGATTAATCGCCGAATAGCACGCGGGTGCAGATTGTTCTCAATTTCTTCGATCACGATGCACGAGGGGATGTTTTCCCAGATTTCGTGGTAAGCGTTCAAAACCAGTAATGCGTGGAGAACTGTCTTTATCCCGCTACCTAGTTCGTCAATTCTGCGGTACTTGGCATCACCTAATCCTAACTTAAGCACAGGACTACCTTCCGCAGTATCTGGCCAAATCTCAGTGAAAGCAAAGTCCGGTGCCAAAACCTGATTTAGTTGTCGTAAGATAGTTTGGTTGATTTGTCTTCCGGTTGCCACTGCCCTATGTAGGAAATCATAAGCTTGTTGGACATTGCTACCGTTCTCTTGATAGGCGGGTTTTTGGTGTCCAGACCAACCGGGCGCAGTTTGAAAGTCGCGCTCTGCTGCGATGAATACTGGTTTCTCAAATGATTTAGCATAAAAAAAATTTTCAAAAAAGTAATGATCTAATCCATAAGGAACACTATCGCCGTTCTCCATTGAATAGTGGGATGAAATGTTTGTCTTTGGGTTTGTTGTTAAATTTGAATACTTAATTATTGTTGCATTGAATGGGATTTCTTGCTCTTTTTTTGAAAAAGCACTCATGAGATCGAATATATGTGCGTTAGTTTGACGTAGAAGTTCGTTGATAATTTTACTCGAAACTTCAAAAGTTGAACTAACAGTACCTGTAGACTGAAACAGATAGTTTTGACCTATGAAGGCGACTGCCTGCCTGACTAACTGGCTCTTCCCGATATTATTTATCCCAACAAATGTATTGATCCGGCTCGACAAATCCAACTCTATAGTACCGGGATTAAAGTGACCAAGTGCGTAGTTGAAAGCGATCTTGCTCATCAGCCCTTACCCCTCAAATGGATCGCGCACCAAGATTGTGTCGTCCCGCTCTGGGCTGGTGGACAGAAGGGCGACGGGGCGGGTCACCAATTCTTCGATGCGGCGCACATATTTGATGGCGTTTGCGGGTAAGTCCTTCCAAGAACGCGCACCGCGTGTGGTTTCCTGCCACCCGTCGAAATATTCAAAGATGGGCTCAACGCTGGCTTGATCTTTCAGGCCTGCAGGGAACCAATCCAAGGCGCGGTCGCCAATCCGATAACCGACACAGACTTTGAGTTGCTCAAACCCGTCGAGCACATCGAGTTTGGTGAGGGCAAGGCCGCTGATGCCGCCGACGATGGCAGCTTGGCGGACAAGCACCGCGTCAAACCAGCCGCAGCGACGTGGCCGGCCTGTGACGGTGCCAAACTCATGCCCACGCTCACCAATGCGCTTGCCGACATCGTCAAACAATTCGGTGGGGAAGGGGCCTTCACCGACGCGGGTTGTATAGGCTTTGCAGATGCCCAGCACATAGCCCAAGGAATTGGGGCCCATGCCGGTGCCGGCGGAGGCTTGGCCTGAAACCGTGTTGGACGAGGTCACATAGGGATAGGTGCCGTGGTCAATGTCGAGCAGCGTGCCTTGTGCGCCTTCAAACAGGATGCGGCGGCCCCGACGGCGGGCTTCTTCCAGCACTTTCCAAACAGGCTGGGCATAGGGCAAGATTTTAGGTGCAAGGCCTATGAGTTCGGCTTTGATCGCCGCGCCATCGAGCTCGGGCAGGTCGAGGCCTTTGCGCAAAGCGGTGTGATGGGCAAGCAAGCGGTCGATCTTGGCGTCCAGCGCATCGGGGTCAGCCAGATCGGCGACGCGAATGGCGCGACGGCCAACCTTATCTTCATAGGCAGGGCCAATGCCCCGACCCGTGGTGCCAATCTTGCCCGCACCTGCTTGGGCTTCGCGTGCGCCATCCAAATCGCGATGTAAGGCGAGGATCAGGGTCGCATTATCGGCAAGTACGAGGATTGAGGGATCAATCACCACGCCTTGGTCGCTGACGCGCTTGATCTCATCGAGAAGCGCATGCGGGTCGACAACCACGCCATTGCCAATCACCGACAATTTGCCTTGCACAACGCCCGAAGGCAGGAGCGAGAGCTTATAGACCTTTTCGCCCACAACCAATGTATGACCGGCATTATGGCCGCCTTGGAAGCGCGTGACCACATCGGCACGATCGCTCAACCAATCCACAATCTTGCCTTTGCCTTCGTCGCCCCATTGGGCCCCGACAACCACCACATTCGCCATGAGTCTAAACTCCCTGCTTGCGCGGGGTGCTTGGGGTCTGACGGCGAACACGTCAAGCTATCAGGCTGCGATCTGCCTAGTTTCCCCGAATGGTACCTTCGGTTTCAAGGGCAACGGCACCGGTCATAATGACGTGATTATCGCTTTCCCGCCATTCGATCTCCAGCATGCCGCCATCGACTTGGACCTTGGCGACCCGGTCACACAGGCGGCGGCGAACGGCTGCGACCAAAGCCGCACAGGCACCCGTGCCACAGGCTTTCGTCAAGCCTGCACCCCGCTCCCAAACCCGCAAACGGATATGATCGCGGGCGACAATCTCGGCAAAGCCGACATTGGTGCGCTCTGGGAAGAGGGGGTGATATTCAATCATTGGCCCAACTGCTTCCACGGGGGCGAGTTCGGCGTCTTGAACAAAGAAGACGCAATGGGGATTGCCCATGCTGACCACACCTGGCCCATGCAGGATCGGGTCATCAATCGGGCCGACTTGCAGCTCAATCCGGATGGTATCCATCCGCTCAGACATGGGGATCAACTCCCAGTCTAAAATCGGCTCGCCCATATCCACACTAATCAGGTTGGGCCCGACACTGACCGCGCCCAAAAGGCCTGCCTCGGTCTCAATGACCAAATTCTCGCGGTTCATCTCGCGCATCACATACCAAGCCACACAGCGCGAACCATTGCCACAGGCAGCCACTTTGGACCCATCGGCATTCCAGATTTCGGTATAGACGTCTGCCATCGGGTTTTTCGGCGGCAGGAGCAGCATCAATTGGTCAAAGCCAATGCCTTTTCCAGCCGTGGCCAAGGCTTCGACCGCGCTCGCATTGAGCGTCAGCGGACGCTCTCGCGCGTCTAGGACAGCGATTTCATTGCCGAGGCCGTTCATTTTTGCGAATTTCATGGCTGTTATCTAGGCGCATTTGAAGCGAAGTAAAACACCAAGTAGAAACCATCTTCATGCTTTGGTGATGTTAAATGACAAATAATTAATGCAATGCCCCCATTCCGCCGCATTTGCACCTAGATCGCGCCACAAGCGGGGTCGATAAGGGCATTGTCGGTTGGACAGCAGAACATCTCGCAGGTTCTGGTTTCCCAACAGCCCCCCCAGCCCCCCTCCAGGGTCTGCGGACTGCAGTTCAACCGGCACACAAGTTTTTTTCCATCGACACTGCGCCCTAATCCACTATCCCTTCTTTGCAAACGCAAAGAGGGGATATTTTTTGACCAAACGCTTGGCTGGCCGTCGCGCCATTATCACCGGGGCCGCTTCCGGCATTGGGTTGGCTACCGCACATCTATTTGCGCGCGAAGGGGCCGTGGTGCTTGCCGTTGATTTGCCCGGTGAGAAACTGGTTCAGGCCTTTGAAGGGTCGGGCATTAGAACCCACGGCCAGTCGGTCACCGATTCGGATGCACCAGACCAAATCTTGGCGGCAGCGCGCAGCCATTTGGGCGGGGTCGATATCCTGTTCAATAATGCGGGCATCGCGACCAATAGTTTGGTGGAACGGACCAGCGATGAAGATTGGGACCAGACCCTGGACGTGAACTTGCGGGCGATGTTCCGCCTCACGCGTGCAGCGATCCCAGATCTGAAAGCCAGTGCTGCGGGTCGAATCATCAACACAGCCTCAGTCATGGCCGAAGGCAGCGGCATGGGATTGGCGGCTTATTCGGCCTCAAAGTCCGGCGTGCAAGGTTTCACGCGTGCACTCGCCATTGAGCTGGGCAAATATCACGTCACCGCCAATTGGTTGTTGCCCGGTGCCATTCGCACCGGCATGACCCAAGGCCTATGGGACCAACGGCCAGAGATTGCCGAAACCTGGGCCAATAAGGCGGTGCTGCGCCGCTTGGGCGAACCTGACGATATTGCCAAAGTCGCCCTCTTTCTGGCCAGCGATGACGCGGGCTTTATCACAGGCCAAGGCCTTTGCGTCGATGGTGGCCTGTCCTTACGCGTCGGGGGCTAAGGCTATGCTGATTAATTTCGCTGAGCCTATGGTGTGGCTATGGATGCTATCGGCTGCGGCAGCGATCCTCTATGGCCTCATCTTCAACAAACAAGCGCCCAATCCACTGCGCAGTGTTATGAAAACGGCTGCGGTGGCAGGTCTTGCCCTCGTCGTTTGGCAGGCCCAAGGCCCAAGCTTTCTCCTCTATGCCTTGGCGGCCAGTGCGATCGGCGATTTATTGCTGGCAGGGCCGGGTGAGAAGCGCTTTATGGCGGGCGTGGCCGCCTTTGCCATCGCGCACGGCTGCTATATCCCGCTGTTTCTGGAGTTTGGCGCGTTTCAACATGGCATTGGAACGTGGCAGATCGCTCTCGCCCTTGCCCTCTTAGCAACCAGTGCTGCCTTGCTATTTGGAATCCTCTGGCGGCATTTGGGACCGATGAAGGTCCCATTGAGCTTCTATTTTGTCATTATTCTCGGCATGTGCTTTTCCGCGCTTGCTTTACCGGCGAGCCCCTATCTGACCTATGCCGTGATTGGCGTGGTGGCCTTTGCGACCTCGGACATGATTTTGGGCGTCGAACTGTTTGCCCTCAAACCAGACTCGCCCTGGCATCGCCTCACCAGCCCAGCGGTCTGGACCCTTTATTATGGCGGCCAAGCGCTGATCACGCTGGGCATCTTAAACGAATGGGGTACTAGGCTGGTGGGGGCGCAAGCGGCTTAGCCGTTTTGGTCTGGGCGTCGCGCAAGGTGATGTAGAGCGTCGAGATGATGACGATGGCTGCCCCCACCATGGCTAAAGTGTCGGGTATTTCGTGAAAGAAGATCACACCGGCAATCGCCACCAAGGGCAAGCGTATATAGTCGATCAAGGCCATCAGCGAGGCTTCCCCCGTCGATAAAGCCCGCACATAGCAGGATTGGGCGACCACGCCTGCGAACCCCATGGCGATCAAAAGGCCCATGGTCTTTAGGTCTGGCAAGACGGGGTCAAGGATTAGGAAGGGCAGGCCTGCCAATGTGGTGAACACATTGCCATAGACCACCAAAGTCAAAGACGAGTGATCCTTGGTCAAATCCTTAACCGTGACGAGGGCAAAGGCAAAGGCCAGTGCCGAGACCAAAGCGGCAATCGTTGCGGGATCAAGCGCGGTCGCATAGGCTGAGAAATCAGGCTTGGTCATCATCAAGATCCCGACAAAGCCAATGCCAACCGCCGTCCAGCGCCGCCACGCAACTTTTTCCTTCAAGATCACAACGGCCAGTATCGTCATGAATAAGGTGCGCGAGAAGCTTAAAGCTTGGCTCTGGGCTAAAGGCAGATGCACCAGCGCGTAAAAGCCCGCAAAAAAGCCAATCGTGCCATAGCTGGACCGCAAAAGGAGCTTACCGGGCCTTGATGTCTTCCACACTTGTGGCCCGGCCATCAAAGCAAAGGGCAAGACCGCCACCACACCTGCTAAGGAGCGCCAGAAGATCAGCATGGCAACACTGGTGGTCGAGCCCAAGCCCTTGGCCAGCACTGCCATCACCAAAAAGCCTGCCGCAGACCCCAACATCCAAAGCGCGCCGATGCTATTGGGCGACAGCGGCAATTTCTTAGGGGCAGGGCTTGTGGTCTGATCCATGAAAGCCCTGATCTAGCTTTGCGGTGTCGGCACGGCATCGCCAAAAATAGAAGCCATGGGGGAGGGCGCGGCAGGGTCCCACGCATGGCGTGGACCCACCGTGATCCCGCCATCAACGACCAAATGCGTGCCCGTCATGAAGCTGCCTGCATCGCTCATCAACAACAGGACCGCTTCGGCAATGTCCTTAGGCTGCCCTGCGCGCCCAATCGGTTGGGCTGCCCCGCCCTGATGGGCGATGAGGGCTGCAAGTTGATCGGCTTGTTCGCGAGGTAGGCCCAGTGCCGTACCAAAGATGGAAGTTGCAATCAGGCCCGGGCAAATTGCGTTGACCCGGATGTTTTTCGCACACAATTGGGCAGCGGCCACTTTGCTGAAATGGATCACGGCGGCCTTGGCCGTGGAATAGGCAATCGGGCCCCACCCAGCTTCAAGGCCCGCAATGGAAGCGGTATTGACGATTGAGCCACCGCCGCGCTTGGCCAGATGTGGCACCGCATGCTTGGTGCCGTAAAAGACCGAAGTCACCAGCACATCAAAAATTGCCTTCCAGTCTTTGGACTCAACGTCTTCCAAAGGGCTCATAATGCCGGCAGAGCCTGCATTATTGAACAGGCCATCGACCCCGCCGAACTGGCTTGCCGCAGCATCGAGAATGGCTTTGACTTGGGCTTCATCGGTGACGTCGCAATGGCGATAGATCAGACGGTCCTTGAAGCGGGCTTCCAGATTGGCCCCTTTTTCATCTTGGATGTCGGCTGCCAAAACAAAAGCGCCTTCTTCAATCAAGCGCTCGACCGTTCCAAGGCCAATGCCACTGGCAGCCCCTGTTACGACAATGACCTTGTCTTTCACGCGTCCAACCATGGCTTTACTCCCTGAGTAGTGTCGCCGCGTCTAGAGCGCGGCTTTATTATCGACTTCGAATGAAGTCAGATTGGCATCACCAAGGCCAAGATCATTCCATTTACTGCGCCAGATCTTGGTATGATTGGCTTCGCGGTGGCGCTTGAACGAGGCCATATCTGCCCAGATCTCAAAGACCCGGATGGTCATCGGGTCAAAGGCATCAACGGCATAGGTATATAGTTCACACCCTTCTTCTGCCCGTGATGCCGTCGACATCGCTGCCATCGCTGCCAATACGGGCAAGGTGACACCCCGCCTTGCCCGAAAAGTCCCGGCCACAATCACAGCGCCGGGAGGCTTTGGTTCGGTCATAACGTCACAACAACCTTTCCAGTGGCTTTGCGGTCCATCAGATGACGGATCGCTTCAGCGCCCTTATCCAATGGAAAATGTGCAGAGACATGGGGTTTGATTTTTCCCGCTGCATACAAAGCCATCAGTTCGGCGATGTTCTCCTGATTCGCCTTTGGGTTGCGCGCCGTAAAGGCGCCCCAGAACACGCCAACGATTTGGCAGGACTTCAAAAGCGTTAGATTGAGGGGAATGGCGGGGATGCCTGCTGGGAAGCCAATGACCAAGAAACGGCCTTCCCATCCAATGGCGCGCAAGCTGGCTTCGGCATAAGCCCCACCCACACCGTCATAAATCACGTCAGCGCCATTGGGGCCACAGGCCTTTTTGAACAAATCTGCCAAGGCCTTTTTGCCTTCGGCATCAAATTCGCCCGTTGGATAGACAAGGCCTTCATCTGCGCCATGGGCCAAACAGACGTCGACTTTTTCTTGGGTCGAGCAAGCCGCAATGACTTTGGCGCCCATGGCTTTACCCAGTTCAACTGCCGCAAGACCAACCCCGCCAGCTGCGCCCAGCACCAACAAAGTTTCGCCCGCCTTCAACTGCCCGCGATCCTTCAGGCCATAGTGGCTGGTGCCATAGGTCATGATGAAGGCTGCTGCCTCATCAAACGGCATGCTGTCGGGGATGGGGATGCAGCGTGCGGCAGGCAGTGCGATTTTTTCTGCCAAGCCGCCCCAACCGGTCGAGCCAATCACGCGGTCACCGACTTTGAGGTGGGTGACGCCTTCCCCAACAGCGGAGACAACGCCCGATACTTCCCCACCTGGCGCAAATGGGCGCTCTGGCTTGAATTGGTACTTGTCCTGAATGATCAAGACGTCGGGATAATTGATGCCGACGGCCTTCACGTCGAGAATCACATCGCCTTTGCCTGCGACGGGCTCAGGCAATTCCGATAAGCTAAGGGTCTCGGGCATGCCGGGTGAATGGGACAATAGCGCCTTCATGATGTGTCTCCTGAGCAATCTGTTTTGAAAGGCATAGCGAAGTGCTACGCTTCGCACTAGAGCAGGATGTCTCATTTCTCATTTTTCTTGGGCACCCTTTTGGGCCCCCAGCGTATCGGGAGCATTTCATGGCTTGGGCATTGGCACTTCATGGTGGGGCAGGACCTGCCCGTGGTCGCACCTATGATCGGGAGGAAGCCCATATGGCCGAAGTCTTGAAGCGTGGGGCCGATATGCTGGAAGAAGGCTTATCCGCGCTGGATGTGGTGGTCTCCATGGTGCGGGAATTGGAAGATTCAGGCTTCCATGTTGCAGGCAAGGGGGCCTCGGCCAATGGCAATGGTGAGTATGAATTAGATGCTGCGGTGATGGATGGCGCGCTGCGACGTGCTGGGGCTGTTGGGGCCTTGGTCGGCTTCCGTTCGCCCATTATGGCGGCGCGCGCAGTGATGGAAGAAACCCCGCATGTGCTGTTGGTTGGCGCTGGAGCCAAGGCTTTTGCGCGCGACATGGGCCTTGAAGAGATTGAAGACCCTGCCGCTTATTATACCCCTGCCGTGCGCCGCCCGGTGGAGCCCGGAGAGCTTGCCCATGGCACGGTGGGCGCTGTGGCGCGCGATATTGCAGGCCGTTTGGCTGCGGCCACGTCTACCGGCGGCCTCTTAAACAAAATGCCTGGCCGGGTTGGCGATACGCCTTTGATCGGGGCAGGGACTTGGGCGGACGAGCGGGTTGCGGTTTCGTGTACCGGCCAGGGCGAATATTTCATGCGCGCGGCTGTGGCCGCCGATATCTCTGCCCGCGTTCGCTATGGTGGGCAGACTTTGGCGTCGGCGTGCGCCGGGGCTTTGGCCGATATGGAAACCCAAGGCGGCGATGGCGGCCTGATCGCCGTTGACGCCATGGGCAATGTCTCCACGCCCTATGTCAGCGAAGGCATGAAGCGCGGAATTGCCACCCATACCGGCCGCTTTGAGGTGAAGACGTTTCGGTAAATCTGTTCCCTGCCCGAATACAAACGCCCAAACCGCTTGGCGTGCGGGGCAGACATCGTTAAAGCGAACTCCCCGCCTTTGAGCCCTTTGGGAATCTAACGCCAATGACTGCTGACACCGCCGCCCCCAGCAAAGCTGAGACTGCTTTTGCAACCGCCAAAACCTTGGCCGAGGCGTTGCCCTTTATCCAGCGCTATGACCGCGAAACCGTGGTGATTAAATATGGTGGCCATGCCATGGGCGATGAGGCAACCGCCCAGCGCTTTGCCGCTGACGTCGTCTTGTTGAAGCTTGTGGGCATTCACCCCGTGGTCGTCCATGGCGGCGGGCCACAGATTAGCGCCATGCTGAACCGGGCGGGCGTAAAGTCTGAGTTTGTTGACGGTCTGCGCGTGACTGATACCGCCACGATGGAAATCGCCGAAATGGTGCTGTCGGGCGCGGTCAATAAGCAATTGGCGCATTTGATTACCCAAGCGGGCCGCGAAGCCGATGTGCGTGGCGTGGGTCTGTCGGGCAAGGATGCGCGCCTGTTCACGGTCGAAAAAGTTGTACGCACCCGCAAGGACCCCGAAAGCTTGATTGAGCAAGTGGTTGATCTGGGCTTTGTCGGCGATCCCAAAGAAGTCGATGCGCAATTGGTCATGACCTTGATCAAGGCCGAGCAGGATTATGTGCCGGTGGTGGCCCCCATTGGCGTGGACCCAGCCGGTGCGACCTTCAACATCAATGCCGATACCGCTGCTGGGGCCTTAGCCGGGGCGCTACACGCCAAGCGCTTCTTGTTATTGACCGATATTGAAGGGGTGAAGGACGGCCAAGGCAATCTGATCCCTGAGATGACGATCGCCGACGCGCGCGCTTTGATGGCGTCAGGCGTTGCGAATGGCGGGATGATCCCTAAATTAGAGACAGCCATTGCGGCGATTGAATCCGGTGTGGAGGCCGTCGTCATCCTAGATGGCCGGACGCCCCACGCCATCCTCAACGAACTTTTCACCGACTCCGGTTCAGGAACCCTTATTCGCTCATGACCACACGCCCGCTGACCCGACTTTATCAGGCCGAAGATTGGGTCTTTGATCTCGATAACACGCTTTATCCCGCCGAATGTGATTTATTTGCCCAAATTGACGAGCGCATGACTGAATTTGTCGGCCGCTATTTGGGCCTAGATTATGATGCGGCCAAGGCCAAGCAGAAACATTATTATACCACCTATGGCACCACACTAAACGGCATGATGCGCGAGCATAATATGCCCGCCAGCGCCTTCCTCGATTATGTCCATGATTTGGACTATAGCCCTGTGGTGCCCGCGCCCAAATTGCGCGCCGCGATTGAGGCTTTGCCCGGCCGGAAATTGGTGTTCACCAATGGCTCGCGCGGCCATGCTGAGCGCACGCTGAAAGCTTTGGGGTTGGAGGATGTTTTCCACGATCTGTTTGACATTGAGGCGACCGGCTATGTGCCCAAGCCCAAGCGCGAAGCGTTTGATGTGTTGATTGACCGCCATGTGGTTGAGCCGACCAAATCCGTCATGGTGGAAGATTTGTCGCGCAATTTGCTGACGGCTCACGAGCTTGGCTTTTCCACCATTCTTGTCTGGTCGTGGAAGGATTGGAGTCACGAGCCTGTTGATGGCCGCCCGGCAGGGCCTGTCGATGAGACGCCCGACCATGTCCATCACATGACCAATGATTTGACCGCCTTCTTGGAAGCGGTTGTTGAAGCGGGAACCCAGCATGGCTGAGATCCATCAAGACATCACCCAATTCACCGCAGAGCGGGCTTGGGGTGCGCGGGATTTGGCGGAAATTGCCGGGGCGACGGTGCGGCTGCATTGGACCGATCAGCCCTATATTTGGCACACCAACACCGGCGCGGAGGTCTTTATGGTGGTCGATGGCGCGGTTGATATGTCCTATAAGGTCGATGGCGCTGAAAAGACTGTACGGCTTGGTCCCAATGATATTTTTGTGGCCAATGTGGGCGATGAACATATTGCGCGCCCTGTAGGGGTCGCCCGGATTTTGGTGGTTGAAGAAAAGGGTTCGATCTAGGTTAGCCCATGCACCATTTGCACGATCCTTTAGCCCCGCAAGCCGAGCCGATTACATTTGACGACTTCTTGAAGGTCGATATTCGGGTCGGCACGATTGTGTCAGCCGAGGTGTTTGAGGCGGCGCGCAAACCCTCTTACATTTTGATGGTCGACTTTGGCCCGACCTTGGGCGTCAAGAAATCATCCGCCCAAATCACCACCCATTATCGTTTGGATGACTTGGTTGGGCGCCAAGTTGCTGCCGTGGTGAATTTCCCGCCGCGTCAGATTGGACCCATACGTTCAGAAGTGCTGACCTTGGGCTTCCCTGATGCAGATGGCCACGTGGTCCTATTTGCTCCCGATCAAAACGTGCCGAATGGTGGACGTTTGTTCTAATTCCTTGTGCCGTTAGTGACGCAAGCGATTGCGTGACCGATCAAGCACGGGCATAGCAGAAAGCCTTATGGCCAAACCTGCTAGCTGAAAATGACCACGCCCATGACTGATCTCAACCACCTTGAAGCCACCATCAATGCCGCGTGGGAAGACCGGACCGCTATCTCCATTGAGACGACAGGGCCTGTACGAGATGCCGTGGGGGAGGCTTTGACCTTGTTGGATCAAGGCGTGGTGCGCGTGGCTTCGCGTGGCGCAGACGGTCAATGGACGACGCATCAATGGCTGAAGAAAGCCGTGCTTTTGTCCTTCCGCCTCAATGACAATTATCTGATCGACCCTGAGCATGATCCCCATCCGGTGCAGCATGCCGGGCGCGCCTTTGACAAAGTGCCCTTAAAGACCGCGCGCTGGTTGGAGGCTGATTTCCGCGAAGCAGGCTTCCGCATGGTGCCGGGCTCTGTCGTGCGCCGGGGCAGCTTTATTGCCAAGGGCGCGGTCCTGATGCCAAGCTTTGTGAATATCGGGGCCTATGTGGGTGAAAACACCATGATCGACACCTGGGCGACGGTTGGTTCCTGTGCCCAGATCGGGGCCAATGTCCATATTTCTGGCGGCACAGGCATTGGCGGGGTGTTGGAGCCTTTACAAGCCGGCCCCGTTATCATCGAAGACAATGTATTTGTGGGGGCCCGTTCTGAAGTGGCCGAGGGCGTGATTGTGCGCGAAGGCGCTGTCATCTCGATGGGGGTGTTTTTGGGCGCTTCGACCAAAATCATCGACCGGGCCACAGGGGCTGTCTATCGCGGCGAAGTGCCCTCCTATGCGGTGGTGGTGCCAGGCTCTCTGCCAGACCCCAAGGGTGGACCCAGCTTGGCTTGCGCTGTTATCGTCAAAACCGTCGATGCGCAGACCCGGTCCAAAACAGGAATCAATGAATTACTACGCGATTAGGAGGCCTCATGTTTCCACAGCCAGAAAATCATTATCTCGCCCAAATCAATGTCTCCGTGTCGCGCTATGATCAGGATGATCCGCGCTTTGCAGGCTTCACCAGCCGTATTGATGCGGTGAACGCCATTGCCGAACGGGCAGAGGGCTTTGTGTGGCGGCTCAAGTCTGACTCTGGCAATGCGATGGATATTCGCGCCTCTGACGATCCGCGCTTTTTGATTAACATGAGCGTGTGGAAGACAGCTGAAGCCTTGGAAGACTTTGTTTGGAAGACCGCCCATGTCAAAGTCTATAATCAAAAGGCCGAATGGTTTCCTTCACTCGGGACCGCCCATATGGCGTTTTGGTGGGTGCCAATTGGCCATATTCCAACTTATGAGGAAGGGATGGCGCGTCTTGAGACCTTGCGCGCCCAGGGGCCAAGCGAAACGGCTTTTGGCTGGGAAAGCTTGCCTCAGGTCGCTGAATGGCGCTCTAAACGCTGCGGTTAGTGCAATTTTACCGTCGATCTGGAAAATAATCTGAGCCTTGTCATAATTATCACGTTTTCGTGATCTGTGGGGCTTGACCCGCTGCCGAACGGAACCAAAGTGTGGCCGTTGCGTTTTTATCGATTCGGATAAAGACTGCGGACTTTAAGTTTTTATCTCCGTAAAGATGAATTGGAAGTAGATGGCTCTTCGGTTCTCTATTCTCGGCGCGGCACGCATTGCCAAACCCGCATTGATCGATCCCATAGCTGAAAATCCAGATGCAATTCTGGTGGCGATTGGGGCTTCGACGCGGGAGCGCGCGCTTGAATATGCCATGACCCATTCGATCCCCCATGCGGGAACCTATGAGGAAGTGATCGCGCGCGATGATGTCGATGTGGTCTATATTGCTCTGCCACCTGCTGGGCATTGTGAGTGGAGCCTCAAGGCCCTTGCAGCGGGCAAACATGTGTTCCTTGAAAAGCCGGCCACGGTGAATGAGGCCGATGCGCGAACCTTGGTAGATGCAGCCAATAAGGCCGGTAAGCGCTTGATCGAGGCCTTTCATTATCGTTGGCATCCTTTGTTTCGTCGGGCTGTGGACATTGTTCAGTCCGGCCAATTGGGTGAGCTTGTTTCCGGTGAAGCGGAGTTTTCGGTTCCCATCGTCCGCAATGCGCGGGAGTTTCGCTGGCAAGCCTCCCAAGGTGGGGGCGCATTAGCAGACCTTGGCTGTTATCCCGTCAGTTGGTTGCGCCATTTGGCTGGGGCAGAACCCCTTGTGACCGCCGCCCACCAAGACCTTGAACCTGATGGTGTAGATCGGCGCACAACGGCCCATTTCTCCTTTCCAACCGGCCTTGAGGCCGATGTGATTTGCGATATGGACCCAGAAGGCGGGCGCAAGCCGCCTCGGCTAGAACTTGTTGGCACCAAGGGTCGCCTTGATATCGACAATCCTTTAGCCCCCCAATATGGCGCGGAATTGAAACTGACCATCGACGGCCAAGAAACCCGCGAAACCTTCCCGCGTCGCCCAACCTTTGCCTATCAGTTCGATGGCGTTGTGGACGCTATTCAAACCGGCAAGCCTGTTTGGACCGAGGGCGCGGACTTGATCGCCAATGCGGCAGCGATGGCTGCGATCCGTCGGGTGGCCGCCTCTGGCTAGAGCCACCAATCTGCCCTAGGTTGGGCTTATGACCACATCTGATTTCGATCCCATTCATTTGGCCTGCGACCTGATCCGCAAACCCTCTGTCACGCCCGCTGATCTTGGCGCGCTCGACGTGGTGCAACAGGCGCTGGAGGCCTTGGGCTTTCGCGTCAAACGCTATCGGTTCGAAGATATTGATAATCTCTATGCGCGCTTCGGCACCGAGGGCCCCAATTTCTGCTTCGCGGGCCATACAGACGTGGTTCCGACCGGGGACCTCGCGCAGTGGTCAGTCGATCCTTTCGAGGCGGCCCTGCAAGATGGTTTGTTGATCGGTCGAGGTGCCGCCGACATGAAAGGCGGGATCGCCGCCTTTATCGCGGCCACCGCACGCTATTTGGCAAAAAACCCCAAGCCCAAGGGCTCGATCTCCTTCCTCATTACCGGCGATGAAGAAGGCGTCGCGCTACATGGCACCAAGAAATTACTGCAAGCCATTACGGCGGAGGGCGAAGTCCTCGATCACTGCGTGGTGGGTGAGCCGACCAATCCGGATGCCATGGGCGACATGATCAAAAATGGCCGCCGCGGCTCGCTCAATTGCACCGTCACCGTGACAGGTATTCAAGGCCATGTTGCCTATCCCCATAAGGCGGCCAATCCCGTGCGGGCCTTGATTGGCTTCCTGCACCAGATTCAAAGCCATAAGCTTGATGAGGGGGCCGAAGGTTTCCAGCCCTCCAATCTCGAAGTTGTGACGATGGATGTGGGCAATCCAACCACCAATGTCATCCCAGAAAAGGCGACGGCCCGTTTCAACATCCGCTTCAATACTGCCCACACAGGTGAAAGCCTGTCGACTTGGCTTCTGGCCGAAGCCCGGCGTGCGGAAGAAGGGTTCAAAGGCAAGATTGATCTTTCCATCATGGTCTCAGGCGAAGCCTTTTTTACCCCGCCAGGACTTTTGACCCACCTCATCCAAGATGCCTGTGAGGCCGTGACCGGGCGCAGGCCGGAATTATCGACCACGGGTGGCACATCCGACGCGCGCTTTATCAAGGATTATTGCCCAGTGTGTGAGTTTGGCTTGGTTGGGGCGACCATGCACCAAGTCAATGAGCGGGTGGAGACACGCGATATCGAAACCCTGACCACCATTTATGAAGGCGTGCTGGACCGCTATTTTGCGCAAGCCTAATCCGTTTTCGGCGCAGGATTGCCCAAAATCACAGAGTCAGCCCAAAAGGGGGAAATGGCGCGCGCACCCTTCTTGTTGAACCCCAAATATCTCATGCAGAATTTGCGTGATGGGTTTGATGCGGCCAAGGCGCGCACTGGCTCAGAGGGCGTTTTGGTCGCGCTGTCAGCCGGTGGGCTCGTACTCGCATTTTTGCTCTTAGCGCTCTTGGCACCTTTGGCACTTAATGCGCCGGGCTTTATCTCCTATGGGGTAGGGGCTTTTGTGCTTCTTCTGGTTCTTGCGGCAACGGGGGCAGGGGCGGTCGCCCTGTGGCGCTTGATGGCGCAAGGGGCCCGCGACGGCGTGACTACCCAAATCCAAGCCGCCTCTATTGTTAATGAGTCTGCGATCCAAGCAGCCTTATCGGATGCCGAAGATGCGGGCTTGCGCGCCATTTCCGCCCGTGAGGTGCAAGATGCCATGACAGGCCGCGTGCAGGGCTTTGCCTTGGCTGCTGTTCAATCGGGCGCGCATGTGTTTCTGGTAATCCGGCTGAAGCAGAAAATGCCCTTTAGCCTTATCTTTGCACCGAAAGCGGCCCCGTGGCCGTTCGCGCTGCCGGCCGATGGCGTTCTGACGCCGGTCCCGACACCCGGTGGTGTGGATGGCTTGGCGTGGGCCACAGATCGGGATCCAGCGCTGGTGTGGAACACCCGTTTGGGACCTGCTTTGGCCATGTCGGCGGCAGGTGGGGAAGCTCCATTTTTGAGCCTGCGCGCCAAGGCGCTGGTCTTGCGGTGGGACAGCGGCGATGTTGGCACGGCTGCCTTGATCGGGCGAGAATTGTGCCTTGCCATCGCTCAGCCCTGAAGGCTGACGGAAGTGTATTGGGGCTCTATTCTTTCCTGCCCAGTCGCTTAAGCTGACCGCAACAAAGAACTCAGGGGGGAGAAGTGCCCATGTGGCGATGGCTTATCTGCGGCGTCTTGGGCTTAGGCCTGGGTGTGGGCTCAGCGTTAGCTGTCTCAGGCGGCCTATTCAGTGACGCAAAGCTTGTCTCGGGCCGCTGGTCAACCGATCCAACTGTCGGGGCGTCTGCCGCCAATCCTTGGCTGCGCGCCACCATTGCACGTGTTGGCCTCCTCGCCTTGACCAAAGAAGAGACAGTCTATTTCAACCGCGATGTCGATGAGGATGGGGCCAAGCTGGTTGAAGGCTGTACCTATGCCTTGGAGGGCGAGGCGATCCCAACGCGCTGGTGGTCCATCACGATTTATGGGGCCAATCAGATGTTGCCGATCAATACCGATGGGGCAAGCTCCATCGACGCGACCCGCGCCCTTGTCGCCCCAGCAACGACATGGACGGGAACATTAAGTGCGACGCGGCCCACAACGCCCGGGCCTTGGCTGTCCAGTAAAGGCGGCGGCACGTTTTCGCTGACCATCCGCCTTTATAATCCACAATCGGTTGAGAAGGCTGCCCTACAGGCCTTGAAACTGCCCCGGGTCAAGAAAATCTCCTGCACCCAAACGCCAACTTCAGGGGGGGCAAACTAATGGCGCAAGAAAAGAAGCAAGCCAGTTGGCTGAAACCGCTCGCCTTTGGTGTTTTGTTGGCGGTTTTGGGTCATTTATTGACGATCGGCCTTATCCCCAGCGTCATTATGAATATCGCCATGACCCGTATTGGCGAAGCCTCTGGTGGCCTCAACCGCTTGGCGCATGGCAATATGGTGACACCGCAAAACCAACAGATTGTGCGTTCGTCGCCTGATCTGGCTTATTCCACCTGTGCGCTAGACCTCCGTAAAGGCCCCGTCCGGGTCTTTATCGGCAAAGGAGCAGACTATACGTCCGCAGCCTTTTATGCGGGCAATACGGATAATGTCTTCACCTTGAATGACCGCAAAATCGGTCCTGAAGGGGCCCGCATCATGGTTGTCTCGGCCCGCTCGCCCATAGCCGCACGGCCGGGCGAAGTTGTGGTTAGTCTGCCCAGCGATAAGGGGCTGTTGCTAGTCCGTCGGCTTGCGCCCAGTGCCGAAGCTTTCAAGCGCGTGCAGGGCGAGCGCGCCAAGGATTATTGTCGCGCTGTGATAGATGGGGTGTAAGGGAGGTGCTGCCGTCAGATCCGGTTGAGGAATTTGAAACGCAAGGGCGGATCGCGCGCGTCTATCACCATGGGCGCGAACCAATCAAAGTGGTGGTGCTGGACAATTATCTGACCGATCCGGATGCTATGGTTGATCTAGCCGTTCAAGGCCCTGACTTTGCGCCAAATGGCCCCTTTTATCCGGGTATCCGGGCCCCAGTGCCCCCATCGTCGTTTCAAACGCTGTTGGGACCTTTGGCTGAAATCTTGCCACGGTGCTTTGACTATTCTGGCCGGGCAGGCTTGCGAGAATGCAATTTCTCGCTGGTGACTACCCCGTCCGATCAGTTGCAGCCGATCCAGCGCTTGCCGCATTTTGACAGCCTTGAGTATGGACGTGTCGCAGCCCTTTTGTATTTGGGGCAGGGCGACAGGCAAGGTGGCACCGCCTTTTACCGGCAACGCAGTACGGGCTTTGAAAGTGTGGACGCGGGCCGGTTTGCGGCCTTTGAAGCAGCCCTGCATGCCGATGTCGCTCACCACGGCCTGCCAGATGCCGCCTATATTGACGAGACCAGCCCCATCTATGAGTTGATTGGCCGTCATGAAGCGCGCTTCAATCGGATGATTGTCTATCTTAGCTCCAGCCTGCATTGCGCCCATATTCCGAAAGATTTTGCGTTCGACCCAAATCCTGCCACGGGACGGCTGACGGTGAATGCGTTTTTGGGTATGGATTGAGGCGGGTCCCACAGGTTTGGATTGTTAGGATTGGTTATGGTTTCGCGCCGCAGTTCGCTCCGCTCCCTTTTGGTTTCCTTTCCATTTCTGGCAGGGCTCTTTGGGGCCAGCAAGAGTGTCCAAGCCGAGCCTGCACCGGCATTGATCGGGCGTTGGGGTGGGGAATTGGTTGCGGGCCCTGCCACGCTGCGCCTTATTTTGGTGATCCAAGCCAATCAATTGCCGGTTCTTTATTCTGTCGACCAAGGCAACCGACCCATTCCCGCCGATGGAGGCCGTGTCGGCGAGACAGATTTGGATGTAACCTTCTCGGTGATCCGCGGGCGCTTGACCTTGAGTTTGACGGAACAAGGTTCCTTAGACGGCACTTGGTCGCAAGGCAGTGCGCGACCTTTGACCTTATCGCGCTTGGCAGACGGGGCGGAGCCCGAAAAGAGCGGGCTAAAGGACTTGGGCGATCTTCAGGCCGAGGTAACGGCGGGTCAGGCCAAATATCAGATCCCAGCTTTAGTCGGCGGCTTTGCGATCCTGCGCGGTCAGGCGAGCGAAATGCGCGAAGCTGTCGCGGGACAGCTCGCCACATCGGATCCCACCCCGGTGAAGACGAGCCAGCTCTGGCATGTCGGCTCTATCACCAAATCCATGACGGCCACCTTGGTTGCCCGCTTGGTTGAGCGGGGCCTGTTGTCTTGGAACATGAAACTGGCTGACGCCTTTGGCACCCTCGCGCCGGATATGTTGCCCGCCTATCAGGAAAGAACGCTCGCCGATTTGATGACGGGCCAAACCAGCATGCCCACCAATTTATCGCCTTTGGATATGATTGCGCAGGCGGGGGCGGCCGGGCCACGCGAAGGGCGCCTGACATGGGTCAAAAAGGCCTTCGCCTTAGCCCCTCAAACGGGCATGGTTTATCCCAATAATGGCTATGTGCTGGCCGGTGCCTTGTGCGAGGCGGTTACGGGCAAGGCCTATGAGGATTTGATGGTGGAAGAAGTGTTCAAGCCTTTGAACATGGCTTCAGCTGGTTTTGGTCCACCACCTTCAGGCAATCCGCAAGGCCATCGAAAAGCACTCTTGGGCGGCCGTCTGATCGGGGTCGGCCATGGTAGCGAAGCGGATAATCCCGCCTCGATGGCACCTGCTGGTGGCGTGCACATCTCCATCCCAGACCTACTAGCCTTTGGACTTGCCCATAGCCTTGGCCATCAAGGCAGGCGAGACGACTATCTCAAAGTCGTAACTTGGCGCTATCTTCATACGCCGCCAGCGAAAGCAGATTACGCATTTGGATGGGTGAAGCGACAAGACGGCAGCTTGTGGCACAATGGGTCGAACACCTATTGGCTGGCAGAATTGAGTTTTGACCCTGAAAAGCCAGTGGCTGTCGCGGCAATTGCCAATCGGTTTGATGCGGATGATGCCGTGGCGCGGGTCATGGCTGCGGCATCTGCTGAAGCCACAACCCGCTTGGCGAAAGATTAGTCTTCGAGCTTAAAGCTAATCGTGTAACGGGCGGGATAGGCCACTGCGATCCCGTCGATGGTTTGGGGCTGGAAGGTCCAAGCTTCGACCGCTCTGCGCGCAGCCTCGGCAAAGCCATAGCCTTTCGGTGCCTCATTGATCACCATAAGATTGGCGACTTTGCCTTCGGCCGTGACGGTAAAGCTCAACGTCACTTCGCCCGATATTTCGCGGTCGAGGGCCTTGCGCGGAAATACCGGATTAGCCCCAGCTTGGCGGACCGGATTAATGACGAGGGGTGGGGCAGGCGGGGTTTCTGGTTTTACCTCTGTCGGCAAAGGATCAATTGTTTGCCCAAGCGTCTCTGCCCCGCCCGAAAAGACCAAAGGCCCATCCTGGACGGCGCCAATCACTAGGCTTTCGACTGGGCCAAGTGGCACAATTTCGGTCGTGGGTCTTTCGGTTAGAGGGGCAGCATGGTCCGGGGTTTGTTGGGCTTGTTGGTTTTTGACAGGCCGATCTGGTTCCGGCTTAGGCGGGATGATGGGTTTTGGCTTGTCAGGGTGCGCCATATCGATGGGCGGAGGTTCAGGCGGTTGCAGCTTTTGAATCGTCGGCACGTAGGTCAGCGCGAGATAGCCAAGGCCAATCCACAAAATGCCTGACCCCGTGAGGGCGGCGGTTCGATACAGCATTTTTTGAGTCGGGGATGCGAGGGCATGGGGCTGTTTCATGACGCTGTCTCCTAAAATTGGAGCTGAGCAGCTGATATGCTGGCCAGTGTTATAACAATTATGACAGATTTCCGTTACGTCAAGTACAAAGTTTACGTTACGTCATGTTGACGGCAGTGTCATTTTTTCACCCAATGCCCACAAACCGCTTTCCTTTGAGTTCGTCTCGACTAAGCTAGCGGCAAATCAAAGCAAAAACAGAGGAAACTGGGATGAGCGACGCCAATCTGCCTGCGGGCGAAACCTATGACTATATCATCATTGGCGCAGGTAGCGCGGGGTGTGTCTTGGCCAATCGCCTCACCGCTGATCCCAAGATCCGCGTGCTCCTGTTGGAAGCCGGTGGGAAGGACACCTCACCCTTGATTCATATCCCGGTTGGCTATGCCGAGACATTGAAGGACCCCAAGGTCAATTGGCTCTATCAGACCGAAGAAGATCCTGGCACCAATGGTCGCCAGCATGTTTGGCCGCGCGGCAAAGTGCTGGGTGGTTCCAGCTCTATCAACGGCCTTCTCTATATTCGCGGCCAACAGCGCGACTATGATATCTGGCGGCAATTAGGGTGTGAAGGCTGGGGCTGGGATGATTGTGCGCCCTATTTTTTGAAGTCGCAAAACCAAGAACGTTCTGGTCTGCAGGGCCATGCGACCGGTGGCCCGCTCAATGTGTCGGATGTCACCCAAAGGCATCCTGTCTCCGATGCGGTCATTCAGGCAGGTGTTGAGGCCGGTATTCCGCGCAATGATGATGTGAATGGCGAAAACCAAGAGGGGATTGGCTATTACCAATTGACCGTCAAGAATGGCATGCGCTGTTCAGCAGCCGTCGCCTATCTCAACCCGATCAAGCACCGCACCAATCTGACCATCCGGACCCATGCTCTGGCCCATAAGGTCTTGTTTGATGGCAAGCGGGCGACAGGGGTCTTATTCTCTGTCGATGGCGATTTGCTGACGGCGTCGGCCAAGCAAGAAGTCATTCTCTCGGGCGGGGCGATCAACTCACCGCAATTGCTGCAGCTCTCAGGCATTGGCCCGGCTGAGCTGCTCAAGCGTCATGGCATAGAGGTCAAAGTAGATGCGCCGGGCGTTGGCGAGAATTTGCGCGACCATTATGTCGTCGGCATGCGCTATCGCCTGAAAGCAGGGGTAAAGTCGGTCAATGAAATGACCAAGGGGCTGACTTTTGTGGGCGAGGTTTTGAAATTCCTTTTCCAACGCAAAGGCCTTTTGACGCTTTCGGCAGCGCATATTGCCGCCTTCGTCAAGACGCGGCCCGACCTCGAAACCCCCGATGTGCAATATCACATTCTGCCCGCCACCATGGACCAGAAGAAGCTGTTTGAAGAGCAAAAAATGGTGTTGGAAGACCAACCGGGTCTGACCATCGCGCCCTGCCAATTGCGGCCTGAGAGCACAGGTCGCATTCAAATCAAGTCGGCTGATCCCAGTCAACATGCAGGCATTTGGCCCAATTATCTGGCCGATAGCTTGGATCAACAAACCATTGTCGAGGGTCTGAAGATTGGCCGCCGCATGGCACAGGCCCCTTCTTTGGCCGGCTTGATCGAAGCAGAAATGGAGCCCGGCTCTGGTGTTGTCAGCGACGAAAACTTGCTTGCCTATGCCCGTGAAACCGGTTCCACTATTTATCACCCGGTTGGTACCGCCAAGATGGGGCGGGACCCGATGGCCGTGGTTGACCCCCAATTGCGGGTGATTGGGGTGGAGGGCTTGCGTGTTGTCGATGCCTCCATCATGCCGCGTCTCATTTCGGGCAATACCAATGCCCCAACGATTATGATTGCGGAGAAAGCGTCTGATATGATTTTGGCGGCCCGTCAGGCCGCTTAAACTCAGCGGCCCATATTGGCAGGCGGCGTCGGTGCTACAGCTGTCTGACTGGGTAGTTTACGTAAAGCGGGTAGGGCGGCGACATCTTGGCCGCCTGCCGCGGCAAACATGTCGGCCAAGCTTTCATAAAAAGCCGCCAGCGTATTGGGGCTTGGCCGTTTGAGATCGTCCAGCGTGGGAAGCGGCGACAAAGGCTTGCCCTCATGGGCTGCGGCCATAAAGTCTTCCCAGATCAGCGCCGGCAGGGTGCCGCCGGTGACGCCATTCATCGGGCTAGAGCTGTCATTGCCAACCCAGACACCACAAATGATGTCAGACGTATAGCCAACAAACCAAGCATCGCGGAAGTTTTGCGAGGTGCCAGTCTTGCCAGCAGCCTCGCGGCCGCCTGGCAGGCGCGCACGCTTGCCCGTTCCAAAGGCAACCACATCGGCGAGCATCGCCGTCATTTGGCGCGCGCGCAGAGGTTCATAGACTTGGACTGGTGCTTTGTTTTCGCGCTGAAAGGCCACTGTACCGCGCGTGGTATCAATCCGTTCGATCAAATAGGGGTCCACCCGCACCCCATCATTGGCCAAAGTGGCATAGGCGCGGGTCATGTCCAGAAGCGTTACTTCTCCGGCCCCCAGCGAGATGGACAAATTGCGCGGCAATTCACTGTCAATGCCCAGTCGCTGGGCCAATAAAATCAGGCGATCTATCCCGACTTCAGAGGCCAGTTGCACCGCAATCGTATTGACCGAGCGCGTGAGTGCTGTCGACAGCGTCATCGCACCTGAAAAGCCGCCATTGAAATTGCGCGGCCGCCAGCCGCCAAAACTAATCGGCTTATCCACCCGGATCGTATCGGGCGTCATGCCTCTTTCGAGAGCGGCAGCATAGACAAAGGGCTTAAAGCTTGATCCCGGTTGGCGCTTGGCCATGGTGGCGCGATTATATTTGCTCTCATCATAGTTACGGCCACCAACAATCGCGAGAATGCGCCCCTGTCGATCCATGGCTATCAAGGCGGCTTGCGTCACACCGGTACCCGAGCCGTCACCGACCAAGGCCTGCACCGCCTGTACGGCGGCGGCTTGCATTTTGCCATCGACCGTCAGGCGCAAAACACGGTCCGGCGCGACTTGATTGCCGACGCTTTCGACCTCTTTCTGCGCCATATCAATCACATAGCCCATTTGGCCTTCTGGAATATCGGGCGTGACTTTCAGGACCACAGGTTCGCGCATGGTGGCTTCGGCTTGGGCTTGGCTGATGAAGCCGGCTGCGGCCATGCGTTGTAAAACCACCGCGCGCCGCTCGATCGCCGGAGCGGCAGTCAAATCCATCGCCAATCGACCCGGAGCTTTGGGAAGACCTGCCAACATGGCAGCCTCAGCCAAGGTCAATTTGCTTGGATGCTTTGAGAAGAAGCGCCACGCAGCCGCGTCAATCCCATACGCATTCTGACCAAAATAGATCCGATTGAGATAGATTTCGAGGATTTGCTTCTTGGTCAGTCGGCTGTCGATCTGCCAGGCCAGCACCATTTCCTGCAACTTGCGCTTAAAGGTCTGCTCTGGGCTCAAATAGACGTTCTTGACCAATTGCTGGGTAATGGTTGAGGCCCCCTGCACGGTGTGGCCCGCAGTCATATTCTCAAACACGGCCCGACCGATTGACCACAGGTCCACGCCACCATGTTCAAAGAAGCGGGCATCTTCAACGGCCAGGAAAGCCTGTAGAACATGGGCCGGTAGGGCATCGACACTGACTTTGCGGCCATAGCGCGGGCCGCGGATCGTGATCGTCTCGCCATTGGCATCGACCATCTCCAAACTCGTCCGACGATTGGCGGTCCACATTTCTTCATTGGAGGCAATCTTTGGTAAATCCGAGAAAAAGTGCCGCCAGGTTGCGTAGGTGGTCAGACAAATAAGGACGATTACGCACACCGCCAGAATGGTCAGTAGGCGCATATGATAGGCTCTGATTTTGGCTTTGCGCTCCAAAAGGTCCGCGCGAAAGACGCCCTGCATCAGCCTGAAACCCGTCCATTAAATGAGGTCAGAGAACGCCGCTGATCCGCCCCATGGGTCAAGCTTTATCCCTGAAGAAATCGCTATCTGAGCCAGTCAAAAGTGCCGATTTTTCGGGCCATTGGCTGTTTGGCACCCGATTTTTTGTCGCTTTCTCTCAGACCGATACGTGCCTTGCGTCATCCTTGTCTTCGCTACCAACGACCCGCGCTTTTTGGCGCGCTTGGAGAAAGACATGCAACGTGACAGGCAAGCCTACCAGCAGCCCCACCTGGCCCTTCCCACAGCGAACGACCTTTCGCTGGCGTTTCAGCGAGGTTGCCAGCCTGCCCGAAGATCGACAGCTCCGATTTGTCGCGGGCATCAATCAAGCCCAAGCCGCGCACTTGCAAAGATTTTGGCCATTTTGGGCGCGCAACAGCCAGCTGTCGCCCGTCCAAGCATGGCGGACATGGCTCATTCTTGGTGGACGTGGTTCGGGCAAGACGCGCTCTGCCGCCGAGTGGGTGCGTGAGCAGATGGAAAACGCCGTTTGTTCTCGCATGGCTTTGATTGGTCCCACATTTGCCGATGTGCGCGATGTGATGGTCGAAGGCCAATCGGGTCTACAAGCCATAGCAAGTCCGCAAGAGCGACCTCGGTTTGACGTGTCGCGCCGTCGCTTGGTGTGGCCCAATGGCGGCTATGCGCTCCTCTTCTCTGCTGAAGACCCCGACAGTTTGCGCGGGCCGCAATTTGACGGCGCGTGGGGCGATGAAATGGCCGCTTGGCCAAAGCCCGACGCGGTGTTTTCAACCTTGAGACCAGCTTTGCGCTTGGGCGCAGATCCGCAATTGGTTCTCTCGACCACACCTCGACCCATACCGGCTCTCAAAAACCTTTTTGGTGACCCGACCTGCGCGATCACGCGCTCTGCCACCCAGGATAATCGGCAATTTCTGGCCCATGGATTTGTCGAAGATCTAGCCGCGCGTTGGCATGGTTCGGTTTGGGCGCGGCAAGAACTTGAAGGCGAATTGGTTGAAGACGCCGAAGGCGCACTGTGGACACGCACCCAAATGGCCGAGGTGCGTGCCCGTCGGTTGGATGGCGAGTTTGACCGCATCGTCGTGGCTGTGGACCCACCCGTCAGCGCGGGGGCCAATGCTGATACCTGCGGAATCATTGTGGCCGCAGCATCCGGTGTCGGGCTTAGCCGTCGTGCGATTATTCTGGCGGACCTTTCTGAACAAGGCTTACAGCCGGCCGACTGGGCTGCGCGCGTTGCGGGGGCTTATGAGCACTTCCGCGCCAATATGATCGTCGCCGAAGCCAATCAGGGCGGAGAAATGGTGCGCACCGTGCTGCGGCTTGCTGTTCCCATGGCCCCGATCCGTTTGGTTCATGCCAGCCATGGCAAACGCGCCCGGGCTGAACCTATCGCGCTTCTCTATGCCCAGGATCGTGTGTGCCACGCCGCGCACTTTCGAGAATTAGAGGATCAGATGTGCAGTTTCGGCGCGCCGGGCTTCACAGGCTCTCCTGATCGCGTCGATGCGCTCGTCTGGGCCCTCACCGACCTCATTCTCGATCAAGGGACTAATCCCTCCGCCCGTAGCCTATGAACGGATATTCAGTCATGGCCGTCTTTCCTTTACTCAACCGTTTCTCAAAATCAAATTCCAATGCGGCAGAGGCGTGGCCTGAAGCCAAAATGGGGTCATCCCTCTTGGCCTATACCAGCCCGGGGCGTCCGGTCTGGACCCCGCGTGACTATGGGGCGCTGGCGCGGGAGGGCTTTCAGCGCAACGCAATTGCCTATCGTTGCGTGCGTTTGGTGGCCGAAGCTGCGGCATCAGTGCCGTTTTCCATCACAAGCGATCAGGGACAGACACACCGCTTTGCAGCCCTGTTGACGCGCCCCAATCCCGAACAATCTGGGCCGGAATTGTTGGAAGCCTTCTTTGGTCACTTGCAAATT
>NZ_JADCBK010000068.1 GCF_020253525.1 Aquidulcibacter sp.
CCTTATCCCAAGGGCAAAAGCCGAACCCCCGGAGGTCTTTTCCTCGCGGGGCTATAGGTGTTGGTGTCATTCAAAGAAACGATGTCATCCCGGACGGCGCAGCCGATCCGGGACCTCCTGCCGCAAAGTCCCATGGGGTCCCCGCTCTCCACTTCGTTCCGGCGGGGATGACATCGTGGGGGTGGGGAGAGTTTTTATCTAGAAGCGTTTTGGTGCCCATTCTGGTCACAAAAACGCTTCCTTTATCGTGCTCGGGCGATTTGACGGGTCAAGTCCGCTTCGCGCCGCTCCGCGGCAGATTTCCAAAGGAAATCTGGACTTGACGCGACCAATCGCCCACGAACAATAACGTATGGCCTTTGGGGCAGGCAGGGCCTGCGCATGCGCCTTCCAGATGAAATAACTATGCTCAGTGTTGCCATCTAGGCCGCACAGTCCCACAAGGTACCCGCTCTCCACTGCGTTCCGGCGAGGATAACATCGTGGGGGGGGGCTGGTTGTTAGGCGACGGCGACGTCTTCGGCGGGCAGGAATTTCTTGCCACGAATATGGTCGGAGATTTTTTCCGCGATCATCATGGTGGGGGCATTGGTATTGCCGCCGATCAGGGTTGGCATCACCGACGCATCGACCACACGGAGGTTCTTCACGCCGCGTACTTTGCAATCCTTGTCCACCACCGAGGCCTTATCCGTGCCCATGCGACAGGTACCGATTGGGTGATAAATCGTCTCGGCTGTTGCTTTGATATAGGCGTCAATTTCCTCGTCCGATTGGACATGCGCGCCTGGCTTAAACTCATCGCCGCGATAGGGCGACAGGGCAGGCTGGCTCAAGACTTTGCGGCCAATTTTCAGCCCCTCGCGCAGGGCACGCCGGTCTTCTTCGGCCGCTAGATAATTGGGATCGATTTTCGGCGCTGCAAATGGATTGGCACTTGCTAAGCTGATCTCACCCCGGCTTTCAGGGCGCAACTGGCACACATGCAGCGAAAAGCCGTCTTGGGTGGCCGCTACATTGCCATGGTCTTGCACCAAGGCATTGACGAAATGGAACTGCAGATCAGGTCGGTCGAGGCCTTCGCGCGATTTCGCAAAGCCGCCTGACTCGAGGAAGTTCTCACGGCCCAAGCCTTCCTTGCGGAACAAATAGGTCAAGGCGGTCAGATATTGTTTCAGGCCGCGATTAAGCGAGAAGGCGGTGATGGGTTGGGTGCAATTCTGCAAAAGCAGCACGTCCAAATGGTCTTGCAAATTCTGTCCGACGTCGGGGCTATCCACCAACACATCCACGCCAACACGCTTGAGCGTTTCGGCTGGGCCAATGCCCGACACCATCAGGATTTGCGGCGATTGCACAGCCCCAGCGCACACCAAAACTTCCTTGTTGGCATAGACCCGCGAGCGGGGCGACTTCTCGTCATGGGCATATTCAACGCCAACACAGACCTTGTCCTCAAACAAAAGCTTTGTGGTGTAGGCATGGCTGCGCACGGCTAAATTAGGACGTGAAAGGGCTGGCTTGAGATAAGCGAAAGAGGCTGACCAACGCTCGCCATCCTTGACGGTCAATTGATAGGCACCAAAACCTTCTTGGTCATAGCCGTTAAAGTCTTCAGACTTTTTGTGGCCAGCTTGGACTGCTGATTCCACCAGAGCGTGATAGAGCGGGTTGGCCGACTTGCCCCACGACACATGCAAGGGCCCGTTTGAGCCGTGAAACGCGTCACCACCGGTCTCTAAGGTTTCGGAGCGTTTGAAATAGGGCAGGACTTCAGAAAAGCTCCATCCCTTCAGACCCTTTTGCGCCCACTGGTCATAATCGCGGGCATGGCCGCGAATATAGATCATGCCATTGATCGAGCTTGACCCGCCCCAGCCCTTGCCGCGCGGCCAATAAAGCGGGCGGTTGTTGAGATGGGTTTGCGGCTCGGTCGTGAAGGCCCAATTATGGGCATTCTTGCCTTTGATGAGCGTGCCAACACCGGCGGGCATGCGGACGAGGAAGGAATTGTCTCGCCCACCGGCTTCCAAGACCAAGACTCGCACTGAAGGGTCTTCGCTTAATCGATTGGCGAGCACGCAGCCAGCGCTGCCAGCGCCAATGATGATATAGTCAAACCGATCTTCAGCTGCCGCTGTGGCCATCTAAGAACTCCCCGTCGCAAGATTTACACTTGGTTTGCCCTTTGTTTGGCGTGAAGCCGCTGTCTGGGCAAGTGAAAATAGCGTTTAGCCTGTCCATTGTGGCTTGCGCTTTTGGGCAAAAGCCATTGGCCCCTCGATCAAATTGGGCGACTTAAACATGGCATTGATCTCGCCATATTTGGACTGGCCGCGATAGGCAGCCTCCAATGTGGGTTCATCCAAGCCGCGATAGACAGCTTCTTTCGAGGCACGGATGGACGTGGGCGAACATTCCACAATCATATCCGCCCAGGCATGTGCCCGTGTTAAAAGGTCAGCTTGGGTTGTCACTTCATTGACGAAGCCCAGTGTTTTACCTTCTTCAGCACCAACACGGCGGCCGGTTAAAATCATGCCCATAGCTTGTTTCTGGCCAATCTGGCGCGGCAAACGGTGCAGACCGCCTGCCAAGGCTGCCAAGCCGACTTTTGGCTCTGGCAAGGCAAATACCGCATTATCGGAGGCGATGATGAGGTCGCATGCCAGTGCGATCTCAAACCCACCGCCCATAGCAATCCCATTCACGGCGGCAATGACAGGCTTGGTTAAATCAAAGCGGCTGGTCAGGCCGGCAAAGCCGCTTTCAGGCACGTACATTTTGCCGCCAGATGCTTGGTATTTGAGGTCATTGCCTGCGCTAAAGGCGCGGTCGCCTGCGCCCGTGATGATGGCAACCCACAGATCTGAATTGGCGGCAAACCCATCAAACACCTCTGCCAGTTCGGCATTGGCTGGGGGGTGTAGCGCATTCATAGATTCGGGGCGGTTAATGGTGACAGTTAGGACGCGGCCCGTGATTTCTGTGCTACAAAACGCATATGACATGTTTCTCTCCCTGATTTTTCCCCATGACCTAGCACGCAAACGCTGGCAAGGGAGAGCTTAAAGCACCTTTTTGTCGTGCAGTGCATGGACGCGCGTTGACATGCTTTCGCCGCGTTCTTACCTCACGGACCAAACGAGTTGCTTTGGCGCGGCTTTCGCGCCCCTTACATATCTGGTGCATCAGATGTGTAGGGCTCCATTATTGCCGGGGTTTCCGGCGCAGGTCAGGCCAGAAATTCATGTTGAATATCGTCAAGAAGCTGTTTGGTTCCTCCAACGAGCGCCGCGTGAAGTCGTTGATCCAGCGGGTCGAACAGCGGATCAACCCGTTGGAAGCAGGTATCAAAGCGCTGAGCGATGACGCGTTGCGCGGCAAGACCGATGAGTTCAAGGCCAAGCTTGCCGCCGGTGCGACCCTTGATGATATTTTAGACGAAGCCTTTGCCGTGGTGCGGGAGGCTGCTTTCCGCGCGATTGGTCAGCGTCATTATGATGTACAGCTGGTCGGCGGCATGGTGCTCAACTCTGGCGCGATCGCCGAAATGCGCACGGGGGAAGGCAAAACCTTGGTGGCAACCGCGCCCGTCTATCTGAATGCCCTGCAAGGCAAGGGTGCCCATGTTGTGACGGTCAATGACTATCTGGCCAGACGCGACGCGGAATGGATGGGCCGGGTTTATGGCTTCCTCGGCATGGAAACCGGTGTGATTGTCCCAGGCCTCGACGACCGGGAACGCCGCATCAATTACGCCAAGGATATCACCTATGGCACCAATAACGAGTTTGGCTTTGATTATCTGCGCGATAACTTGAAATATTCGCTCGATGAAATGGTCCAGCGCGACCATCATTTCGCGATTGTGGACGAGGTCGACTCCATTCTGATCGATGAAGCGCGTACCCCCTTGATCATTTCGGGGCCAACCGATGACCGCTCTGATTTCTATCGCGCCATGGATGAACTCATCTATCTGCTCGACAAGGATGATTATGAGCATGATGAGAAGCAGCGCTCAGCGGTTTATACCGAGAAGGGCTCTGAGCATATTGAAGACTTGCTGCGTGAGCGGGGCTTGTTGGAAGGCGCGCTGTATGAGGCCGTGAACACCACGATTGTGCACCACGCCAACCAAGCTTTGCGCGCCCATGTGCTCTACACGCGCGATAAGGACTATATCGTCAAAGACGACGAAGTGGTCCTGATTGACGAGTTTACCGGCCGGATGATGACGGGTCGGCGTTTGTCGGAAGGCTTGCACCAAGCCATCGAAGCTAAGGAACAGGTTCCGGTGCAACCCGAAAACCAAACCTTGGCCTCTATCACCTTCCAAAACTACTTCCGGCTTTATGAAAAGCTGGGTGGGATGACCGGGACGGCCCAGACAGAAGCGGCCGAGTTCGAAGATATCTACAATCTGCAAGTGGTCGAAATTCCGACCAATCGCCCGGTTGCCCGGATCGACGAGAATGACGTCGTCTATCAAAATGAGGCCGGTAAGCATAAAGCCATCATGCGCGACATTCGCGAATGCTATGAACGTGGCCAGCCTATTCTGGTGGGTACGGCCTCGATTGAAAAATCAGAAGCCATTTCAGAGCTTCTCAAAGCTGAAAACATTCCGCACTCCGTCTTGAACGCCCACAAGCACGCAGAAGAAGCCGAAATTGTTGCGGAAGCCGGTGTGCCAGGTGCGGTAACGATTGCGACCAATATGGCTGGTCGCGGGACTGATATTCAGCTGGGCGGCAACCCAGAAATGCGCCTTGAGAAAGAGCGTCGCACCCGTGAGGCTGCTTGGGGCCGGTCGATGACCGAAACAGAACTCAAGAGCCTGCATGATGAAATCATGGCCGATATTGCGGTCAAAAAAGCCAAAGCGATGGAATTGGGCGGTCTTTATGTTTTGGGGACCGAACGCCATGAAAGCCGGCGGATCGACAACCAGCTGCGTGGCCGGACAGGTCGCCAGGGCGACCCCGGCAAGAGCCGTTTCTATATCTCTTGTGATGATGACCTTCTGCGCATTTTCGGCGGTGAACGCATGGCGGGCATCTTGCGCGTTCTCAAAGTGGCTGAAGATGAGCCGATCGAAGAGCGCATGATGAACAAGGCGATGGAAATCAGCCAGAAGCGAGTTGAAGCCCGCAACTTTGAAATCCGCAAGAACCTCTTGAAATATGATGACGTCATCAATGATCAGCGCAAGCAGATTTTTGAAGAGCGCAAAGAGTTCATGCGTGCCGAAGATGTCGAAGAAACCGTGCGCCACATGCGCCATGAAGTGATCGACACCTTGTGCGAATATTACATGCCGCCGAAACTATTGCCCGAGCAATGGGATACCGATGGCCTAGAAACTGAGGTGAAAGAAATCCTTGGTTTGGACATCCCTGCCAAGGATATGGCCGCTCAAGAAGGCATAGATGATAATGATATTCGCCAAGCCATAATTGAGGCCTCCGATAAGGCTTGGTCGGAGAAAGTGGCGTTGATGGGCGAAGAGCAGTCACGCTATATCGAAAAGCAGGTTTTGTTGCAGACAATTGACCTCAAATGGCGCGAGCATTTGAGCCAAGTCGACCATTTGCGTTCGGTGATCCATTTGCGCGGTTATGGCCAGCGCGACCCACTGATCGAATATAAGACCGATGCCTTCTCCATGTTTGAGAAGATGCGCACAGATTTGCGCACCGATGTCACGCGCTTTTTGATGAATGTGCAATTGATCCAACCCGATCAGCCCATGGTGCCACCTGACTTCGACCCCAGTATGGCGACGATTGACGGTGGGTTTGGTGCAGGCATTGGCGATGGCATGGGCCTCAATCCCAATTGGCTGTCGAGCCATCCATTGCCCAATACCGGCTTGGACGAAATGGGTGCGGCGGCAGATGATTTGGTTCCATCGCCTTTAGGTCCTATGCCGCGGGCGTGGCTTGATACACCCCGCAACGCCCCATGCCCTTGCGGGTCTGGCAAGCGCTTTAAGGCCTGCCACGGCGCGATCTAAGCGTTTGTGACGTCGAAATCGAGCTTCAATCAAGCGCTTGATTTAGGTCAAGCGCTTGATTTTTATGGGATTATCTTGGTAGGCCAACGGCCGTTTTGATATCGTCCCACGCAACGAGCTTGAAATTCTGCGCACCTCCGGCTTGGATGCCATCTTGGGCGATGAAGAGGCCGCCGGGATAAGCCGGGCCAAAATCGCCGACAATTAGCTCAATCCCATCGGTCTCTTCGGTCGCGCCAAAAGTCCCCTCGGCAATTCGAAAGCGGCCGACATACGCCTCATCGCTGGCCCGAAAGATTGTGTAGGCATTGTCGCCTTGACTGGAGACAAGGATATAGCGCCCACCCTCTGGCCCCTCGGCAAGGGCCACCCCTTCAGCGTCTGCGACAATGTTTTTACCATCGGCAGAAGCAATTTTGGTCGGACTGGTTGAACCCGTAGGGCGCGCATCAAAGCGCCACAGGCCGACATCTTCTTCCGCCACATAAAGGCGTTGGGTTTGCTCATCCACCACGCACCCCTCCGATTGGGTGGCAAGTTTCAGCGAGCGCACAATTTCGCCAGAAGGCGCGGGGCCGGTTAAATCCAGCGCAATCTGATGGATCGTGCCGTCCTTCAGTACCATGAAGGCATAAAGCTTCCCCTCGCTGTGCCCCAAGCAAATGCCATAGGCCTCACCAGTCCCTGCGGGCACGGTGCCAATTGGGGCGAGCTTTGCTGTCTCGGCGTCTAACGTGAAGAGGGCGATTTTGGCTTGGGTTAGGTCGTTGCGGTCACTGGCTGCAACCAATATGCGGGGAGTGTCGGCTACAAGGATATTAGCCCGCAGATCGACATTATTCACCCGCCCTGCATCATAGAAGTCGCGGATCTTGCCGTTCAAATCATAGGCATAAAGCCCGGCCTTCTTGTCTGTCCCAATGATTAGGCTTGCCTCTGGACGGGCAGGGTTGCGCCAGATTGCTGGGTCATCGGCAGCATCTTGATTGGCAGAGCCAACTGGGACCGTTTCACCGCGCGCCACAACTGTCACCGCGGGGGTTGCCCGCGCAATCCGCTCTGCAAGTGGAAGCTCTGTTGCACAGCCTGCAAGGACCAAGCTCAAGCAAGCTGGCACAAGGACGAAATGAGTGGCACGAAACATATTCCCTCCAGCGGCTAGACGCTGAAGGGTGGATAGCTGAGTTTTATTCCAACCATATGACGGTTGGGGCTATCCTGCAGGCACTGGCTTCAAGTTGGTGTGAAAGCGTTTCCAATTCTCGACATAATGTAAAGCAGAGCCAGTTAGAAATTGAGCTTGTTCGGGTAGGACTTCGCGAATCACTTTGCCGGGTGCACCCATGACGAGCGAATTGTCCGGAATCACTTTGCCTTCGGGGATGAGAGCTTTTGCACCAATGATACAATTTTTGCCAATCACTGCTCGATTTAGCACCACCGCCCCGATTCCAATCAAGCTATTGTCGCCAATTTCGCACCCATGGAGCATAGCCAAATGACCGACGGTGACGTTCTTGCCGATGGTAAGCGGGATGCCAAGGTCGGTGTGAAGGATCGCGCCATCTTGGATATTGGAGTTCTCGCCGATGGTGATCGGATCATTATCCCCGCGCAAAACCGCATTAAACCAGACGCTTGCATTATGATGCAGGATGCAATTGCCAATCACGGTCGCATTGGGCGCGATCCAATAATTGCCCGGCGCAGGCAGTGTGGGGGTCGCATCGCCCAAAGAATAGGCACCCTGGATGAAGCTCATAGGAAAATTCCCTTCGATAAGAATTTATGACGTTAACAACTCATTTACTCTGCTAGGATGACATCGCAACAGAGATTCGCGGCAAGGTCGAAGAGGTCTTCGACGCTCACGCGATAAGGGGGTTCAGTGATCGCACGCGCGACCATTCATGATCCAGACCCTGCCGACCCTCGGGTCGGATCTTTGAGCGTCTTGTTGCAAACCAACAAGTCTATGCGCGCCGCAGCCCCAAGGTCTGCGGCGTTTTTTGTTTCCAAGAAGCAAGTCCTGAAGGAGCATGTCTATGGCTAAACGCCCAGCAGTCCGTCGCACCCGTGATCAAGCAGAGCAGTCGCGTCAGTCGCACAGCTTGGGGGGCTCGAAACATGGCTCCTATGGGCAGGAGGAATCCAATGTGCGGGCGCTGTTTGGCTGGAACCCCACGGCACAGGATGATGGGCTGGACCGCGATCAGAGCTTCTTGAAAAAGGTCAAGCCGCGTACGGCCGGACAGGAAAGATTGTTGGATGCGATTGATTCCAATCCGTTGGTGGTTGCGATCGGCCCCGCTGGTACCGGCAAAACCTATCTGGCGATTTCAAAAGCGGTTGAGGCGCTTGAAGCGGGCAGAGTATCGCGCATCGTCCTGTCACGGCCAGCGGTGGAAGCCGGTGAATCGATTGGCTTCTTGCCGGGCCACATGGAAGAAAAACTCGCGCCCTATTTGCGACCCCTCATGGATGCACTTTCAGATCGTCTCAGCCCCAAGCGGCTTAAAACCATGATGGTGGAAGGCCTGATCGAAATCGCCCCCATTGGCTTCATGCGGGGCAGGACCTTGAACAATGCGTTTGTGGTGATTGATGAGGCGCAAAACTGCACCTATGGCCAACTCAAAATGCTGCTCACGCGATTGGGCTGGCATTCCACCATGGTCGTGACAGGCGATCCCGCTCAGACAGATCTTTTGCCCGAGTTGTCGGGCCTTGGCCAAATTGCCGATGCGTTGGATCGGTTGGACGATGTGGCGGTGGTTCGTTTAGCCGAAGTCGATATCGTGCGCCATCCCTTGGTCGCCAGCATGTTGAGTGTCTTGTAAGCGCACCAAAGAAAAGCCCGCCGCAGGCGATCTGGGGCGGGCTTCTTCCAATTTTTTGTGGGGGATTTTAGTCTTCCAGATCAATGTCCAGAATGGCCATTTCAAAGATGTAAGAGGTTTCGCCTTCATCTTCATCGATATAGACGGTACCCAAGAATTCAGGACCCAAATACACTTCCATCGAATCCTTCACCCCGGCGCGTGGCTTTAAAATCACGTCCTTTGTGCGGAAGACCCGGTTCATATGCGCTTCAACGCGCTTCCACTCAGGATTTGCCATCACGTTTCTCCAACAATTTGACCACGGGTTTAGGGGGAAGTGGTCCAACAAGGAAGGGGGCTAAACCCGCAATTGCCCGTCGAGTACAGTCACAGCCCTACCCCGCAAGAGCACGCGGTCACCTTGAACTTCGCACGTTAAAGCCCCGCCGCGGCCCGGATAGGCTTGGAAGTAGGTGATGATCGGCTTGCCCAATTTGGCTGAAAATAAGGGCGCGATGATGCAATGGGCAGAACCTGTTACGGGGTCTTCGGCAATGCCCGATCCCGGGGCAAAGAAGCGGCTGACAATCTCATAATCGGCACCCGCATCAGCAAAAGCGGACACCATCAGATTGCCGCGATTGCGTTCTAATTTCTCGGTGCAAATCCGCTCAATTTCGGCATGGTTTGGCGTGAGCGCTCGCAAGACGCTTTCATTCTTCACAATGGCAACAGCATAATTGCCAACCCATGTTTCAACCACCTCTGCGCCTAAAGCCTCTGCCAAACCGGCTGGGGTCTCGATTTGAACGGGTGGATTGGCGGGGAAGTTAAGCTCTAGCTGGCCATCATCCAGCCGTCGCACGGTCAATTCGCCACTCAGCGTATCGAAGGTCAGAACCGGTGCGGTAACGCCCAATTCTTGCAAAAGCACATGGGCAGACGCCAAAGTCGCGTGGCCGCACAAGGGGATTTCGAGCGCGGGGGTAAACCAGCGCAAGCCGAAGCGGGCAGGGTCGTCAGTCCTCAACAAATAGGCGGTCTCGGCCTGATTATTCTCCATCGCCAAAGTCTGCATCCAGGCCGCCTCTGGCCACCTATCAAAGGGCTCCACCACACAAGCGGGATTGCCGGTAAACGGCTTTGCGGCAAAGGCATCGACCAGAAATTGGCGCATATCAGACTTCCTTGAATTGTACTTCGGGCCAGCGGGCTTGGATGCTGGCCACTTTGGCTTTGGTGTTACCTGTTGCGCCCCGCTTGGGGTTCGGGCGCAAAATCATCGCGAACATATCCTCAAGCCCAAACGGGGCAGCGATCGAGATGCTATCATCGGCTTCAAGCCGTACGGCGATGGCATCGCTGAAACACAAATAGCGCTCCAGCGATTCGTCGGTACAGCTCAAAGGGGCATAGGGGCTGCCAAAGCGCTGTTCAAACCACACATGTACGCGGGCTTGATTGCGCACCTCGACCAAGGGCTTCAGAGCGTCAGGCAAGGATTGATCGACAGCTTTAATGATGCGGTCTTCCGCGTCCCAGGACGTATCGGGATCAAAATAGCAA
>NZ_JADCBK010000069.1 GCF_020253525.1 Aquidulcibacter sp.
TGGCCTCTTTGCCACTAAGGACAAATATGTACGCCAAATGCCAGGCCGCTTGGCGGGCGAAACCGTTGATGCCGATGGCACGCGCGGCTTTGTGTTGACGCTGTCCACGCGCGAGCAGCATATTCGTCGCGACAAAGCGACCAGCAATATCTGCACCAATTCAGGGCTTTGCGCCTTGGCCTTCACAATCCACATGACCCTGTTGGGCGATAAGGGCTTAAAGCATCTGGCCCAACTCAACCATGAAGCGGCGTGCGAGACCGCCGATGCCGTCGCCGCGATCCAAGGGGTTGAGCTGTTAAGTGACAGCTTCTTCAACGAGTTTGCCGTGCGCCTGCCTGTCGATGCCGCCAAAGCGGTAGAGGCCATGGCTGCCCAGAATGTGCTTGGGGGCGTGCCTTATTCGCGCCTGCGCCAAGAAGCAGGCTTTGAAAATGTGCTGTTGATTGCAGCAACCGAAACCACCACGGCCGAAGACATCGCACATCTCGCCGATACGTTGAAGAAGGTGATTTAGTCATGGCTATGAATAATGTTGGCCGTCCCACTGCCGCAATTGCCAATGATGGTGCAGCCCCAACCACATTTTCAGGGGCCCGGGGCCTTCTACAGCCCACCTCTTTGATTTTTGAGACGGGCTCGATCGATCGCACTGGGGTGGATTTGCCGCCAGTCAAAGGCGTGAAAACCCGTCTGGGCGGTCTTGCCCGCAAGAGTTCGACCGGTAATCCCGGCCTGTCCGAGCCAGAGGCTGTGCGCCACTATGTGCGCTTGAGCCAACGCAATTATGCCATTGATTTGGGCATGTTCCCCTTGGGCTCCTGCACCATGAAGCATAATGCGCGCCTAAACGAGAAAATGGCCCGCCTGCCAGGCTTTGCCGATGTGCATCCTTTGCAGCCTGTCTCGACGGTTCAAGGCGCCTTGGGCGTGATGGATCAATTGTCGCATTGGCTGATTACCTTAACCGGCATGAAGGCGGTTGCCCTGTCGCCTAAGGCAGGTGCCCATGGCGAATTGTGCGGCATGCTGGCCATCCGGGCCGCTTTGGACGCCCAAGGCCAAACCCATCGCCGCCGCGTGCTGGTGCCCGAAAGCGCCCATGGCACCAATCCGGCAACGGCTGTTCAATGCGGCTTTATCGTCGATGAAATCAAGGCAGCCCCAGATGGCCGCGTTGACCTTGGCGACCTTAAAACCAAGCTGGGCGAGGATGTGGCTGGCATCATGCTGACCAATCCAAACACCTGCGGCCTTTTTGAACGCGACATTCGCGAGATCGCAGATTTGATTCATGCGGCGGGTGGCTATTTCTATTGCGATGGCGCGAACTTTAACGCCATTGCAGGCCGGGTTCGTCCGGGCGATTTGGGCGTCGATGCCATGCATATCAATCTGCACAAGACCTTTTCAACGCCACATGGCGGGGGTGGGCCGGGGTCTGGCCCCACGGTCTTGTCTGATGCTTTAGCCCCCTTCGCGCCGGTGCCTTATGTCGTCACCCGCGCCGATGGCAGCTTGGATTTGGTTGAGCATGAAGCCGATAGCGATGGCGAGCCATTTGGCCGCATGGTCGCCTTCCATGGTCAGATGGGCATGTATACCCGCGCGTTGACCTATATGTTGAGCCATGGTGCCGATGGCATCAAGCAGGCTTCCGAAGATGCGGTGCTCAACGCCAATTATGTCCAAGCTTGTTTGAAGGAACATATGAGCCCGGCGTTCGACGGTGTGTGCATGCACGAAGCCTTGTTTGACGATTCTTGGCTTGAAGGCACAGGGGTCACGACGCTTGATTTTGCCAAGGCCATGATCGACGAGGGCTATCACCCCATGACCATGTATTTCCCGCTGGTCGTCCATGGGGCCATGCTGATTGAGCCAACCGAAAGCGAAAGCAAGGCAAGCTTGGACGCCTTTATCGCTTCCATGACGGGCCTCGCAAAGGCTGCCAAGGCAGGCGATACCGCCCGCTTTACCGGCGCGCCCTATCATGCCCCTGTGAAGCGCTTGGACGAGACACGCGCAGCCCGCAAGCCCGTCTTGAAATGGGCACCACCCGTGGAAGCCAGCAAAATCGCTGCGGAATAAACCGATCTAACGCTGCTGACGGCTTCTTGAGAAAGGGGCCGTCAGCCCTTTATGGCGCGCTTGCCGCGGACGCGGGCAGCCAATTTCTGCACAGGCCGATCAAAGCCCACATGCAAGATCCAAGCAGCCACAAGGGCGCTGGCGAGCGCCACCACCAATAAAATTAAATTGTCCAAAGGCCCAGGCTGGGACAAGGGCGCCCCAAGGCGGCCTAGAGCGGCAAAGACAGGCACATGGATGAGATAAAGCGCGTATGACCAGTCGCCCAAGGAAACCGTCCATGTGGGGCTTTTGAGGCCTGAATGTTCCAGCCCAACACAGCCCCACACCAGAAGAGCTGCAGGGATGCCAAAATAGAAAAGCCGCGGCCATTCTTCGCCAAACATGGCTGGCGCATTCTCTCGCAGCGCTAAAACGCTCAACAGCATCCAGAAGCCGCCAAATTGTACCATCACGCGCGAGGCTGGGAAAATCCGCCTTTGTGCCACAAGGCCAACTGCCGCCCCTAAAATAAACTCCAGCGTCAGCGGATGACGAATTAGCGCCACAAAGGGGTTCTCAGGCTTTGGCCAAACATAGGCTGTTGCTGCGGTCGCAATGGCCCATATCGCCAGCGCTGCGGGAAACCAGCGCGCCGGCAATAGCAGCATCAGGCCAAAGGCCAAGTAGAACCACAGCTCGTGGATCAAGGTCCAGCCAACCGCATGCAGCGGCAGCTCTTTATCGGGTATTAGAAGATAGGATTTCCAGAGTTCAGGGCTCGACTCATGGCTCGCATAAACCCAATCGGGCCTTACCATCCAGACCGCCACCAAAGCTGAAAGAACCAGCCACCAGAGCGGATAGATGCGGGCAAGGCGGGCAAACCAAAAGCCGGGCAGGGCAGAGGGCTTGCCTTGATCGGCCCGCGTGACCCAAACCATCACAAAGCCCGAGATCACAAAGAACAGATCAACGCCACCAAAGCCTGCAAGGGCCCATTCGCCCAGCAAAGGCGTGCCACCAAAGCGGTTTTCCACCGCGTGCAAATGCGCAATCGCGACCATCAAGGCCGCGAGTCCACGCAAGGTTTGAATGGTAGAGAGGGAAGCGATTAAGGGCGGTTTAGCTGTCACCAAGTCCGCCCCTTAAAGCTTGTTCAGCCGAACTTGCTTTCCAGCGCGGCAATGCCATTGGCAACCAGCTTCTCGCCAGCCTTGCCCTTCACACTGGCAACCAAGACGCGTTCTGCCACAGCCATCGCGGCATTAGAGGCCGCAGCGCGGACCTCAGAAATGGCGGCTTCTTCGGCGCGACGAATACGCTCTTCAGCCTGCTTGCTGCGGGTAGCAATCGAGCGCTCCAGCTGGGCTTCGGCTTCCGCCTTGACGCGAACCGCATCTTCTTCAGCTTTGGCGATGATTGCAGCCGCATCTTCAACGGCTTTGGCATGCTGAGCTTGATAAGACGCCCACAGAGCTTCCGCCTCTTGGCGCAAACGCTTGGCTTCTTCCAATTCCTTCGAAATCTTGGCTGACTGGTCATCCAAAGCCTTGGTCAACATGCCAGGGACCTTCAGATAAATCATCCCACCGATGAAGGTAGAAAAGCCAAGGGCGGCGACGAGGGTCGCGTCAAATCCAAGTGCCATTATGCTGCCCCTGTGACGGATTTAACCGCTGTGTCGAGCGCTTTGGCTGTTGGCTTGATCCCGGAAACACGTTCCACAATCGCCACAGCCAATTCGCCGACGGTTTCATTCACGCTGGCCAAAGCCGCGTCTCGCGAAGCCGAGATTTTCTCTTCAGCTTTGGCGATTTTGGTATTGGCTTTTTTAGTGGCAGCAGCCTCAGCTTTCGCTGCGGCTGCTTCATGGGCATGGCGGGCGGCTTCAACCGTCTTGCGGGCTTGCGCCCGGGCTTCGGCTTGGGCCTTTTCAGCTTCGAGGCGCGCAGCTTGGGCAGCTGCAGTTTGCTCTGCCGCCGCTTTCAGATCACCTTCAATGGCGTTTTTGCGATCGGCCAAAGTCTTTGCAATGCGGGGGATAACCACCGATGCCAACACAATGTAGAGCGCGCCAAAGGCAAGCCAGAACCAAAAGATCTGCGAAGAAAACAGGCTTGCGTCAAACGGTGGGAAGCCACCGCCTGCATGTTCGCCTGCTTTACCCGCAGCTTCGACTGCGTGAGATTCGCCAGCCATATTCAAACCACTCCGGGTCTTTGATGAAAGACCAGATTAGAAATCTGGATCAGACCACGAACAACAACAAGATAGCGATCAGCAGCGAGAAGATGCCGAGCGCTTCGGTCACGGCGAACCCGAAGATCAGGTTACCAAACTGGCCTTGTGCTGCCGAAGGATTGCGCATGGCGCCTTCCAAGAAGCTGCCGAAGATGTTGCCCACGCCGATGGCGGCGCCCAACATGCCCAAGCAAGCAAGGCCTGCACCAATGTACTTTGCGGCTTCTGCGTCCATGATGAATTCTCCTGAGGGATAAGGGACGATTAGAAAGAGGTGACTTAGTGATCGGCTGCGTGCAGCGCGTCATTGAGGTAGATACAGGTCAACATGGTGAACACATAGGCCTGCAAGAATGCAACGAGGGTTTCCAGTGCATAGAGGGCCACCGTCATGACGAAAGGCAAGATCGCCCCGACAGCACCCACGGCTCCGGTCTCGGCCATCATGGGCACGAAACCAGCAAACACCTTTACCAGAATGTGACCGGCGAGAATGTTTGCCCAGAGACGGACGGCATGTGACAGAGGACGCGAGAAGAAGGAAATAATCTCGATCGGTGTCACAATGATATAAAGCGGCCAAGGGATGCCCGATGGCACGAACAGCTTGAGGAATCCCAAGCCATTTTTAGCAAAGCCGACGATGATCACGGTGAAAAACACCAGAAGTGCCATCATGGCTGTTACGATGATCTGGCTGGTTGGCGTGAAGTTATAAGCAAACAAGCCAACCATATTCACCGTAAAGATGAACAAGAACAAGCTCAAAACCAGTGGGAAGAACTTCTTGACGCCTTCCGAGCCAGCCGAGCTGTACAGCATGTTATAGACAAAGCCGTAGGCAGTTTCGCCCAAGGTTTGCATGCGGCCAGGAACCAAAGCCGCCTTGGCAGAGCTTGCCAACATGAAGGCCGCAGGCAGCGCAGCCCCTAAAACAAGGAACAGGCTCGCGTTCGTGAACGACACATCATAGCCCGCCAACTCCATGGGGACCATGGGGGCGATATGGAACTGGTGCATCGGATCGCTGGCCACGCCGCTTGTCTCCTGCTTCACGCTTCTTCGTCTAAGTTGTCCTTCAAGCCGGATGCTTGGGGATCAACGGGATTGGCCTCTGTCATCTGACGGGAGGCCCGAATTAAATTCACCGTGCCGGTCACAAAGCCGAGCGCCAAACCGACCAAAAGGCCCCATGGCTGCGTCGTCAAAACAACATCAACACCATATCCTAACAGACCGCCGACCAGAATTGCCGAGGCAAATTCGGAAGCCAGACGCAGCCCTAAGGACATACCCGACCGATCCACACCAACCTTTGGCCCAGCATTCTCTCGCTCTTGATGAAGCGCAGCCACACGTTTGGCCAACTCATCAAGGGCATCAGAGCCATGTGGGTGTCTAGGATCAGCCATGAACCAGCCGTGCGAACAACAAAAGTGCGGACTTGCCCCCTTGTCGACGCGGGCGGAAACTAGAGGCGCCCTCTATGCAAGTCAACCCGAACAGATGTGGTTCTACCATTCTGTTTTTGATCACTTTTTCGGGATTTTTACAGTAAGATGGTGCAGTGCGGCATTTTTCGAGCCATTTCCGAGGTGAAAATCAGGATTCTGGACTGGGTTTTGGGGCCAGTCAGCTGCACCGATGAGATCGTCAAGGCAGGTCGTTGTTTCAAAGCCTTCAGGTTGGAAAGGATCACAAGGCTGTCATCCTCCATGGCATCAGCCAATCGAACATCATGTGCCGCAAAATCACGGAGGGTCAGAGGCTCCGCTTCGTTCCAGCGGGCAACAAAAAGGGCCCGGCAGAAAACTGCCGAGCCCCCTAGGATCGTTCTAAAGCCTGTGTTTAGCGCTTGTAGCTCAGCTTCAAATAATAGAAGCCGCCGTTGAAGCCAGCAGGCGCGGTCGTTGCATATTCGGCCCCGAGAATGGTCGCATATGGGTTTTTGGTTGGGTAGCTGTCGGTCAGATTTTCAGCGCCCACGGTAAGCGAGATCGCATCGGTCAAGGAATAAGTGACTTCTGCATCAAAGGTCACTTGTGCGTCACCGTCGATCGGCAAATCGAACGCATCTGCATGGGCTTCATAGAACTCGCCGAAATAGTTCAAGCGGCCATTGAAGTTCCACTTACCAATGGAGTGGCTGAGGCCAATATTGCCCCGGAATTTGGGCAAGCCTTCTTCCATTTGGCGCAAGCCGGCATTGCCGTCTGATTCCAGACCAACAAGTTTTTCACCGCGCGTTACATCGGTCTCTGTCCAGTTGGCTGCAAACGACAAATTGGTCTTGCCGCCAAACAGATCCAAGGGATAGGACGCCACAAAGTCGATGCCTTGGGTGGTCGTGTCCACGCCATTGACGAAGAATTTGAAGGCGGTGAAATCGGGGGTATCGCCGCCCAGAGCCCGGATTGCAGCTTGCTCAGAAGCGGTCAAAGCGTTGAACTGCGCTTGGGTCAAGGACTTAGTTGGCGCGCTCAACCGGATACGATCTTCCATCTCGATGTTGAAGAAGTCGAGCGTGGCTTTGAGCTTGCCAATTTCAAGACCCGCCCCAATCGAGAAGTTCTTTGAGGTTTCTGGCTTCAAGGGCTGACCACCGAGCAATTTACCCAAAACAGAAGTTGGGGGGATTGTCCCGGTATTCTGCAGGCTTTGAACGCCACCCGAGCTGACCAGCGACGTGGTGGTGTTGATGATGTTGGATTGGCCAGGGGTTGGCGCACGGAAACCCGTCGAATAGGTTGACCGGAGTGTCAAAGCGTCTGTGGCCCGCATCAGACCCGACAATTTGTAATTGGTCGTGGTACCAAAATCTTCAAAGTCTTCGCTGCGCACCGCGGCACCCAACGTCACCTTTTCGGTCACATCGGCTTCAAGGTCGACATAGACCGCGACGTTGGAGCGATTCCAGCGGCCTGCTGTGGATGGGTTGAAGCCCTGGAAGCCGTTTGAACCCAGACCAAAGCCTTGGCTGGCCAAAGGCCCGCGTTCCCATGAGGCTTGATCGCCTGCCTTCAACTCGAAGGATTCATTGCGCCATTCAAAACCACCCGCAATGTTCAGAGGCGATGCAAACGATGCCACTGGCATGGCGTAGGCCAAGTCAATATTGAAGGTTTTTTCCAACTGGGTCTGACCGCCTGGACGGAAACTGGTTGGCGTATTGGGACCCAAGGACGGGTTGATCGTGTTGCGAATATTGAAGTCAATATCGCTCATGCCAACGCCGAAGCTGATGTCATAATCAATGCCCTTGAACTTGCCCTTTGTGCCAAGATAACCGGCAAGGTCGGTCAACTCACCACCGAAGCGCGGGGTGAAGCCACCGGGCAGCAATTCCACAAAGGCAAAGCAGTTTGGATCGGCCTTCAAGGCTGCAAGGCCTGCCGCACCCGGCGCGACAGCCGCACATGGGGTTGTCCCCGGTGTGAGGTCGCCCACAAGCCAAGTCGTCCCACCATCGTTTGAATAGACACCGCCACGGGTGTTCGGGTTACGATAATAGAAACCGCCATCGGTTTCTTTCTTGCCGTAATTGCCGAAGGCATAGAAGGATTGGGTTTCACTGGCTTCAATGCCAGCGTTCAAGAATGCTTTAAATTCGCTCTTGATTTCAGGCGAACCCCAAGTTTGCACGGGAGAAGCAGGAACATTTGTGTTGCCGGCAGCGCGCAGTGCCGCAGCATCACCGCGTTGGACCGAACGGCTGGTTTCACCGGCTTCACGATATTCCAGCGTCAGGTTTGCAAAGCCAGCATCCGTTAGCGCTACACCGAAATTGCCAGCGATTTGATAGGTTGTGCCGTCGCCTTCATAGAATTGGCCATATTTGGCTTCTACTTCAAAGGAATCTGTGTCGTCGCGTAGGCGGAAATTCATCACGCCAGCAATCGCGTCGGAACCATATTGAGCTGCTGCGCCATCGCGCAGAACCTGGACTTGCTTCAAGCCGATTGACGGGAAGATTGAGATATCCGGCCCTTGGGCCCCGTCTGAAATACCGCCGCCGAGGAAGGCAACAACGGCCGAGCGATGCCGGCGCTTGCCATTGATCAAGACCAGAGTGTGGTCTGGTGCCAAACCGCGCAGGTTAGCTGGACGAACGATTGAAGCTGCGTCGCTGATCGATTGGGTGTTCACATTGAACGAGGGCACAACATTGCGGATCATGTTGGCGACGTCGGTATCACCTTGGGCTGCGATTTCAGCGCCGCTAATAATGTCGACAGGTGCCGGTGTGTCTGCGGTTGATCGGACGGCGCGACGGCTGCCAGTCACAATGATCACCTCTTCAGCTGGCGCATCGGCTGCTGCCGGCGCTGCTTGGGCAAGAGCGAATTGGGGAGCCGCTACGATCAGAGCAGAGGCGACCGATAGGGCCAACATGCTTGCGCCGCTCAATTTCGTCGTTTTCTTCATGGATGATTTATCCTTAATTGTGACTTCTCGAAGTCAGTTTTGTAAACAACCTGACATTTCGTCGTTAGCTCACAAATTTGTTATGACAAGTCGCGCACCATCCAAATTTCCGAAAATTCGCACGAGATTCGCGTTAGGCGCGACATTGAGTCCAACTTGTTGCAGAACAGTCACAAATTCGTGAGGTCCATGCAGCTTTGTTGTGCAATCGATTGGGGAGGGCTTGGCCCAGAATGGCCTATTCCGCCGAAATGAGGGCCTCGGCGCGACTCAAATCAACACTCACCAATTGAGAGACACCGCGCTCTGCCATGGTTACACCAAATAGGCGGTCCATGCGGGCCATGGTGATGGGGTGGTGGGTGATGACGATAAAGCGGGTCTCGGTGCGCTGGCGCATTTCATTCAGCAAACGGCAGTAGCGATCAACGTTTGAATCATCCAATGGCGCATCAACTTCGTCGAGCACACAAATGGGGGCGGGATTGGATAGGAACACCGCAAAAATCAGGGCTGAAGCGGTCAACGCCTGTTCGCCACCACTCATTAAGGTCAGGCTTTGAAGCTTCTTTCCGGGCGGGCAGGCATAGACTTCAAGGCCACCGCCTAAGGGGTCATCACTCTCGGTCAGGCGCAGCTCAGCTGTGCCGCCGTCAAACAAGGCTTCAAATAAAACGCGGAAATGGCCGTGCACTGTGTCAAAGGCGGCAAGCAGACGCTCTTTGCCTTCCTCATTGATTTGATCAACGCCCCCACGCAGCTTTGCAATGGCTGAGGTCAAGTCATCCTTATCGGCGACCAGAGCAGCAAGGCGGGCTTCCTGCTCGGCCACTTCTTCATCTGCGCGCAAATTGACCCCGCCTATGGCCTCGCGGTCATAGAGTAATTTCGCAAGTCTTTGCTCGGTTGCTTGGATGGTAGTCTGGTCAAAAGCCTCGCCCATGGCAGCGCGCGCCCGACGCTCACAATCGGCTGGATCGAGTTGCAGGGCGCGGCGGATCTCATCGCTCAATTCCTGCAGGCGTTCGCTAGCAGCTTCGGTGCGGATGGTGGCAGCTGCGCGCGCTTCGCGCGCGGCAGACAAGGCTTGGCTCGCCAAGCGGTCTTGCTCGCGCAGGCTACGTATGGTGGCTTCAGTTTGGCTGAGCGCATTATCAGCCTTGGCTTTCCGGGCTTGGGCAGCTGGAACTTGACTTAAGAGTTCGCGCTGGCGCTTTTCGATCTCAATCGGGGCATCGCTGGCCGCTTGCTTGCGCGCCATCGCCTTGGCGCTTTCTTGATCTAACTCCGCCAAGCGGGTTTCAGCCGCCTTGAGGCGGGTCTGCCACGACGCCAAGTCCCGTTTCAAACTGGCTTCTTGGCTGTCGCGGGCCCCAGCGCGCGATAGGATTTGGTTCAAGCTGGCTTGGGCTTGATTGGCCGCCGCGCGCGCCAGTTGGGCTTGTTCTTGCACGCGGGTAAGCTGGCTTGTGTCCTCTTCTGGCGGCAGAGCGGCCAAGAGTTCGGCAGCTACATCAACCAGCATTCGGGCTTGGTTTTGTTCTTCCGCCGCTGCAGCGGCGCTGACTTCGGCTTGCTCAAAGCTGGCGCGCGCCCGGGCAAAATCGGCTTCAAGGCGCGCAATCCGGTCCCGCGCACCGGCCACTGCCGCAAACGCGCGTGGGGCTTCAGCGCGTGCATGGCGGGCTTGGGCCCGCTTCTGATCGGCTTTGGCACGGGCTTCTGCTGCGGCTTTGGCGAGGGTTTGGGCTGTTTCTTGGGCTGCTGGCACTTGTGCCTGCAATGCCTCAAGGCGGGTTCTTTGTTCCAGTTCAGCCGCTGCGGACGATACTGCATCCTTGCGGCGCACAAACCCATCCCAACGTCTCATGTCCCCCTCACGGGTGACAAGGCGAGCACCCGTTGGCAAATCGGTAATGCGGTCAAACAAAGCGCTGTCGACCAAGCCAATCGCTGACAGACGCGCCTCTAATTGAGCTGGGAATTGTGTGACAAACGCTTTTAGTGGGCTTACGCCCTCTGGCCATTCAAAGGCGCGTGCCTCTTGCCCAGTCCATGCGGCCGGGGCTTTGGCATCGAGCGCTGCTTGCAATTCATCGCCAAAGGCTGCCGCAACCGCCCGTTCATACCCCGCCTGCGGACGTATGCTATCGAGCACCTTAGCCCAAGAGCCAGTGGCTGGCTTTTTCGTCATGGCTTCGAGTGCCTTTAGCTCGGAATTCAGGCGGTCGAGCTGATTTTGGGCTTGCCGGGCCGCTTCGCGGGCTTCGCTTTCGTGAGCGGCGGCCTCTTCGGCTTCCTTTTCGCTCTGATCGGCACGCTCGGCGGCTACTGTCGCTGCATCGGTTATCGCCTCTGCTTCTTTCCGCGCAATTTGCAGCACATCGTCATTCGGCAAGGCCTGTTGGAGGCGAGCCACCTCTGCTTGGATGCGCGTGACCGCTTCTTCCCGACGACGCAATTGAGCCTTTGCATCTTCATAAGCCCGCATCTGGGCATTGCGCTCGGCAACGGCGGCGGCACGTTCTGAAATTGCCGCCGTCAAAGCCGCTTCGGCCGCTTCGCGTTGCTCGTTTTCGCGCGTGGTGATTGCTCTGGCTTCTTCGATCTCGCCATCAAGGGCGCTGCGATCGGGTAGATTGGCTAAAGCCTCTGTGGTTTGTTGCAGATTTTGCGTCGCATCTTCAAACAGGGTTTGCTCGCGCGCTTTGTCATTGCGGATCCGCACCAGATCGGCTTCGGCAGATTGCAGGGCCTCACGTGCGCTTTGAAGATCGCGTTCACAGGCAATGCGTTGACCTTCTAATCGCCGCAAAATGGCTTCAGCAACGGCCTGTTCCTCGCGTAGCCCACCCAGACTTTCGTCGGAATTTTCAGCTGCCGCAGCCGCTTTATTCGCAGCAAGAGTGGCGTCGGCCAACGCTTGCTCGGCTTTACGCTGATTTTCCTGGGCTTGGGTCAGAACAGATTGGGCCTCATTGTAACGTTGCGCGAAGAGGAAAGTTTCCAGCGTGCGGATTTCCTCGGCTACAGCGCGATATTTGGTCGCTTGGCGGGCCTGGCGTCGCAGACCATTCAATTGATCCTGCATGGCTTGGATTACATCGTCCAACCGCTCGAGATTGGTCTGCGCGCCTCTCAGCTTGAGTTCAGCTTCATGACGCCGCGTGTAAAGGCCAGAGATACCGGCAGCCTCTTCCAAGATCCGGCGACGGTTTTCCGGCTTGGCATTGATTAATTCACTGACTTGATTTTGCCGCACCAAAGCCGGTGAATTTGCCCCGGTCGATGCGTCTGCAAACAAAAGTTGGACATCGCGGGCGCGGACTTCTTTGCCGTTGATCTTGAAACTTGACCCGGCAGCCCGGCGGATTTTGCGCGACACTTCGAGAACGGGGTCTTGGTCAAACGGGGCCGGCGCGCGGCCCTCACGATTATCCAAGCTGATGACAACTTCGGCAATGTCACGCGCTGGGCGCTTATCGGTGCCCGCGAAAATGACATCATCCATTTCCCCACCACGCAACGCCCGCGCAGATGTCGCCCCCATGACCCAGCGCAGGGATTCGAGGATATTGGATTTGCCACAGCCATTTGGTCCAACAATACCGGTAAGGCCAGGCTCAATCTTGAGATTGACTGGGTCGACAAAGGATTTGAACCCGACCACGCGCAGGTCTGTCACCCTCATGGTTTTTTGGCCTTAGGCTTTGGTTTGGCCTTGGTCTTAGTGGGGGTGGCACGTGGGGCCGGCGGCAAGGCTGCTAAGGCAGCATCTAATGCCTGACCGATGCTTTGGGCATCATAGGGGGGTGGAAGTAAGGTGGTCCCCCGGGCGGTTTGGATGAAGAAAGTGGGCGTTCCTGAAACGCCCAATTCTTCACCTGTCACAGATTGCTGGTTTACCGCTTCGGCGTGGGATTGGGTGCGCAAACACACATCGGCCTGGGCGGCACTCATCCCACTCGACTGGGTGAAAATCCTATAGACTGCGTCCTTTGCACCCTTTCCTTGCTGGGCTGCTTCAAAGATCACGCTTTGCTGTTGAAAGAATGCGTCTAGGACCTTGTGATAGGCTTGCGGCCCTGCACAGCGCGCCAGACTGTGCATGGGATAGGACAAGCCCATGGGCGGGGTTGGGAAAGCGCGAAAGACATAGCGCACCCGACCGGGCGTGATATGGCTTGCTTTCAGGCTCGGCAAAACATTGTTGTTGAAATCTGCGCAGTGCGAGCAGGTGAGGCTGCCATATTCAATCAAAGTTACTCTGGCGCGCTCTGACCCCAATGGCCAGTCAGGTACTGGCGCAGGCGCAGGTGGCGCTTTGGCTGGCACAGGTGCAGCCTTTGGTTTTTCGGTCGCAAAGGCAAGCCCATTGCCAAAGGTCAGCCCAATCATGGCCGCAATCAAGCAAGCAGCCGCCCGTGCCGGCCAGTGTTTGGCGCGATCACTCTTCAGCAACGGGCGGCGATCAAGCAAGGCTGTATGACCTTATTTTGCCTTGGCCAAAGCCGCGTCGAGGGCCTTGGTAACATCATCAACTGTCATTTCACGTGTGGTGGGGCCTTCGAATTTCTCGCCATTGATAAAGATGGTTGGCGTGCCCTGCACGCCTGCTTTGACGCCGCCCTCGCGAATATCGACCAAGTCTTTCAGGATGTCCTGATTGGCCATACAAGCATCAAATTTGGCCTTATCCATCCCAGCAGACACGGCGATATTTAACAGCGCTTGCTCAGCCCCGGTCGGTCCTTGAGCTTGGGCGAACAATTCGCGCTGGCCACGCATCAATGCGTCAATGATTTGATCGCGCTTTTCCCCACCGGCACAGCGCGCCAGCAAATGACCTGCGGTGGCAAGTTGCACTGGCTCGGTCGGAAACTCGCGGAAAACATAGCGCACTTTACCGGTGCTGATGTATTTTTCCTTGATGGTTGGCAAAACTTGGGTGTGGAAGTTTGCACAATGCGGGCAAGTGACGGATGCATATTCAATCATCACCACTTTCGCGTCTTTTGAGCCGACCGGAAAATCGGTGGCATTTTCAAGGGCACTGCCCGGTGCCCCGCCCGATGCACCACCGCCACCCGGGCTACAGGCGCTTAAAATCAAAGCCGTTGCGATGACGGCCGTTTTGGCAACAAATCCAATGCTGGGGAATTGAAAGGACATCTGGTCACTCCTCTTGCGCCTGCTTCCTAGGGAGTCGAGGCCGCTTTGTCATCTTGGTTGCCTCTATCCGGCAAAATCATCACTTAGTCGATAGATGCGGTGGCTTCGGCCAACCGTGTCAAGGCTGCTTTCAAGCTTGGTTGCGTCACCTGTTCAAGCTGTTCATCCAGTTTTCGCTGCTCACTGGCGTTCAATTTTCGGTTTGTGGCTTTGGCAGGGGCCTTAGCTGCTTGTTTCAGAGGCGCGCGAACCAAGGATAGCTTCTTGATTTTGCCGGCCCCTGCCAAACGGACAAGGCCGACAATTTCTGTCGACCGCATGGAGAGAAGGGGCGCTGCGGCGGCAACGACTTTCAAAACGAGGGTTTCACCTTTGATCTGATCGGGCTGGCAAATGGTCGCAATCTTGTCGCCGACAATTTCGCCCCATCGCCCTTGCAACTCGCGGACGGTCATGCCGGCCTTGCGCTGATCGGGTGGAACCAAATTCGCAATCAGGCGCGCAACAGGTGGGGGACCTGCCCAAACAGGCTTGCCGCGACGCTGTGATAGCCAAGCCGTCGCTGCGACTTCCAACTGTGCGTCAAAGCCATTTTGTTCGCTGTCAGATGAAGGAGTTTCCGCCATGCTACTTGCTTAACCTATTCGGTGCCGATCTGCGAGGCCTTGATGTAATTGGCAGGCAAAACAGTTAGGGACGGGGCATGCCCGCAACCACGCCCGCCTTGCTTTCCGACCTCAGAGACCACTTGTTGGCTTGGTATGATGTCCATGCCCGGCCTTTGCCTTGGCGGATCCCGCCATTGGAGGGGCGCGCCGGGCGGCGTCCAGACCCCTATCATGTTTGGCTGTCGGAAATCATGCTACAGCAAACTGGCGTTGTGACGGTAAAGCCCTATTTTGCCGCATTTTTGGCGCGTTATCCAACCATCGAGGACTTGGCCTCTGCCCATTTAGACGAGGTTTTGGGCCTGTGGGCCGGTCTTGGTTATTATGCCCGTGCACGCAATCTGCATGAAGGGGCTAAGGCCATTGCTGCTCTTGGTGGGTTTCCAACGACGGAGTCAGGCCTCCTCTCAATCAAGGGCATCGGCCCCTATACGGCCGCTGCGATTGCCGCCATTGCTTTTGACCTGCCGCACGTCCCGGTCGATGGCAATATTGAACGCGTCTTGTCGCGGCTGTGGCTGATCGAGGCTGCTTTGCCGGCGGCCAAGCCTATCTTTCGCGAGGCCGCATCCCAGTTTGAACATCCCCACAGGCCGGGCGATTTTGCGCAAGCCATGATGGATCTTGGGGCCACAATTTGTACCCCGCGTAACCCCGCTTGCTCCTTATGTCCGTGGTCCAAAAGCTGCGCAGCCTTTGCTAAAGGGTGTGCAAGTGACTATCCAAAGAAGCAAGCAAAAAAGGCCAAGCCGGTGCGGCACGGGGTCGCCTTTGTTGTGTTGGACCCTAAGGGCTTTTGGGTACGACGTCGGCCAAATGAAGGCCTGTTGGGTGGGATGCTGGAAGTGCCGAATCTGGCTTGGCGGGAGGTGCCCTATGCGCCTTCAGAATGCATTCTTGAAGGCTTGGTTCGAAATGCCGATTGGATTGTGTGCGAGCCAGTGCGCCACGTCTTCACGCATTTTGAGCTTCGCATGCAGGTGTTTTCTGTTCGGCTGGACGAGGTTGTGACGCCAGACTTTTATCACCATGTCACGCCCCACGCCTTAGAGCAGGCGGCCCTACCCAGCTTGATGCGCAAAATCATTGCTTCGGGGCACGCCGGGCTAAGCACGGAGTGAGCGCCTAAGCCGCAATGGCAGGGTTTTGGGCTTTTGGCTTAGGTTCCACGCTTGGACTATTTGCCCGATGGGCCTCGTCATACTGCAGGATGGTCAGCTCAAATATGGAACCGACGCCACTCTCGCTGGTGACCGTCACATCCCCGCCCATGAGACGGGCAAGTTTGCGCGTGATGGCAAGCCCAAGGCCCGTGCCGCCAAACTTCCGCGTTGTTGAATCGTCGGCTTGAACAAAGGGATCAAAGATGCGCGCTACTTGTTCAGCCGTAAGACCAATCCCGGTGTCTTTTACTTGGAACA
>NZ_JADCBK010000007.1 GCF_020253525.1 Aquidulcibacter sp.
CATTGCAGACTGAGGTGCAGTGTTCGTCCTAAAGGAGCGAAGAATATGAAGGAAGCTCATCCAACTAGCCCTGTGAAGCTTGATCGCGCTCGCTTTGCCCGTGCCGCTTTTGGATTGTCGGCTGCATCTTTGAGCGTGGCAGCCATGCTTGCTGCAATGCCAGCCCATGCGCAGAGCCGGGCCGGCTATGCCAATGAATTCAGCCGTCCCTATGGCACCAATCCCGGCGACCAAAACCGCCCCTATGATGCCAGCACCCGCGACCTCAATGGCAACCGCGTCATTATCGATGGCCGCATCGTTGTAGGCGATGACTTATCCTCTTTGCCTCTGGGCCTCTATAATAGTGGCTCTTCCGGCATGGGCTTCTCCGGCACAGGGGCCGCCATTGGCAACCAGCTCAATGTCAACACCACCGGCAGCTTCAACACCGTGATCGTCAATTCAACCCAGATCAATAACGGCAACCAAACCGTCATCATCAACGGGCAAACCGCCTCAACAACCACGGGCAACACCACGACCGCTGCGGCATCGGCTGTCCCTTCCACCAACAATAACGCCCAGCAGACGCTCAACGGGGGGCTCGACTTCTAATGACCCAATCCACTCTCTTCGCTCGCGCTAAATGGGCCAGCCTCGCCCTTGCAGGCACCCTCGCCCTCACCGGCTGTATCTCGCCCACCGCCACACCAGCCGGCAATTATGCCCGCCCCATCGGCAATGCGCCTGTCACCGCCAACCCAACCCCCTATTCGGCCGCTCTGGTCTGCTTGGGCAATTATGCCCGCTCCCAGAATATCCGTGGGCCCCGTGTCGCTGTCGGTCGTATCTTGGATTACACCGGCAAGTCTGACTTTGAAGGCGGTCGCCAAGTCACCCAAGGCGCTTCCTTGATGGCTATCTCGGCCTTCGCCAAATCCGGCGCGCGTCTGGTTGAGCGCTTCGATACCTCGGTGTCCGAGCTTGAACTCAAATATGCCAACAACCGTCTGATCGGGGAAGAAGGCCAAGACTTCCGTCGCATTCTTGCTGGCCAAGTCCCAGGCTCTGACTTCTATCTCATCGGCGGCATCACCGAGCTTAACTACAACATCCGCTCGGTCGGCACCGACACCTTCATCGGTGACCGTGACCCCACCAATGGCAAGGGCATCGTCAATGGCAAGCTCTATGTCATGAATGTCGGTCTCGACTTACGCCTCATCGATACCAAGACGCTGGAAGTCGTCGATGTCATCTCTTACCAAAAGCAGATCATCGGCCGTGAAGTCGGTCTCGGCTACTTCCAATTCCTCGACAATATCACCCTCGACCTCGGGGTTGGCGGCCGCAGCCAAGAGCCGGTCCAACTCGCCGTCCGCTCGGTCATTGAACGTGCTGTCGTCGAAATGATGTCCAACATCTACGGCGTTCCAGGCGCTAGCGCTTGCCAAGGGGCCTTCGGTCCAGGCGGCGATCCCATGGGCCCCATCGGCACCACCGGTGCCTTCGTCCCACGATCCGACGCCACCGCAGCCGGGGCCGCCGCTCGCACCAACCCCAATAACTGGAACGACACACGCGATAAAGCCGTCTCCAAATCACTCCGCGGTACCCGGAATTAAATCGAGAAGGCTCACAGCCTTGTGACCCAATTGGGCCACATCTGGCTGTGAGCCACCTTGCGGCCGAACTTACCTAGGGTAAAAGCTGGGCCATGTTCAAAATCCCGCCGCCCCTCGTAAGAGCCGCCATGATGGGCCCTTTAGGGTTCTGCCTTCTGGCCCTTGCAGCCTGTCAACAAGGCCAAACCAGCCCAGCGGGATCTTCACCCTTACCGCAGGAGCGCCCGGCCATGGCCAATCCGGTCTATCATTTCGAAATCCCCGTCACCGACATGGACCGCGCCATTGCTTTTTATGAAGCGGTCCTTGAACTGAAACTTAATCGGGAAACCGTCGATGGCTATGAGATGGCCTTCTTCCCCCGCGCCGATGGCAAGCCCGGCGCGAGTGGAGCCCTAGCAAAGGGTGACGTCTATGTCCCATCCAAGACCGGGGCCATTGTCTATTTTGATGTCGCCGATATTGACCCCGTCCTTGAACGTGCGGTCGCGCGGGGAAGTAAAATCCTCTACCCAAAGAAGCATATTGGGGCTGGCGGCTATGTAGCCGAAATAGAGGATAGCGAAGGTAATCGCCTCGCACTCAACGCCTTAGCTGACTAATCTAGTCTAGGTCCCGCCATAAAGGGCAGGCCGGGTCAAAATCGGCTTGAGACTGGGTTCTGCTAAGACCGTCGGCGCATCTTCAAAGGGCGCGATTTCAGATGTGACAGGACTGGGGTCAACAAGACCCCGCGCCACCCAATCGAGGGTCTCGGCCACATTGGGCCCGCCGCGCCCACGACCGGTGTAGAAGCGGACCCCTGTGCGATACATGTCGAACAAAGGCATAGGCACATCTGAGAAATGACCGCCAACTGACGACACGATCCCCTCTGGCTCAACCGACCGAAGGGCGCAAAGAAGCGAGGCCGCATTGGCGCTGGCGTCCACGACGATGGGAAAGCTGCCCGCATGGCGCGGCGGTGGACCTTCAATGACTTCCGCACCCAATCTGGCCGCGACGTCAAGACGGTGAGGGTCCTCATCCCGATAAACAACGCGTCCAGCCCCTGCGGCCCGCGCAAACATAACCGCATAGAGCGCAATCGACCCGCAACCGCCCATCACCAGCACGTCTGCGCCGGGGGTTTGGCGGAGGTGCGGAACGGTGAATTCAAACGCAAAGGGCAAGTTGTCGGCACCACTTGCAACCAGTTCCGGCGACACATGAGCTGGTACTTTGGTCAGGGCAAAGTCAGCCTCGACCACATGCAGGGATTCCGAAAAAGTCCCACCCCAATCGCCCAGCCCGGGTAAACCATACATGGCACCCTTTTGATGGGTACGGCAGGCATTGGGGCGCCCATCATGGCAGCGGTCGCACTGGGCGCACGAGATATGCCAATTGACAATCACGACATCGCCCCGCTTGACCTTGACCACGGCATCACCGACCGAGACCACTTCGGCCACACACTCATGCCCGATCGCGAACGGGCCGCGAAACGGTGCCTCTCCACGAATAATCAGGCGGTCAAGATCACATGTGGTCGCTGCAATCGGGCGCACAATGGCGTCTCGCGGACCCTGCAGCGAGAGTTCAGGCTGCTCTTGCCACATCAGATGGCCAGGCTTGAGGAAAATAAGAGCACGCATGCTTGACTCCTTTTATGACGATCACCATAATTCAGAGACTGGCGATGTCAATCAGGATGTGCAATCGGATAGCTTATGGGAAATTCAGAACATTCGCGCAGTTTGGCCGTCGCAACGGCCGAACGCCTATTCCGTCAGCAAGGCTATTCTGCGACAGGCCTTGCCCAGATCATCGCTGAAAGTGGCTCGCCGAAAGGCTCATTCTATTATCTGTTTCCAGACGGCAAAGCGGAACTCGCCTTGCAAGTTTTGGATCGCTATAGCGCGGCCGGCGCAAGCTTTCTCAAACATGCTGGAAAAGACCGGCCAAATGATGCAGGCCATTATATCCGAGCCGTTTGCGCAGGGCTTGGGGCAGAGATGGCCCAAAGTGGGTTCCAACTTGGCTGCGCCATGGCCAATATCGCCATGGATAAGGCCTTTGAAGAGCCTGCTCTTGCGGCGCGCTTGAAAGCGGGCTTCACGCAATGGCAGGAAGCCCTAGCCAGCCAACTCAGCACCCGCGGCTTATCCGAGACGGAGGCAGACAGGCTCGCTGCCGCGCTGCTTGCTGCCCTTGAGGGCGCACGAACACTGGCCCGCGTACAAGGCTCTGCCGCCCCTTTTGAGGCCGTCGCTGACCTCTTTACGAATATGGTTGATGCGCGGCACCCGCCGGGTCGATCTACCTGATCCGCCCATAATAGCCCAAACAAGCCAATAAAAACAACTAATTATTTAGGAAAGCGAATTCCCAGCTCAAGCCATTTGACAAATTATACTGATCACCATATTATGGTGATCGCCATAGACATTCGGTCTAGGTTTTAGCTCTAGGGATTAACACATGCCCCTCATTCAAATTTCCGTTCCCGCCGGTTCGCTCGATGCCGCGACCAAAGCCAAAATGATTGAACTGGTCACCGATGCCAGTGTGAAGGCTGAAGGCATTCCTGCTGCCCGCCAGTTCACTTGGGTCCATATCAATGAAGTGCCAGATGGCGGCTGGGGCATGGGTGGTCGTGCGCTCACGCTCGATATGATGAAAGCGGCCTTGGCCCCAAAATAAGGAGCCATTATGGGCCATCCTCTCCCTCCCACAGAGATTAGCCGTCGTGGCCTGCTCGCCCAAGGGTTGGTGGCAAGCGTTCTGGTAAGCTTGCCACTGGAACAGGGCCAAGCTGCAGTCACCTCGCCCTTCCCTCTCACCCTGCGGATTGACCTCGATACGCCCTTTCAGAATGAGGCGGCACAAAACCAGATTGTGCGCATCACAGAGGCGATCGCAAAAATCACTGGAAACCTTCGGGTAAATTCGGCAATCTGGGTGCATGTTTACAGCCGCTATCCAGAGGGCAAGCAGGGCTAACAAGGGGTATTCTGGTGGCCAAAGCTTCAACGCCTTGGGCTTTCGGCAGCGGTCACCAGCCTCTTCCAAAACAGATGGGGAGCAAAAACATGACCTTAAGGCAACAACAGGGCCTAATCGGCCTGCAAATCTTGATCTCGGTGCCTTGCCAGATCGCCTTTACCTATTTTGCTTTCCATTCAGGGCTGTTTGCAGGTCCAGTTAGCGATGATGTAGCCAGCCGGATCGGCTTTGCGCTGCAAAACCAGCTCTTTGCGATTTTGATATTATTGGCGATGATTGGCTTTATTGCCGGAGCTCGTCCATTAGCTAGCGATGTGATCGACGGGAATGATCAGGCCGAGCGCTTATCCGTACAAGTGCGCATCCAGCGCAATACGCTTGAGCAGTTCTTGTTGCTGGCGACAGCGCATCTAGCCTTGGCAACCACGCTCCCCACCAGCCTTCTGCCCGTTTTGCCGGTGCTGGTGACCCTCTTCATTTTGGCGCGCATCTTTTATTGGATTGGCTATACGATCAATCCGATCTATCGGACCTTTGGTTTTGTTGCGACCTTTTATCCAAACATCGCCGCGCTGATTTGGGCGACCACACTTGTGGTACAGCTCCGCTTCTGAGCCACACTTAAACCTTAGCCAATTCGTCTGCGACTTCTTCGCTTGAGGCCTCTTGCGCCTGCAAAGCCTCCCGCTCCTGCTGGAGGACTCGGAAGACGCGGGCAAGATATTCCTGTGTCCAAGCCCCACGCTCGTCAGCCTGCTGCTTGGTTGGTGTGAAGGTTTCAATTTCTTGGCGCGTAAGCACACCTGATTGCTCCAACAATCGTTCTAACGTGTCGGTCCGCTCGCGCACCACGGCCAATTCCTGGGCCAGCACGAGGACGATATTGGTCAGGCGCTCAACATCGGTATCCAAAAAGTACGGCCGCTTACCCTTTGACTTTGCGCCCGCGAGGACAAGGGGATCGATCTTGCTCATTTTACCGCTCCCACCACATGCCAAGCGGCTTTGCGGCCATAATCTTCCTGCTTTGTATCTTGCGCCGCTTGCGGGAATACGTCTGGATCAACCACGGCAGCCACGCCACCATGGATCAATTTGTCGGGGGCAAAACCCGCTGCTACCATCCAGCTATCGAGGTCGACTTCATGCATTTTGGTCCAGAACGGCTCATTATTATAAAAGGCGTCCCAGTCGCGCATTGCCTGCTCAAACAACGGCATTTCCGGGGTATATTGCGGCTGCTCAACATGAAAGACGATCCCGCCCGGCTTCAATAAGCGATGGGTTTCCGCAAAAATTTTCGGCATGGAGGCATAGGAAGTCTCATGCAGGAACATGCACGAATGGATCATGTCAAAGCTCTCATCGGCTAAATCCGATAGGTCGCTGACATCGCCTTGCACAAAGGTGATATTCTCGACGCCCATGGTTTTAGCCCGTGCCAAACCATAGCGCAGCATCGGTGCACCGACATCAACGGCGACGACCTCTGCCTCTGGAAAAGCTTGTGCAATCGGCACGACATTATGGCCAAGGCCCGCACCAATATCGAGAATGCGTTTGGGCTTTAAATCAGGCAGGGCCTCTTTGACCCAAGCTGCAATCGCTTGACCACCGCCATCATTATAGCGACCCAACATGCCGCCCGTGGTGGCAAAAATGCCAATATCATAATTGCAGGGTCCGGTGACATCGCCTTCAGCCAGCTCCGTATGATAGCTGCCGGGCATACAATGGTGGTCAATGGCCTCAACATAGCGGGGCAAGGGCAGGTCAGGGTTCAGCTTCAGGCGTTGATCATGTTCGGTCAGGGCCTTGGCTTTGGCGTTTAAGTGGTCAGCTTGGCGCAATGTCACCCAGCGACCAGCCTGTTGGCGGGTTTCCATCGTGGCACGGCGCAGCGCACTCCACCATTGGAACATGGGATCCTTGAGAAGCGCTTTGCGAACTTCATGGCGATCCTTGAAGCCGCGGCCTTGGGTCGCGATGAATTTGGGCTCAACGCGCGCATCAAAGGCTTCTTTGACGCCCGGCATAATCTGCGTCGACAAATGCCGATTCATATGCGCCAAGAAGTTGAAGCGCGAAATCTCATCATGGCTCAGCTGAGGATACATGCCATGCTGGCCGACAACGCGGTAATCTGGTGGGCCGTCATAGGGACGGGCAGGCTGTGCTTTGGGCTTATCGCTGACGAGACTGGACATGCTCACATCTCCCGAGCCACACGCTGTGGCCATTTCCGTTCTAAATGATATACCTATTGCCAGATGAAAAGAGCGTGGCAACCTGTCGCACAACATTTTTTCGGAGATCACTATGGCAGACAAGCGTTTCTTAGGCAAAACAGCGGTTGTCACGGGGTCTGGACGGCGCAAAGGCTTAGGTGAAGCCATTGTGCGCCGACTAGCCGCTGAAGGCGCAAATATCGTCCTTTCTGATATTGGCCGGGCGCGCGATGCGGCTACTGCGGCTGAGCATGTGGGCCAGGAAGACGAGATGGCCGCGATCGCAAAGGAGATCGCCGCCATGGGGGTGGGCGTTACGACCAAGGCCTGCGACGTCCGCATCCCTTCCGAGGTCGATGCCTTGGCCCAGCATGGGGTGGACACATTCGGCAGCCTAGACATCTGGGTCAATAATGCTGGGATCGGCTATATTATGAAGCCACTTCTGGACGTGACCGAGGGCGACTGGGACGCAGTGATCGATGTAAATCTGAAGGGCTGCTTCTTTGGCATTCAAGCCGCAGCCAAGCGGATGATTGCAGCCGGGAAAGGCGGGCGCATTATCAATATCGCCAGCCAAGCGGCAAAGTCAGGCTTCCCGCATGCCCAAGCCTATACCTCATCCAAACATGGCTTAGTTGGATTGGCACGCTCTGCCGCAGTTGAACTGGGCGCCCATCAAATCACCGTCAACAATGTTTGCCCTAACCATGTAACGACAGGCCTTGGGGCTTGGCAGAATGAATATTTTTCCAAAGTCGTGGGTGCGGCCTCTGTCGAGGAGTATCTAAAAGCCATGGCGGCGCGCATTCCCTTGGGGCGGCCCGGGTTGCCTGAAGATACGGCTGCGGCGGTGGCCTTCCTGTGCAGTGCCGATGCTGTCTATATTACTGGCGAGAGCATGAATGTGTCAGGCGGAGAAGAGCCTCACTAATCATCGACTTAGGGGGTTCCATGGCGTTCTTATCGGCGATTTCGATTCTGGTTGCAGACTATGATGAAGCGATTGCTTGGTACCGTTCCAAGCTTGGCTTTGAGCTGATCGTCGATACCCCCATGGGCGGGGGCAAACGGTGGGTCGTGGTCGCCCCGAGCGGTGACGCGCAAACACGCATCATTTTGGCCAAAGCGTCCGGACCAGAGCAGACCGCCTTAATCGGTCGACAAATGGGCGGACGGGTCGGTTTCTTCCTGCAAACAGACCGGTTTGACGAGGATTATGCCGCCATGATCGAGGCGGGTGTGGTGTTTCGGGAAGCACCGCGGCATGAAGCCTATGGGAAAGTCGTGGTGTTTGAAGATTGTTATGGCAATGGTTGGGACCTTATTGAGCCCGCCGACTAGATCCTCGTAGCCACAAGCGTGCGGGCTCCTCGATCACATAATGGGCAAGCGCTGATACCAGCATCAATAGACCCGTCATAACGACAATCGTTAGAAGATTGATGGGTATTGGCGTGCCCAGAACCCCTGCAAGATTCTGCATCGCCATAAAGACGGGCACATGCAGAATGAAGATCGCATAGGACCACCCACCCAGCTTGACCATGAGGGGTGCGTCTAGGCCGGTGCCGACACCTGACCCGGGCTTTGTCACATCGCGCGCGGCCAAGCCAATCACCAAAAGCGCGCCCCCCAGAGCGACCATGGCTGTCGTCAAACCAAAGAAGGCGCCGCTGACCGCGATCAAGGCTCCCAACAACAAGAGCCGAAGCGCGTTGCGCGAGGACAAGTGCCACGTCTCAAAAACAACACGAGCTGCCACACCGACCAAAATGACAGAGGCCCCGCGCAAAATGCCCAGATCAGCGGTGGATTGCGTCATGGTCCGGCCGAGAAGAAGACGAAAGCCCAGATCAATCAACAAGACCAGAGCCACACTTAGGAAAAAGAACAACCAAGGCCGGTGCCGCAGCTTTGCAGCAATCCAAAGAAAAGCGGGAAATAGCAGATAGCCAAAAAATTCAGCGCTAATGGTCCAGCCCGGAAAATTCCAAACCCCGGCACCTGGAACGCCCCAAGCCTGCAACAAAAAGACGTTGGCGACGAGCCCGAGGGCCGTGAAATTACGGGCTTCGTCGCCTTTTCCGACGAGATGGGCCGCCAAAACCAAGCCTGCCAAAATGGCGAGCGCCAAAAGATGTAACGGATAGAGCCGCGCAACGCGGGCCCGCATGAAAGTTGGAAAGTGAAATTTCGCTTTGCTGCGTGCCCAATAAATATGGGCCAAGACAAAGCCGGACAGAACGAAGAATATGTCCACGCGCGCGACACCGGCCTTCATAATCGGCCAAGATCCAAAGCCTGCGTGATCGTACATGTCACCTAAATGGAAGACAGCAATCCAGATAGACAAAAGAAAGCGGAGCCCGGTCAAACTGTCGAAAGTTTCGGGACGGGTGTTAGTCAAAATAGGATTCCACAAATAGAATAATCGGATGGAGGAGCCATCCCTTGAGCTTAAGCCCTTGAAGAGGCATCCATCATGGTGCGGCGGGGTCTGCTTGACAAGGCCGCTGGCGGGCGGCAGGTCTGCGTCTTGCAATTCTAAGGCATAGGGCCGCGCTCATGACTGTCATCCCGTCCCATTTTCGTTGGCCAAATGGCACCAAGCTTGCCGTGTCTCTTGTAATCAATGTGGAAGAAGGTGCCGAACAAAACATCCGCGATGGCGATAAAGGGCCTGAACCCGTGGACGAATTAGGGGCCGTACCTAACAGGCCCATGCGCGTCTATGGGAATGAAAGCAATTATCACTATGGCATCAAGGCAGGTTGGCCCAGAATCCGCGACCTGTTTGACTCCTATCAATTTGCGCCCACGATCACAGCTGCCGCTTTGGCGCTGGAACGCGCACCGGAAGTCGCAGCCGATATTGTCGCGCGAAACTGGGAAGTTGCGGCCCATGGCTATCGCTGGAGCCACCAATTCTGGATGGATGAAGACAAAGAACGCGCCTTTATCACAAAGGCACGCGATTCCCTGGAGAAGACGACGGGGCAAAGGCCAGTGGGTTGGCTCTCACGCTATCTTCTGACCGACCAGACACGGCGGATTTTGGCCGAAGAGGGCTTTACCTATCATATGGATGATTATTCCGGCGATATGCCCTTTTGGGACCGTGTTGAGACCCAGCAGGGGATCAAGCCCATGCTGATTACGCCCTATGCCATCGACACCAATGATATGAAAATGTGGGTCGCCCCGGCCATGCAACCATGGGATTGGGCAGAGTATGCCATCCAGAGTTTCGACGCCCTGCTAGCTGAAGCCCGTCGCGGGCACGCGCGCGTCCTTAATATCGGCCTGCACTTGCGGATCGTGGGTCGCCCGGGGCGAATTGGTGCCCTGGACCGCATTCTGGCCCATATCAAAGCACATGAGCACGAGGTTTTCGTGGCTGGTCGCAATACGCTTGCCGAAGCCTTTGCCGCGCAAGTTCCGTTTGGAACCTACACGCGCGCGCAACCTTGCTGAAAAGTTACTTGACCGCAACGCGTGTGATCTCGTGACTACAAGCCAGTTTCCAATGCGCCAAAGGATAACCTCTGGCGTCCATTTTGAATGGAGCATTTATATGCGTCGATTGACAAAAGCCCTCTTGGTTTCCCTCATTGCACTGTCGGCGCAGCCAGCCTTGGCCCAAATCGCGCCCCTTCCGGGCTTTCCGCAGGACCGGTACAAGGACTTTAAGGCCGACCCAGCTGTGACCTATGGCACCCTGCCTAATGGGATGCGCTATGCGATCAAGAAATGGCCAACGCCAAAGGGCGAAGTCGCCATTCGCCTGCGGATTGCGGCCGGCTCGCTCAATGAAGAGGACAATCAGTCCGGCCTCGCCCACTTCCTTGAGCACATGGCGTTTAATGGCTCTGAAAATGTGCCTGAGAGTGAGTTTGACAAAATTCTCGCCCGGGAAGGCTTGGCCTTTGGCCCCGATACCAATGCCTATACCAGCTGGGACGAGACGGTTTATCAATTAGACATGCCCAAGGCGGAAAAGCTGGAATTGGGTCTGTCCATGATGCGCGAAACAGCCGGACGCCTGACCCTCAATCCAGAAGCGATTGATCGCGAGAGAGGGATTATCCAATCTGAAGAGCGGGCGCGTGAAAACCCGGGCTTCCGCCAGTTCCGCGCCTTTGCCGCGCAAGCCCTAGATGGCACCCGCATCCCAAGCCGCTTTCCCATTGGCGACATGAAGGTGGTGCGCGAAGCCCCAAGAGAGCGCTTTGTCGACCTCTACAAGCGTTTTTACACCCCTCAGCGTGCGTTTCTGGTTGTGGTGGGTGATGTCGACCCAAAGGCCGCTGAAGCTCTGATCAAGGCGCAATTCGCCAATTGGGAACAACCCAAAGACGCGGGCAAGGACCCCGACTTGGGCACCCCAAAGCGCGAACCAGGCTCGGTGAAGATATTCTTGGAGCCCCAGCTCGCAACTGCTGTCAGCCTGTTCAATGTAAAGCCCTATGTCGCCGAACCAGACACCAGCGCCAATCGGCGCGAGGACCTGCTCTTGGCTCTCGCGCATCGCATGGTGAATACACGGCTAGAGCGGATTGCGCGGCGCGAGGGCTCACCCATCACAAGTGCGTCCATCAGCTCAGGCGCTTGGTTTGATGCGGCACGCATCGCGTCAATTGAAACCACGGCGACCACACCGGCCAAATGGCGTGAAGCGCTTGATATTGCAGATGGCGAGTTGCGCCGTGCTTTAAGCTTCGGCTTCACGGAGGATGAGTTTTCGGTCGCTTTGGCCGACACGCGGGAAGGATATCGCCGAGCTGCTGCTCAAGCCGGGGCAGCCAGATCCGCTGATCTGGTCGATGAAATCCTTTCGAGTTTTGGTGAGGATGCGGTCCATACCACGCCAGCAGATGATTTAGCATGGTTTGAAAAGGTGGCCAGCACGTTGAACCCGCAAGCGGCTTTGGCGGAGTTAAAGAAGGCCTGGGGCACAGATGTGCCAGAGCTATTTGTCTCAACAGGCGAGGCCATAGAGGGTGGTGAAGCCGCTGTTCAAACCGCCTACCAAGCCCTGCGCGCCAAACCGGTCAGCGCGCCTAAAGCAGAAGCCAAGGCACAGTGGGACTATGTGAACTTTGGTCCGAAAGGGACCGTGACAGAGGCAGTCCTCTTGGCCGACATGGGTGTCACCCAAATGCGCTTTGCCAATCAGGTGCGCCTCATCGTCAAGCCAACTAAGTTTGAGGAAGGCCGCGTCCGCGTCCAAGTCAATTTTGGCGAAGGACAATTGGCGCTTCCCGCAGACCAGCCGGGGCTGGCCTTCGCCATTGATGCAGCCTTTATCGCAGGCGGACTTGGCAAGTTAGATGCGGATGCACTGGAGCGAGCACTGGCTGGGCGCAGTGTTGGACAGGGCTTCTTCATTGGCGAAGAAAGCTTCAGCTTCGCCAGCTCAACCACCGCTGCGGATTTGGGACTACAAATGCAGGTATTTGCCGCTTTCTTGACGGATCCTGCATGGCGACCCAATGGCATTGCACGCCTAAAGGCCTCAAAAGACGCAATTTATCGCCAGATTGATACGACGCCGGGCAGCGTCTGGGGAACACAAGGCGAATATGTCCTGCTTGCCAACAACCCGCGCTTTGCCTTCCCAACTGCAGAACAATTTGACCAATTGACCTTGGAAAAGGCCAAGTCTGTGGTGGATGCGGCGCGGAAAAATTCCGCGATTGAAATCCTGATCGTCGGGGACACCACGGTGGAGGCAGCCCGTGACGCCGTTGCCGCCACGTTCGGGGCTTTACCGGCTCGACTGGCCACGCCCCCTGCCCGTACGGAGGCCCGCAAAGTTGAATTCCCTGCAGGTCGAGGCACGACCATCCTGAACCACAAGGGTCGGCCAGATCAGTCACTCGCCATGGTCTATTGGCCTATGCGCGATTATGGCGATGGACGCGAGGCACGCGGTGTTCGCATCCTGACGGCCATTCTTCAAAACCGACTGACCGAGGTGATCCGGGAAGAATTGGGCGACACTTATTCGCCCGGTGTCGATTGGGCACCATCGCGTGTCTTCCCGGGCTATGGCCGAATTGGCGCACTCGCAGAAGTCAAACCAGAAGATAGCGATAAGGTCATTGCCGCTATGGAGGCGATTGCTGCAGATTTGGCCGCCGGAAAGATCGAGGATGACCTGTTCCAACGGGCACGCCGGCCCTTGATCGCCGATTTTGATGAAACCACGGCCAATAATCCTTGGTGGCTGGGCGCTTTAGACCAAGCCAGCTTTGACCGGCAGCGCCTTGTTCGTATTCGTGAGGCGAAGGATCAATATGCTTCAACGACATTGGACGATGTGAAAGCTCTCGCCAAGCGCTATTTGGACCCATCCAAAGCCCGCTTGATCAAGGTTTTGCCGACCGCTGCCGCTAAAGAGGCCAAAAAGCCCTAAACAACACCCGTCCATAAAACGTCTTCAAGGCGTCGGGCACCACTTGCCAAGACCGCCAAACGATCAAAGCCCAGGGCCACACCGCTGGCCTTGGGCATTTTTGTAAGGGCAGCCAGAAAATCCTCATCTAAAGGATAGCGCTCGCCATAAATGGCTTGTTTTGCATCCATATCCGCTTCAAAGCGGGTGCGTTGCTCAACCGCATCGGTCAGTTCGCCAAAGCCATTGGCAAGCTCTACCCCACAGACATAGAGCTCAAAACGTTCTGCCACCCGCGGATCAGAGGGGTTTCTGCGGGCCAGAGCGGCCTCACTCATGGGATAGGAATGCAAGACGCATGGGGCGTCAAAACCCAGATTGGGTTCGATCTTTTGCACCAGAATTTTGGAAAAGAGATCAGACCATGTGTCTGACTCATCCGTCGAGACCCCGGTCTGGATGGCTTGGGCGCGCAAATGGCTTGCATCTTCTTGGCCATCCAAACCGATACTGGCCAGAAGGTCGATTTGGGTGTAGCGATCAAAGGCTTCTGCCAAGCTTAAACGTATGGGTTCGGCGGCAAAAGGCACGTGATGGCCGCGCCATGTGAAGTGGTCGGTTGGAACGGCCAAGGCCGCAACCCGCAATAGGGCAAGGCAATCTTCAATCACAATCTGCCAATCAGCACCTGCCCGATACCATTCCAGCATGGTGAACTCAGTTGCATGCAAGGGGCCCGCCTCGCGATTGCGAAACACGCGGGCAAAATCAAAGATTTTTTCCTCGCCCGCCGCCAAAAGTTTCTTGCAGGCAAATTCCGGGCTTGTGTGCAGATAGAGCGGTGTTGGCACCCCGTCTGGGGCAAGCCTTGTTGTTGCAAGACCATGCAAATGGGTCTCATTGCCGGGGGAAACCTGCAATTGTCCGGCCTCGATTTCACAAAAGCCCTCAGCCTCAAACCAGGCGCGCATCGCCTTCTTGATCCGGTTGCGCGCCAGAAGAAAGGGCCTGCGATCGGCATGGCGACTGGCCTCCCACCATGGGCTCTGCGGCACATCTGATCGACTCATGCGTCACCCATTTGGCGGATTGAGCGAGAAAGGTTAGAAGGCGCCCACATCACAAGATTTCCATGCTTTGGGCCGAAGTCGGATCAAAGCTCAGCACTGAAAGACAGATTATGGTCAAGGTCATCGCCTCCAGCCTTCGCAAAGGCAATGTTGTCGAACATACAGACGGCAAACTCTATGTCATTTTGACAACCCAGAACATCCATCCCGGCAAAGGCACGCCGGTGACCCAGGTCGAAATGCGTCGCATCACCGACGGCATCAAAATGACCGAGCGCTTTAAGACCACGGACCAAGTGGAAAAGGCCTTCGTGGAAGAAAGCAAGTTCAACTATCTTTATGACGATGGCACCGCCCACGTCTTCATGAACCCAGACAATTATGAGCAGGTTTTGGTTCCCCATGCGGTCTTGGGCGACGACGCAGCCTATCTGCAAGAAAACATGGAAGTTTATCTGACCATCTTCAACGAAACCCCGCTGGCAGCTGTTTTGCCAACCCGCGTGACTTTGGAAATCGTCGATACCGAGCCTACCATGAAGGGCCAAACCGCTTCTTCGTCCTACAAGCCTGCTATGCTTTCAAACGGCGTGCGCACCATGGTGCCTCCTTATATTGCAACCGGCACACGCATTGTCGTTCTCACTGAGGATGGCTCTTACGTTGAGCGCGCAAAGGACTAAGCTGCAAGCTTGCTATTAGGGTGGAGGGGATAATATGCGCCAAATTCTAGTTTCCGGTTTGGCGCTCTGCCTCGCAGCCTGTGCGGCAAGTCCAGCCGCCACACCCCCAATAGCTCTCAAGCCTGCTGCCACGATGCCGGAGGCCAAGCCTGCAGGCGTGTGGACCCATGGCGGCATGATTGCCGCAGCCAACCCGTTGGCGGTGGAAGCTGGTCTTGAAATCCTGCGCGCTGGCGGGTCGGCGGTTGATGCGGCAATCGCCGTACAAACAGCCTTGGGTTTGGTGGAGCCCCAATCCAGCGGCATAGGTGGCGGCTCCTTCATGCTACATTATGACGCTGAGACAGGCGATGTAGTGGCCTATGATGGCCGCGAAGTTGCCCCAGCCGCAGCTACCGACCGCTTGTTTCTAGACGATGCAGGCAACCCCTTGCCCTTCTGGACGGCGGTTAAGTCCGGTCGCTCGCAAGGTGTGCCCGGGGCAGTCGCGATGCTGCATATGGCGTGGAAAGAGCATGGCAAATTGCCATGGAGCCGCAGCTTTCAACCCGCGATTAAACTGGCAAGCGACGGATTTAAGATTTCACCGCGCTTGAACGGAGTTGCCACCCAGCTCAAGCGTATCACCGAACCCGGTCCTGATGTGATGTCCTATCTGATGGATAGCACTGGCACACCTTTGCCTGCCGGCACGCTTTTGAAAAATGCGGCCTATGCCGACACGCTAACCCAAATTGCCAATCAAGGGCCAAAGGCCTTTTATGAGGGCCCGATTGCTGCCGACATCGTTGCGCGGTCTGGACAAGCGCCGATGCCCGGCACCTTGTCACTGGAAGATTTGAAAGCCTATAAACCCAACAAGCTTGAGCCGATTTGCCGCGCTTATCGGGAGCGCAAAGTGTGCGGGATGGGGCCACCGTCTTCTGGCGGGATTGGCGTGATGGCCACCTTGGGCATTTTGGAAAACTTCGACATGGGCGCGACCGGCCCGAATGATCCCCTTGGCTGGCATCGCTTTATTGAAGCCCAGCGCTTGGCCTATGTGGATCGCGACACCTATGTTGCAGATGACCGCTATGTGGCTGTGCCCATCGCAGGCCTGCTCGATGCAACCTATCTGAAGAGCCGCGCCGCCCTCATCTCTGACACCGCAACCATGAAGACGGTTGAACCTGGCGAGCCACCCGGCGCGGTTAAGCGCGGTCGGGATGCAACTGGCAACGTCTTTGGCACGACCCATTTCGTAATCGTCGATCAACGCGGCAATGTTGTGTCGATGACCACAACGGTTGAAAGCCTATTTGGCTCGCAACGCATGGTGCGCGGCTTCTTTCTGAACAACCAATTGACCGACTTTTCCTTCCGCAATGTCGATGCGAAGGGCGAACCAATCGCCAACGCGCCAGCAGGCGGCAAGAAGCCCCGCTCAAGCATGGCCCCCACTATCGTTTTCGATAAGGACGGCCATTTTGAACTGGCCGTAGGCTCACCCGGCGGCAATGCCATCATCGCTTATGTGGCCAAAGCCATGGTGGGCATGCTGGATTGGAACATGTCGCCCCAAGATGCAGTCGCGCTGCCCAATATTGTCGCACGTTCTAGCCCTGTGGCACTCGACCGCACGCGGGCAAGCCCCGAATTGATTAAGGGCCTAGAAGCCTTGGGCCAAACCTTCCGGGATGGCGGCGGGGCTGAGGGCTCTGGCCTGCATGTGGTTCGCTTGACGCCACAAGGCCTAGTTGGTGGTGCTGATCCCCGCCGTGAAGGGGTGGCCCGCAAGCCTTAAGCATGACAGCTCTGGGCTAGCTTTAAGACCATGATAGCAAAGCCCCCGGATTTGCTCTAGGATGTTGATTGGCGGCGGCTTTCGCCCCATTGGGGGCGGCTATGGCGCGACATCAACCACACTTTATCGCCACAGCTTTGGCTGGTCTCTGTCTGTTGTCAGGCTGTGTCACTGGCGCGCCTAGAGGTCAAAACCTAGCCGGAACGCTCGACACGCTTGTCCCAGCAGCCATGACCGCGACTGGGGCACGCGGCGTTGCAATTGCAGTTGTCTCGGACGGTAAGGTAACGCTGACGAAGACCTATGGCGTTCGAAATGCCGCTGGCGACCCCTTGGCTCCCGACACCATCATGTATGGAGCCTCATTGACCAAGGCGGCATTTGGCTATTTTGTTATGCAATTGGTTGATGAAGGCAAGCTCGATCTTGATACCACAATTGACCATTATCTACCCCAGCCTTTGCCAAGCTATGATTCAGAAAGCGATGCAAACCGCTATGTGCCTTGGGCAGGGCTTGCCGAGGATGGGCGTTGGCGCAAAATCACACCGCGCATGTTGCTCACGCACAGTGCAGGCTTCCACAACTTCGCCTTTCTCGAGCCAGACGGAAAACTTCGAATCCATTTCGATCCAGGCGAGCGTTATGCCTATTCGGGCGCAGGGATCTTGTTACTCCAATTCGTGCTCGAACGCGGACTCGGTCTGGATGTCGGTGCTGAAATGCAGAGGCGGATTTTTGATCCTCAAGGCATGACCCGAACCAGCTTGATCTGGCGAACGGACTTCCGACCAAATCTCGCCAATGGGTTCGGCCAAGACGGCCAAGTCGAAGAACATGATGAGCGCAGCAAGGTTCGCGCCTCAGGCTCGATGGACACCACAATTGAGGATATGGGGAAGTTGGCGGCGGCCTATGTGCGCGGTGACAAACTAAGCCCCAAGGCCCGCCAAGAGATGGTCAAAGGTCAGTTGCCAATTTCAACAAAGACCCAATTTCCTTCCCTTCAAACGCCTTTAGAACAAGCTCCATTCCCGACCCTATCAGCAGGCCTTGGTGTGATCGCCTTCAATGGCCCGCAGGGACCTGGCTTTTACAAGGGCGGGCATAATGACACGACGGGCAATACCTGGATTTGCCTTGAAGCTGGGCGCAAATGTGTGGTTCTTTTGGCCAATGATGTGCGCGCAGAAGCAGCGTTTCCGGCGATTGTACAGGCAGTTCTGGGTGAAACCGGTGTGCCATGGGCTTGGGAATATGGGGACATGAAGTTTTTCCGACCGTCCGCCGCGAAATGACCAAAGCCCGACTGAAGTCTTGGCCTAAATGCAGAAACACCTGCTTGTACATTGACCCTTATGCGCACTAGGGTCGGTCGTAAAACAAACTAGCCGAGGAAATGCCATCATGTTTGAGAAATTGTTTTCACTGGAAGGGCGTGTTGCCTTGGTTACGGGTGGATCGAAAGGCATTGGCCGCATGATCGCCGAGGGCTTTTTGGCCCAAGGCGCTAAAGTCTATATCACCGCGCGCAAAGCCGACCAGTGCTTGGCCGCGGCCGAAGAAATGTCCAAAGGTGGGCGTAGCTGCACCGCTATTCCGGGCGATATCTCAACCCTCGAAGGGGTGAAGGCTCTGGCAGACACCATTGCGAAACTGGAAGATCATCTCGACATTCTGGTCAATAATGCCGGCACGATCTGGATGGCCCCACTGGATTCCTACCCCGAAAAGGGCTGGGACAAGGTGATGGACCTGAATGTCAAAAGCCCCTTTTTCTTGGTCCAAGCCTTGTTGGGTCATTTGAAGGCCGCCGCTAAACCCGGCCAACCCGCTAAGGTCATCAATATCACGTCGATCGATGGCATCACGGTCAATTCCGTCGACACCTTTGCCTATCAGGCCAGTAAAGCCGCCTTCGCCCATCTAACCAAGCGGCTCGCGGCAGACCTGATCAAGCACAATATCGTGGTTTCAGCCTTAGCACCCGGGGCCTTTGCCTCAGACCTCAATACGATTGCGCGTGACCATGGCGACATGGTGGCTGCAGCCATACCTGCCAAAAGGGTCGGCACGACCGAAGATATGGCAGGTACGGCGATTTACCTCGCCTCCCGCGCAGGGGACTATATGGTCGGCGAAGCCGTCATTATTGACGGGGGTCTGACAGCGATTGGCCGCGGTCAAGGGTGAGAACCCGCGACCACGGCTCGCAAGAAAATTTCCATGTGTCTCGGCGGAACTCGCGCCACTTTATCTGGGCGGTCTTTGCCCGCGGCAATGCCTTGGCAGGGGCCGCGCGACGCGCGTCGGGGAAGCCGCCCTTGACTCCCGAAATCGCGAAAAAAGAAGAAGAACAAGGGTTCCATGCAAGCAAAGCGTTGCATTGAACCATTCCAAAGCTAAACTTCTTCTGAAGCCGCCATCGCCAGCCGTTCCTTCATGGCAACGCTAGCGCGGGTTTTCACGCTTTCGCTGCGCAATTGTCCGCAGGCAGCCAAGATATCGCGCCCGCGCGGCGTACGAATGGGTGCCGAATAGCCCGCCCGGTTCACAATATCGGCAAAGGCATGAATGGTTTTCCAGTCCGAGCACTCATAAGCTGTTCCCGGCCACGGATTGAATGGGATTAAGTTCACCTTAGCCGGGATGCCGGAGAGCAATTTCACCAAAGCACGCGCTTCGGCAGGGCTATCATTGACGCCTTTCAGCATCACATATTCAAACGTCACGCGCTTAGCATTGTTCAAGCCCGGATAGGCTCGGATCCCCGCCATCAATTCTTCAAGGGGGTATTTCTTGTTGAGCGGAACCAAGACATCGCGCAATTCATCATTCGTCGCATGAAGGCTGATCGCCAGCATCGCGCCTGTCTTGGTGCCCAGCTCTTCAAGCTTTGGCACCACGCCCGACGTCGACACCGTGATCCGGCGACGGCCAATCGAAATACCTTCACCATCGCTGATGAGATCAATCGCCTTGGCCACTTCATCAAGATTATAAAGCGGCTCACCCATGCCCATGAAAACAATATTGGTCAAAGCGCGACCATCTGTTGTCGAAGGCCATTCGTCCAAATCATCACGTGCGATCATGACTTGGGCGACGATTTCAGCTGCCGTTAAATTACGCACCAATTTCTGCGTACCGGTGTGACAGAAGGTGCAGGTCAAGGTGCAGCCGACTTGGCTCGACACACACAAGGCACCAGAACGCGCTACATCTGGGATGAAAACCGTCTCAAACTCCACGCCTGGGGCAGAGCGGATCAACCATTTGCGGGTGCCATCGGCAGAAACCAGACGCTCAATCACTTCGGGTCGATCAAGACTATGGCGGGTTTCCAGCAAAGCGCGCAAATCTTTGCCTATGTCGGTCATCACGTCAAAATCGCGCGCACCAAAGAAATAGACCCAACGCCAGATTTGCTGCGCCCGCATCTTGGCCTTTTTAGGCTCCACGCCCAACGCAATCACCGCTTCGCGCATTTCGGCCAAAGTCAGTCCGACAAGCGAAGTCCGCGTCGACATGGGTGTCGAAACAGGGTCGGCCGCCGCGCTGGGCCGATGGGAAAGATCGAGGGTTACGGTCATGGGCGGGCCCATAGCACGGAAACAGCAGCGCTAAAAGCTGGCCGCGCCGTCGCTGTCACAGAACCGTCATACAGTGACCTCGTGACTCTGACGACAAACCCGCTAAACAGGCTGGGCATGATCGCTTGTGGGGAAGTATGACAGCTCCAGTTCTTGAGGCCAAAGGCCTGTTTCGAACCTATGGTGCCCGTAAGGCACTGAATAATGTATCTATTACGGTCCAGCCCGGGGAAATGGTGGCCCTTATCGGACCGTCTGGCTCTGGCAAGTCCACCTTGCTTCGTAATGCAACTGGCCTGATCACCACCGACGAAGGTACGGGCGAAGTCAATTTGCTTGGCATTTCGGTACAGAAGAACGGCAAATTGTCAGAATCGGTGCGCCAAGCCCGGGCGCGGGTCGGCTTTGTCTTTCAGCAATTCAACTTAGTTGGCCGTCTCAGCCTGTTTCAAAACGTCATGCTGGGTTCTCTGGGGCGTCTGCCCTTCGTCCAAGGCTTCTTTGGCCAATGGCCGCAAGCCGATCAAGAACGCGCCATGCAGGCTTTGGCCCGCGTGGGTGTTGCCGATTATGCCGCCCAGCGCGCCAACACTTTGTCGGGTGGCCAGCAACAACGTGGCGCAATTGCGCGGGCCTTAGTGCAAGGGGCCGAAGCCATTTTCTTGGATGAGCCTGTCGCGTCACTAGACCCCGTATCGGCACGCAAAGTGATGGAGCTCTTGCGCGACCTTAATCAGCGCGATGGCGTCACCGTGATCGTCACGCTGCACCAAATCGATTATGCGACAAAATTCTGCGACCGAATTGTCGCGCTCAAAGCCGGACAGATTGTCTATGACGGGCCCAAAGACGGCCTCACCCGTGACCGCCTGATTGAAATTTATGGCGCAGAGTTTGACGAAGAAACCGGCGACGCGGCCCCAAAGGAGGAGCCCGTTCCCGAAGTGGCCAAAGTGGGTCATCGGAACCTTCTCGAGAAAACTGTACAATGGGGCTTGGCTTTGGCCATGGTCATCGGCGGTTCCTATGCCTTGTGGCAGCAAGCCAAGCCAAAGGTTGAGGCCGATATCATTTTCTCCATTCTCGCCACTGAAAACAGCCAGAATCTCGGGGCCCGCTGGAAGCCCTTATTGGCGGATATGGAAAAGCAAACGGGCCTAACAATTAAGCCCTATTTCCAAACTGGTTACGCACCCTTGGTGACCGCGATGCAATTTGGTCAAACCCAAGTCGGCTGGTTCTCGAACAAGCCCGGCTGGGAGGTTGTCAGTACCGGCGCAGCAGAAGTGTTCCTCCGCTCGTCCGACCCGTCGGGTGTGGACGGCTATAATTCGGTGGTGATCGTCAACAAGAAGTCCACCTTGACCATTGATCAATTATTGACCTGTGATCGAAGCAAGGACTTTGGCATGGGGGATGCGAGTTCGACATCCGGCACCTTAGCGCCGATGACCTATTTGTTTGCACCCCGCAACATCAACCCGTCCAATTGCTTTAAAACCGTGCGTTCGGCCAATCATGAGGCCAATGTGCGATCAGTAGCAGCGGGCCTCTTGGATGCGGCAACCAATAATTCCACTTCTCTGCAAATCTTGGGCGTACAAGATCCAAAATTGATCAACGGGGTCAAAGTCATTTGGACATCACCAACTCTGCCCGAAGACCCCATCATTTGGCGCAAGGATTTGGACCCCGTTAAGAAGAAGAAAATCAAAGACTTCTTCTTGAATTATGGCCGGCAAGGCGACAAGGCACAACAAGATCGCGAACGGGCTATTCTCGCTTCGCTCAGCTTCGGTCTGTTCCAGCCAGCCAATAATGACCACTTGCTGCCTGTCCGGCAGATGCAAGCAACTGAAGACCTGATGCAAGCCCAGCAATCGGGCGATGTCGGCAGAATTGCCAAGGCCAAAGAAGCCTTCGATGCCATCCAAGCAGAAGCAGAAGCCGCCAAAAGCCGTGCTCTGCCCCTGCTTCCGACAACCCCAACTGAAGGCTATGCCGTTGAAGGAAAGGCGGTCAAGAAATGAGTTCGACCCCAATGAAAGCCAGCGGTGCCGTTTCGCTGGGCCATGTGCCCGCACCGCCAACCCGCACTGCAGCCGACAAGCTCTATGACCTTTTGGTTTGGGGTGGGATTTTTCTGTTGTTGGTGATCAGTTTTGGCCCCGCAGAGATTTCCAAGGTCACCCGCCTCTTCACCAATTCGGAGAATATGCAGACCTTCACGACGCGGCTGATCAATCCCGACTTCTCGGAATGGCGTGTCTATGTCCGGGAAATGTGGCTGACGGTACAAGTCGCCATCTGGGGCACCTGCTTGGCCGTGATCATGGCCATTCCATTCGGCTTTATGTGCGCCTCCAACGTAGCCCCGTCTTGGCTTGTATGGCCGATGCGTCGCTTGATGGACTTCTTGCGCTCGGTGAATGAATTGGTGCTAGGCCTGATCTTTATTGTGGCGGTTGGCCTTGGTCCGTTGGCTGGGGTGTTGGCAATCGCGCTGCATACGGCAGGGGTTTTGGCCAAATTATTCTCTGAAGCCGTGGAATCGATCGACAGCCGCCCTGTTGAAGGCGTGCGCGCGACAGGGGCTGCAAAGCTGCATGAGATTATGTGGGGCGTCTTGCCGCAAGTTGCGCCGCTATGGACGTCCTATGCGCTCTACCGCTTTGAATCCAATTCCCGTTCGGCCACTGTTTTGGGCCTGATCGGTGCGGGCGGTATTGGCATGAAGCTGATGGAAAGCATGAACAGCTTCCAGTACGAGCAGACGGCAGCCATCGGGATCATCATCGTGGTGGCCGTTACATTGATCGATATGCTGAGCCAAGCCATGCGTTCCAGACTTCTGTAAACGCAGGCTTGGTAACCGCAGGATTAGATCAGGTTTAGTCGAACAAAGCGTCCAAGTCGCTTTGATCCATCGATGCGCCTTCCGTACCGAAGAGGGCATCAATATCGTCTTGAGCGACCTCTGGGCCGTTGAGCGCAGGGCCGTTGAGCAGGTTCTCGCGCTTGCGCTTATCTTCTGCCGTCTCTTCAAGCTCAGCATCTTCAACGCCCATCACACTGGCGAAGCGCTCGAGACGCTGCTCGATATGGGTCAAGGTGTCGACCACCTTTTTGATCCGTTGACCGGTAATGTCTTGGAACGTGCAGGCCTCAAAGATCTCCATCATCTTTTCCGACACAAAGGCCTGATAAGCGGCAGGATCGCTTGTGTCTGCTGCCATCACATCTTCTGCAACAGCCATGATAAGATTGGTGGCTTCGGCCGTGTGTTGGACAACTGCGTGAAGCTCTGCACCGGCGCCTGGAATACGATCTTCACTCAGATCGTTTGGACGCAGATTAGAAATCTCAAGCCGCGTGCGCTGAATATAGGATGAGATATAGCGCATCTCATCAAACAGGCTGCGATCGATTGAGCTGAAAAACATCTGCATGGCTTCGCTCATTTGCGACGCCAAGGTCAGCACTTCGCCCAAGCGAGGGTCTTTAAGGTCTGCGCCCTTTAGCGCTGTGATCGCGTCACGAACCTTGGTAGCAACTTCTGGTGACGGCATCGTCAGCCCCCCTTTTTACAAGCAATGCTTAGAAATCGCCCAGAACAGAAGCGATCTTAGCTTTCAGGGTTTGGGCGTTGAACGGCTTGACGATATAGTTGTTTACACCAGCCTTTTTCGCAGCAATCACGTTTTCCGTTTTAGATTCCGCGGTCACCATGATGAACGGGGTTGGCTTCAGGATTTCATCGGCACGAACTTCGCGCAAAAGCTCATAGCCCGTCATCGGCTCCATGTTCCAGTCCGAGATCACGAGGCCATATTTGGTCTTCTTCATTTTCTCGAGAGCTTCGCGCCCATCGGCGGCTTCATCGACATTTTCAAAGCCAAGCTGCTTCAAAAGATTGCGAATGATGCGAACCATTGTCTGATAATCATCGACGACCAATACTGGCGCGTTCATATCCACTGCCATACGACTTCTCCTTTGGTGGCTTCGGCCACTCTCACCCCACGGTTGACAACCCTCTACCAGTTGAGCGCTAAAGAAGCGTGAATCACGTTCCAAAAAAGGACATCAGATGCCAAATCCTGCAGCAGGCTTTTATTTCGAAGAATTGAGTGTAGGCCAGACAGCCGAATCTTCGCGCACAGTAACCGAAGCAGACATACTTATGTTTGGTGCTGCATCAGGCGATATGAACCCGGTTCATTTCGACTCAGAATTTGCCGCAACGACCCGGTTTGAAGAGCGGATCGCCCATGGCATGCTAACGGCCAGCCATGTCTCAGCCCTCATTGGTATGCGTCTGCCAGGCCCCGGCTCGGTCTATGTAAGCCAAACCTTGCAGTTTAAGCGCCCGGTCAAAATCGGGGCCACCGTGACGAGCCGGGTTGAGATCACCCAACTCGACCCTGCGAAAGGCTTTGTCACCCTGTCGACAACCTGCTTGATCGCTGGCAAAGCAGTCCTGAGTGGTGAAGCTGTTGTGATGGTCGCAAAGCGCGAGGGCTAATGCTGAGTTTCGATACCCGGTCTCTCATTCCCACCGAAGCTCAAGGCGCAAGTGTCGCGCTGGGGGCATTTGATGGATTGCATCTGGGCCATGTCGCTGTGCTGCGCGCTGCCCAAGAAGCGTGCCCGGAACGCCCACTCGCCGTAGCCGCCTTTGAACCACCACCGAAATGTTTCTTTGCCGGACCCGACACCCCATCTTTCCGCCTCAACACACCAAGACTGCGGGCAGAGCGCGCAGCTGATGTGGGTGCGGAGATCATGTTCGAAATCCCATTTGATGCCAGTATGGCAAGTATGGCGGCTGAGGATTTCATTACCGACATTCTGGTTGGCAAGCTAAAGCCACGCCATGTCACAGTTGGTCATGATTTCCGCTTTGGCTGTGATCGCCGCGGCGATGGTTCCATGCTGCAGGCCATGGGCAAAGATTTGGGATTTGGCGTCAGTATTGTCGAACCTGTACTGGACCATAGTGGGGTGCGCTATTCCTCAACCCGTGTGCGCGAGGCCTTGAAAGCCGGACATCTGGCCATGGTTACCGCCCTGCTCGGACGGCCTTGGCGGGTGGAAGGTGTTGTTCAACACGGGGAAAAGCGCGGTCGTACGATCGGATTCCCAACCGCAAACTTCCATTTGGAAGACCAACTGGCACCACGTTTTGGCGTCTATGCCGTGCGGGTCAATCGTGTGGGCGATGAGGCTTGGTATAGCGGTGTCGCCAATTTTGGCCGCACCCCCACAACCGGCCTGCGACAACCCTTGTTTGAGGTCAATATCTTTGACTTTGAGGGCGATCTTTATGGCAGCCGCCTTGAAGTCGGCTTGCACGCCTTCCTGCGGCCGGAGATGAAGTTTGCTGGCTTGCCTGAACTGGTTGCGCAAATTGGACGTGACGCTGAAGAAGCGGCCCAAATTCTCTCGGTGGTCGCTTAGGCTCTTATCGCCCGGCGATAATCGGCCAAAAGGGCATCCTGGTCACGGCCGAGGCGATAGAGCCAATCCCACGTGTAGATGCCGCTGTCGTGGCCATCATCAAAAACAAGGCGGAGTGCATAGCGACCGACCTGTTCTGCCCGCTCGATGCCGACATCCTGTTTACCCGTCACCCATTTTTTGCCGGCTGCTGAATGGCCCTGCACCTCAGCAGAAGGGCTCTCCACGCGCAAAAGCTCGTATGGGATATCGAAGCACGCCCCGTCGTCAAAACGGGCCCTGAGGCGCTTGGCACCTGCCTGAAAGACCAGTTCCACAGGCCAAGGCCGGTCAGAACTGCCACCAGCCATCTCAGGCATCATTCAACTCACGCGCTTCGCCCGCTAACATGATCGGCACGCCATCGCGGATGGGATAGGCTAAGCGCGCTGCCTTCGACACCAATTCACCGCGATCACGATCATAGGTCAAACGGGTGCGCGTGACGGGGCAGACAAGGATTTCCAGCAAACGGGGATCAATCTCACGCCCTTCCGTGGCAGTGCTTTTGGCGGCATCGGTCATTGCAGGGGTCTCTCCTCATCATCGGAATCGTCGTCACGGTCACCTTGATCCATGTCCAGTAAGGCAATCAATGCGTCGCGTCGATCCTCGATAGTTGGTGCTTCCAGCAGAGCTTGCTTCTCAATCGGCACAAAGGGGCACAGCGCCGATAGCGCATTCACCAAAGGCTCGGCTTGGGCTTGGTCGATTGAACTCCAGTCCGCCTTGAGATTATTGCGCTCGAGATAGGCGCGTAAAGCATTCAAGAGGCCGGTTCGATCAAAACCGACCATCGAGCTGGGCGGCTTTAAATCATCCGCAAAGCTCTGCCAGTCCGCCGTCACTTGACGATAAGGCGTGGTGACTTGGTACTCACGGGCGACTTTAAAACGGCAGATCCCGGTCAGCGTTATGAGATACCGACCATCGTCAGTCTCTGAAAACGAGGTGAGCTTTCCAACGCAACCAACCCGCGATAACCCCGGCTTTTCGGGGTCTCCCGTTCCATCCGGCTGGATCATCCCGATCAACCGATTCCCAGCCAAGGCGTCATCAATCATATTCAGATAACGCGGCTCAAAAATATTCAGGGGTAATTGGCCGCGCGGGAACAAAAGCGCACCGGTCAACGGAAACACAGGAATGGTTGCCGGAAGGTCTGATGGTTTGCGGTAGACATAGCCTGCCACCATGACTTTGCCCTCGTTCAAGCGCCGTTGTGGGATTAAGAAAACAGAATGGCCGACAATTTACGCCGCCCTTGCCGCGTAACCTCGGCCATCGGCCCTGCCGCATCAAACACTTTCAACAATTGCTTGCGGGCGGCATCTTCCTGCCAAGTGCGGTCTGTTTTGATGATGAAGAGCAAATGCTCGACTGCGCCTTCAAAGTCGCCTGCGGCAATATGGGCTTTGGCCAATTCAAATCGGGCTGCCAGGTCTTCTGGCGCATCGGCCAACGTCTCCGTCAAGGCAGCGGCATCGCCCGCCTCAGCCACATCCAGGATCAGATCGATCTGGGCTTGCACGCTGATGACATCACTGTCTTTGGCTTTAGCCTTGGGAATTGAAGCCAAAATCTCTTGGGCCTTTTCTAACTCCCCGCCCATTACATAAACGCGGGCCAGACCGGCCAAGGCCTTTGGGTTTTCTGGATCCAGACTGGCTGCTTGCGCATAGGATTGGGCAGCACCACCCAGATCTCCTAGGTCCAGACTTTCCTTTGCCGCGGCCAAAAGCTCGTCCACACCGGCAGGCTGGGCACCGACCAGTCGATCAACCAAAGCCTTGATTTGGCTCTCGGGTTGGGCCCCCATAAAGCCGTCAACGGGGCGGCCCTTATCAAAGGCAAAAACCGCTGGAATGGACTGTACACGTAACTGCCCCGCGATGGCAGGATGCTCATCTATATTGATTTTGACTAGACGTATTTTGCCATTTGCTGCGCGAACCACTTTCTCCAAGGTTGGCGTTAGCGTCCGACATGGGCCACACCACGGGGCCCAGAAATCGACCAGAACCGGTGTTTCCATCGAAACATCGATCACGTCAGCCTTAAAGGTTTGATCGCTGCCATCCTTGATAAGTCCGGTTGGATCGGCGGTACCGCCTGATTTGGGTTTTGAACTGCCTAAGCCAATAAGGGCCATGGATGTGTCCGTGCGGGGCCGCACGCTCCTCTCACATTGCGTCCGTGAAAAATCGTCTCACGTTTAGAAATGGGCTTACCCCAGTCAGGTTGCAAGCCGCTGCCTGTGTTTCCTAAAGCTCATGTCCAAGGTTCGGCCTGCGGCAAATCACCTGAGAAGTCACAGCGATACACCCGACCGCCCCAGTTACGGATAAAGACTGCCAGATCGGCCTGCGAGATTGCGGTCGTGGCATTATTCTTCAGCGGGTGGAAATTGATCGGCTCTGCAGCCAAGAGGGCCTCATCCAGCACCAAAGTAACCCTCCGGTCTGGATCATTGATGAGTGCAAAAAGCGTCACAGAGCCCGGTGTGACACCCAAGAGTTCCAACAGATGCTCTTCGCTACCGAAGCTTAAGCGGGCGCAGCCGAGGGTCTTATGCAGCTGATTGAGACGGACTTGCGTCTGTCCCAAAGCGCAGACGAGAAAAAATGCGCCATCCTTGTCTTTCAGAAATAGGTTTTTCGTATGCCCGCCTGGCAGGGCAGCCTTGATATCTGCCCCCTCCTCCACCGTGAAAACAGGGCGATGATCCAACGTATGGTGCGCGATGCCCAAGTGGTCGAAAAGCTTGAAGAGATCAGCGCGGCTGGCGGGTTTCGAAGGCGTTTTCATCATGGCCCTGCTGTAACCCATGGCACCTAGCTGCATCAAGCAGGCCTCACCCCCCTTGCACTTCAGTCAGCTCTAAGGCATATGCGCCGTCCTTACGGAGGACTTGTCCCTTCGGTACCCAAGGACGCGGGCGTAGCTCAGGGGTAGAGCGCCACCTTGCCAAGGTGGATGTCGTGAGTTCGAATCTCATCGCCCGCTCCATTTTTTAATCTCCCAAAACCTAAATGGCATAGTCTGGCTGTTGGCTAGGCTTGTGACGCCGCGACTGTCACTCCGGTCGATCTAAGCGCAAGATTGAGCGCGCCTATGTCTGCTGACGCACAGTCTATGTCGGTGGGGGCTGGCTGACACGATGGACTGGCGTGCTTTATCTCTGCCTTTCACACACCCACGTCTCGCAACCATGTGATCACACAATGGCAGGCTTCTGCTTACGCCCCCCTGACATCTGTTATGTGATAATGTAACAATCCGTCATTAAAGTGTTTGAACACTTATGCCAACCCATTTCAGAGGCACCGAGGCACGATGACAACCCGCCGAATTTCTTTTTTGACCAGCACCCTCATTGCTGCTGCATTACTTCCCGTTCCTGCCTTTGCTGCCCCAGAAACCGACGAAACAGTCGTCGTCACAGCCCAACGCCAAGCCTATCGGGCTGATATTCCTTTAAAACTGACGCCACAATCCGTCGACATTTTGGAGGCGGACACCTTGGAAGAGGTTGGCATCACCCGATTGTCGGATGCGTTGGACTTGTCAGCCTCCATGGCGCGCCAGAATAATTTCGGTGGCCTGTGGGATAATTTCGCGGTGCGTGGCTTTGCGGGCGATGAGAATTTGCCAAGTGGCTATCTCGTCAATGGCTTTAATGCTGGCAGGGGCTTTGGCGGCCCCCGCGATATTGTTGGGATTGAGCGGATTGAGATTTTGAAGGGCCCCTCAGCAGCCGTCTTCGGCCGGGGGGAACCGGGAGGCACCATCAATCTTGTCACAAAGAAACCCGAGTTTGAGTCGGAAGGTACGATTGGCCTCGCGCTGGGCAGCTTTGACAAAGTCCGATTGGACGGCGACTGGACGGGACCCTTAAGCGACAACGTGGCGGTGCGCTTGGGCGGCTTTTACGAGCAAAGCGACAGCTTTCGCGACACACTTGAAACCACACGCTCGGGTATATTTCCTGTCGCACAATGGCGCATTACGCCACGAACCAGCCTGTCCTATGAAGGCGAAATCACCCGCCAGGAACTTCCCTTTGATCGTGGCGTGGTCTCTCTCAACAATCAGTTGGGTGTAATCCCAAGCTCGCGCTTTTTGGGCGAGCCGGGCGATGGGCCACTGCAAGCAGATGCGACTGGCCACCAACTTCAGCTTCAACATGATTTAAATGACGACTGGAGCCTTTTACTTGGCGCAGGCTATCGCGCCACCGATCTAGAGGGCTTCTCAACGGAAGCCGAACTGGCCACGGCGCGGCAACGCTTGTTTGTGGATGGTCAAACCCTGTCCCGCCAGCGTCGCTTCCGCGATTATGAGGCCGAACATATCGTTTATCGCGCCGAAATCAGTGGGCGGTTTGAGACCGGCGCCCTTGAGCACCGAATCTTGGCGGGGTTTGACTATGACCAATTTTCCAACGACCAGCTGTTTTTGCGCTTTCGGCCGCCTTCGCTTGCCGGAAACCCGAGCGCCGCTGCAGGCAATGTGATCAATATCTTCAATCCGGCCTATGGCCAGTTTCCGCTTCCAACACCGGGTCCCCAGATCAATCGCTTGGATGAGCAAGAGGCTTGGGGGCTTTACATCCAAGACCAGATCAAACTGGGGGATAGACTGCATATCCGCATAGGCGGGCGCTATGATGATTTTTCTGCCGACGGACTGAACCGAGCGAACAATAGCACGACCTCGTTCAGCGATACCAAATTCAGCCCACAAGTTGGTTTTGTCTTTGAAGCCAATGAGGCCTTCACCCTTTATGGGTCATATGGACAGGGCTTTAGGGCCAATTCGGGAACAGATTTTGCCGGCAAGGCCTTTGCCCCAGAGGAATCTGAATCCTTCGAAGTGGGCAGTAAGATCACGCTTCTCGATGGCGATTTGGAGGCGACACTTGCAGCCTTCTCCATGACAAAGACGAACATCCTAACGGCAGACCCAGTCAATGCGGGCTTTTCTCTCGCCATCGGCGAGGCCGAGAGCCGTGGCCTTGAAATTGACGTGACCGCAGAACTACCGGGCGAGCTCGATCTGAGAGTCTCCTATGCCTATGTGGACGCGCAAGTGACCAAGGATGGGCTTGATCCCAATTTTGCTGCGCTCATTAGAAAGGGCGACCGCCTGATCAATGTACCCGAGCATACGGTGAGTGCGCTTGTCTCGAAAGAGTTTGAGTTAGGCGGGCGCGAGTTAGAGCTTGGCGGCGGATTACTCTATGTGGGCGAACGTCTCGGAGAAACGGCAACGACCTTTGAGTTGCCCGCCTATACGACGCTGCGCTTGTTTGCGACCTATGACCTAACCGATGATTTGGAATTATCAGGCCAAGTCAATAATGTCGCCGACACCACTTTCTACACCAATTCATTCAGCAGGCTTTGGGTTGCCCCAGGGGCCCCACGAAGTGTGACTTTGGCTTTGCGTTACAGCTTCTAAGGGGCGATCGGATGGGGGACGAGGGTTTATCGCTGCGGGATGTGGTGGTTCGGCGCGGCTCGAAAACCGTGCTCGATGGTCTGACCCTGACAGTACCAGCGGGGCAAATCTATGCGCTTTTGGGCGGCAATGGCGCAGGAAAGTCCACAGCCTTGTTTGCCACGTTGGGCCTTTTGCCCCTCACAAGCGGGCAGGTTCTGGTTGATGGCAAAGACCCCGCCAATCGACCCGATGCTGTGCGGGACGCGATCGCCTATTTGCCGGAAACGATAGCCCTTTATGAACATCTGACCGCGCGGGAGAATGTGGAGTATTTCCTGAGCCTTGCCGGGCAATCACGGCCTAAAGCCCAAATTGACGCGGCCTTTGCACAAGTCCGGCTGGCTCCTGCCGCCCATGATCAACGATTATCCACTTTCTCCAAGGGGATGCGCCAGAAAACAGCGATCGCGCTGGCCCTGCTACGCCGTACCCCCGTGCTCCTATTGGATGAACCGACGAGCGGGCTCGACCCACAAGCCACACAGGATTTCCATGCCCTCTTGGTGGACCTCAAGACCAAGGATGTGGCGATCTTGATGGTGACGCATGACTTGTTGGGTGCCATTGATGTCGCTGACACGATCGGCTTGATGGTGGATGGAAAACTGGCATCCCAATGGCAAGCCCAACAGGCGAGTCCAAGGTTTGACTTGCAATCCCTCTATGGTGCCTTCACCCAAGCGCGCCTCGGAAACACCCCTGCATGAAACGCGCCCACTTGATTGCACGGGCGGAACTTGCCCTCATGATACGTTCACGCGTGGCCTTGATTGGCGTGATCGCCTTAGTGCTTTTGTCGACAATCGCCGCGGCGAGCTCGCACGCCCATATGGCACAGGAACGACAAAACCGCCTTGCCAATCAGACACAGACGGACGCGCTGTTTGAGGCCCAGCCTGCCCGCCACCCGCACCGAATGGTGCATTATGGCAGCTATGTTTATCGTCCGATTGGCTCACTTGCCGGGTTTGATCCGGGAATTGACCCGTTTAGCGGCACAACGCTTTATCTCGAGGGCCATCGTCAGAACAGTGCAACCATTTCGGCTGTGCGCGAGAATTCCAGTCTGCTGCGCTTTGGTCAATTGACGCCGGCCTTTGTTCTGCAAACGCTCGCCCCACTTCTGTTGATCTTTCTAGGCTTCTCGATGATCACGCGGGAGCGCACGCAAGGTAGCCTCCGTCTGCTTTTGTCTTCTGGTGTGACGCCCGGAGATTTGGTCCTTGGCAAGACACTTGCACTTGGTGTGGTTGGTTTTGCTGCGCTAACGCCGGCCTGGTTGGCCCTCATTCTGATGGCGATCGCGATGCCGAGCGAAGCCGTTGCTGCTGCCATGATCGGACTTGGCTACGGCCTTTATGTGGCGATCTGGGTTCTTGGGATTGTTTCCGCTTCAGCTCTAGCTCGATCAGGGCAAGCCGCTTTGTTGATCCTGATTGGAATATGGTGCTTTGTCGCCATCATTGCCCCGCGCGGGGCCGCCGAACTGGCAAGCCGCTTGGTGCCATTAGACAGCCGTGCCGCAACCGATTTGAGGATCCAAGCAGAGCTGCGCGAGTTGGGCGATAGCCATAATCCAGACGATCCCTTCTTTGCCGCCTTTAAAGCTCGGACATTGGCCCGGTATGGCGTGACGAAGATTGAGGACCTCCCCTTCAATTTCCGAGGGGCCGTTTCTGCCGAAGGGGAGGCGCTGACCTCCAGACTGTTCGACAAGTATTTTTCCAAATTGGCCGCAACCCAACGCGCTCAAAGCCAAATCGTGTCGCATCTTTCGATTTTAAGCCCAGCCTTGGCGGTTCGCCGCGTCTCGATGGCAGGAGCGGGAACCGATCTTGAAACCCATTTGCGCTTTCTGCAGCAAAGCGAGGCCCATCGCTTCGCCATGGTCCAATATCTCAACGGTCTCCACCGCGATAAACTAAGGCTTGCCGATGATGCGGCGCGCTCTAAGGATCGGCAAGCCGAGCAACGCACCCGCATCGCTTCAGACTATTGGGCCAAAGCCCCTGACTTTATGTTCAAACCCACCAGCACCGCCGAGCGCTTCTCTGCTGCCATCTCCCCAATCCTGAAGCTCGCAGCCTGGCTTGCTGGCTTGGTCGTTTTAGCAGGCTTTAGTGCCCGCACCTTGGGAGCCAGGGCGCTATGAGGCATTTCTGGCGAGAAATTGGCTTTCTGTTGCGCCAGCGGGCAAGCCTTTGGGCGATTGCACTCCTAGCCGCCTTAGCGGCCGGGTCCGTTTGGCTTGGGCTACAGGAAGTTGCCAAACAAAGGGCCGCCATCACCGAAGTTATCGCGCTGCAAGACAAGGATACGGCCGCAATCAAAGTCTTTGCGACAGAGGCGGGTGACGCGGCCTATTATCGCTTTCACCCCACCTGGGACCCGCCAGCCCCGCTTGCTTTTGCTGCCCTTGGCCAGCGCGATATTGCCCCCTCTGTGCTGCGTATTCGGGCTTTGGCTTTGGAGGGTCAAATTCATGAGAATGAAGCGCAAAACCCCGAGCTGACGCTGCCCGGCCGCTTCGATTTTGCCTTCGTACTGATCTATTTAGCGCCTTTGGTGCTGATTGTTCTCTTCTATGACCTGTGGTCTGGGGAACGCGAGGCAGGACGCCTGTCGAGCTTGCAAGTCATGCCAAAAGCCCGAACCCGCCTTTGGATTCCCCGCATTGCGGCGCGCTTTGGTTTGGTCAGCGCAATTCTCCTATTGGTCTTCTGGATCGGTGCTGTCGTAAGCGGTGCTGGACTTGGCGAGACGCTCGCCTTCACTGCACTCATCCTTGTCTTTCTTGGGTTTTGGACCTTCATTGCAACCCTCGTCGCACAAGCTGGATCAAGCTCGCCAACCAATGCCGCCATGCTGGCCACCATCTGGTTTGTCATCACGTTGATTGCGCCCGCCGGCTCCAATCTCGTCATCAATGCCACAACGCCCATTCCAGATGGGGCTGCGATCATGCGCGAAAATCGCGAGGCAGTGCATGATGCTTGGGATCTAGATCGCGAAGCGACCCTACAGCGCTTTTACAAGCTCTATCCGGAATTTGCTGAATCACCGCCTATGCAAAGACCATTTGAGTGGAAGTGGTACTATGCTTTCCAGCATTTAGGCGATGAACAGGTTGCGCCAATGTCGCGTGCCTATCGCGAAGGGATCGCCACGCGTGATGCCCGGGCGGGACTTGTCGCCCTCGCTCTACCGCCTATTGCGATCCAGCGCGGCCTGCACCGCATTGCGCGCACAGATGTAGCCGCACACTTGGCTTATCAAGAGCGCGTACGGGCCTTTCACACCCAGCTTCGAACCTATTATTACCCATTCCTCTTCACCGATAAGCCTTTCACGCCGGCCGACTTTGACGCAGCCCCAAAGTTCGTCGGCCAGTAAGATCCGCACTCTCAAGCTGGATAGGGGTGATCCAAGCAAGGCCGCGATCAAGGCGATATCGGTCTGCGGGCATGAGAATAATCCAACTGATCCCTAACGCGCAGAGAAGGGGAAAATCGAAAGCTGGCTTGCCTCGCCCTGCGTGTGCCACCTCAATAGGGGCGCGCCTCACTCAATAAGTGTGGTCTCTTGCACAATTTTGTCGCCCACCAGGTGCAGGCACGTGCTGCCAGCAACGCGGTCTCGACGCCCATCGACATCAATACGGGCCCATTGCCAGAGAAGGGCTCTATGATTTTCGAAACTCAGTTCTCGTTCAAACACAATGTGGGACTGCGGAAACGCCAAGAATTGGGCGAGCCACCAGCTTTTGAGGTCTGACAGCCCCCCCTCTAAGCCGGGGCCAGTCCAGCGTGCTTCATCATCATAAAGCGCGTTTAGGAGCCCAATCTGCCTGCCGTTCCAAATCTTGTGTAGATTTTGAGCGATCAAGCTGAACCCAACAAGCTCACCCGGCCCGACTTGCCCGTGACCTGAATCTAATTCGCCAAGTAGCTGATGATGTTGCTGAATTGGTGCTGGATGAAGCGGACGCGAAATCACTCTATCGGCCGATATTCGGCCATTTTCCAGTATGATCCAGTAGTGCCGTCGCACAGTTGCGCCATCAGGCGATAACCACTCAACATCTGCAAACGCGTCTGTGCTGGCGTTGATTTGGAAGCGCCAGCCTGAAAACTCGGCGAGGTCGGCAAGGGCCTGCTGTCGGATGGCGTCTCGCCCGAAGATAAGTTCGCCGCGGCTACGTCGGGTGGCCCGATGCAGATAGAGTCGTTCAAGCGCGCCGACATTTTCGTTGACATAGAGTTCAGTCAACATCTCGCCGAAGGTCATGGCGCTCATGCTCCACCGCTCAATTGATGCCACAGGGCGATCTCGTCAAAAATGGTGGTTTCTTCGACAATGACACCGCCCAAGGTGCGCCAATGGCTAATCGCTAAAATATAGAGCGGCACACCTGTTGGCGGGCCGTACAGCCCCGTGCTGTTATGGGTCCCGGCAAAGCTCCAGCGCACCGCGATGTCGGTGAAGGGCCCTTCGGTGACGGATCCAACATGGTCAACGCGAATGCGTGCACCTTTAGACATGGACAAGAGCGCGCCAATCCATCCCGCTATTTCGCCATGGCCAAACAGCAACCGGGCATCCGGCCCGGCCCAATGGGCATGGGGGGCATAGATTTCCCTCACCCGCGATAAGCGACGCAAGTTCCAAATTTGCTGAAAAACGAGGTGGGCAAACTCATCGGGATCTTGAGCGGGATCGGGAAATGATGGGTCTTTAAAGTCCAATGGCCCCTGGCCAAGAATGTCATCAATAAGCTTTGCCCGCCAGTCTGCGATCCCGGCATTGGCCGCTGGTAAAACCTTGGCTTGCGCCTGCCCTAAAGCCTTCGCGCTCGTCCCCAAATCACGGGCAATCTTGGCATTGTCTCGGACAAGCCATTCTTCAACGATGCGGTTTTCAAGGCACAAGCAATCGGCAATGGTTGTGAAACAAACCCTGCGCCCAGTCGCAGGCCCAAATTCGCCGTCGCCTTGATGGGTAGCGTGGCTCGTGATGCGATGGGATGAATGATAGCCATCGGTCTCATTACCCGACCAGATAACTGCCTCGCCCACCAAGGTTCGATCCGGAAAGCTGTTCAAGGTTTTGAGCGTGCCCGCGATCACACCCTCAACGCCCGCGACATCGCCACTCATCAAATGGATCGGACAATCGGGACTATAATGGGTGGCGATAAGACCAATGTCCTTTTCCTCCCAAATTCGGTGCGTACAGCGAATGATATAGTCAATGATGTCCACATAAATCGGGTCAAAGCCCTGCATGGGCTGTCGGCGTGCACCTTGAGGCGCAAGGAGGTCGGCAATGTCTCGACCATAAAGGCCCAAAGCGCTCATTGTGGCCCTATAATTTTTTGACGACGTGGATAACGCTGTCTTGGTTGGCAATTATTTTGGGCGTTTCTTCCCGAGGAACAGACAATGTATCGCCAATCTCTAAAGGCAAGGGACCGTCTTCACACGTCAGGGTCAGCGCGCCTCGATGAACAAACAGCACCGCACCAGCTATCTCTTGAAGCTCTTGGCCCGCTTTGAGCGAGACTTGCGACAGGCTGAAACCATGCTCACCGCGCAAGATGCCGTCTTTATGGATGATCGGGTAGGTGCCCGGCTTTGCTTTTGCAACAAAAGATGCCGCCTCCGCCGGCGTGACAACGCGAAGTGAGGCAACTTGCTCTGCGGTTGTTTCGGGCATGATGGCGGCATCAGGAGGTACCATTTGCCCAGCCACCGTGTCGATCAACTGACCCGTCTCCAACAGGACAAGTCCATGCTTTCGGGCCAATTTGAAAACATCTGGCGCCCAAAGAACACGACCGGGATCATCCTGGCCCAGAACCGCCCACAGGAAGCCTATGTCTTCGCCAATATTGGTAAATCCGCGAAACATGCCCGTCGGTATCGAAATGACATCCCCAGGCCCCATTTCAACCTGAGCATCTTGACCCTTTTCACCCAAATCAAAGCGCCAATGCCCCGTATGAACGAGAAATACTTCTGCCGTATCGTGACTATGCTGAGAGTTCACACATGCGGGTGGTTGGCGGGCACCCCCAATATTGAAACCATGCGGCTCAGCAATATGGACATATTGATCGGGATTTTCAGAAACCCCGGGGCCAATAATGGTGAAATTCTCTTTTGCTTCCGACCCCGGTGAACGACAGTCGATGAAAGCATTATAGCACGGACGCAAATCTACGTAGCGCACCAAACGCGCTTCCCAATCTTCTGCGCGCCTGGGGCGCAGACCTTCGCGGGACATAGAAGCAAAATCCTGATCCACCCCAACCATCCAATCATCAGAACCTGGCGATCGACAGATTCTTCAACACCCTAAAAGCCACTTGCTTCAAAATAAGGGTTTACGACCGTTGCATTCGAAGTCAATATGCTTTGGATGAACGAACCGAAAAACCTCAAGCCGGACTACTGGCGCGCAATCGATGCGGCGCGCGACTTAAGCCTCTGTGCGTCCAACCTCTTGAACGAACTCTATGCCCCAAACTGTGTCATGTCGGTGTGTGCCCCATTTGACCGCGCCACGGGGGATCGTTTGGTTGGTCGAGACGCGATTTATGAGGGCTTCTTCGCCCCTTTAGTGGCGTCTTTCTCCGACCTCGAACGCCGCACCGACATCTTGATGCAGGGTGTTTTCAAATCGGGTGATTGGATTGCCAGTTACGGTTGGCTCGTTGGCAGGTTTGAAAAGGACTTCTTTGGGATTGCCGCAACCCATCGTCCTCACTGGCTTCGCTTTGGCTGGTTTGAGCGACTGGAATATGGTCAAGTTGTTGAAAGTATTGTTATCCTAGACATTGCACGGCTGATGATAGAATGTGGCGTTTGGCCGGTTCGAGCACAATTGGGTGAATCCTGGTCGCCTGCACCAGCCACCCAAGACGGCCTATACCTTGGCTTGTCGGAGGCTTCTGAGAGCGAGAAGAGCCTGAAACTGGTTGAAGCCATGATTGCCGGTCTCATGAGTTATGACGGCAAGTCGCTAAAGAGCATGGGCATGACCCGCTTTTGGACCCCTCAGTTTCATTGGTATGGGCCCGGCGGCATTGGCAGTGCCCGCGGGCATCAGGATTATGAACGGGCGCACCAACAACCCTTTTTGACCGCGTTTCCAGACCGTATCGGCGGCAATCACCGGTGTCGCATTGGGGATGGTGCTTTTGTCGCATCCTCAGGCTGGCCCAGCATAAACGCGACGCATCTGGGCGATGGGTGGTTAGGGCTTCCGGCAACCAACAAGCGCATAACCATGCGCGTTATGGATTTCTGGCGTCGCGATGGCGACTTCCTGAGTGAAAATTGGGTCTTTATCGATATGATCGACCTGCTCAAGCAGTTCGATTTAGATGTGTTTGCAGGCCCTTTGGCTAAAGCAAAAGCGGGGGCATGACATGAAGTTTGACGCACTTGATTGGGCAATCGTCATCGCCTTTTTGATTGGCAATCTGGTGCTTGGTTATGTCTTGGGTCGTAAAGTCACGACTGCCAAGGAGTTTAACCTCGGAAGCGGTTCAACACCGTGGTGGGCAATCGGTCTGTCGGTGATTGCCACCTATATCAGTGCGCTTTCCTTTTTGGGCGCGCCCGCCTGGGCCTATAAGGATGGACTGGCGGCCTTAGCCATTCATTTGAATTATCCCATCGTCATTATTCTGGTCACAGGCTTCTTCCTACCCTTCTTTTATATGAGTGGGGTTGCCTCAATTTATGAGTATCAAGAACGTCGGTTTGGGCAATTAAGTCGGGCCGTCATGTCGATTATTTTCTTGGTGACACAAGGCCTATCAACGGGCGCGATCCTGTTTGCGACTGCCCTTGTTTTGAAGTTCATTACTGGGATGTCCATCCCCATGGCCGTGGTGATCGTGACCATTATGGCTCTCATCTATACAACGATGGGCGGCATGTTGGCCGTTATCTGGACCGATGTCTTCCAAGCAGCGGTTTTGTTTGGTGGCGCGATCGTCATTCTCATTGCGCTTTTTGTTTCCATGCCGACACCAGTTGGTGAGGTCTTGGCAAACCTCAAGGAATTGGGGCGGTTGAGTGCGATTGATTTCACACCCGACCCAAGTGTGGCGACGACCATTTATTCGGGCCTGTTTGGCATGACGTTGTTTCACATCACCGTTTATGGTGCGAACCAGATGATGGTTCAGCGTACCTTAGGGGCGAAGAACATAGGTGACGCCAAAAAATCCTATCTTTTAATGGGCTATGCCGCCTTTCCGATCTATTTTCTGTTCTTCTTCATCGGCGTGCTTGCCTATGGCTATTATGACGGCAAGCCTTTCGACCAGCCCAATCAAATCATCTTGCAATTTGCCTCAGAGTCTGGGGTGCCGGGGTTGCTCGGTATCTTGGCAGCAGCGGTTTTGGCGGCCTCCATGTCGACCTTAAGCTCTGCCTTCAATTCGATGGCGACGGCCAGCGTGGTCGACTTCTATCAACGCTATTTCAAAAAAGATGGAGATGACGCACATTATCTCCGCGCAACCCGTATAGCGACGGTCATTTGGGCGGTCATCATCATTGGCCCTGCAATCCTCTACGATCAATCCAACGGCTCCATTCTGGAAGTTTTGAGCAAGATTGGCAGCTATTTTGTTGGGGCAAAGCTTGGCATGTATGGCTTGGGCTTCTTCTCAAAGCACACAACTGAGCGCGGCCTGATGGCTGGTGTGGTCGCAGGTTTTGCCATCATTTGGTTCGTCGCAAATTACACCGATGTTGCTTGGCCTTGGTTCTGCTTGATCGGCGGGGCGGCAACCATCATTGTCGGCTGGACCGCAAGCCGCATCTTGGACGGCAAGCAAGCCGAATGGTCCCCTTATTCCGTGCCGGGTCAACAAGCCCGGTTTGCAGCGGAAGGCCGGCCGCTCAAGGATGGTAATTGGAATACGATGCCGGGCGCAATTGATAAGCAGAGCCTGTGGTTGCTGGCCTATCTTGTCGCCACCTTGATCGCCTTGGCTCTGTTTGAATATCTCGTCTGAAGGCGACTCAGTTTTGCATGCGCATGCGAGATGGGCTGAGTCGTGCCTGCCTCATAGAGCAGAGCATTAGACCAGTTTGCGGGCATTTCTGCCACACTTGGACATTTCTCGCGCAGCAAGGTCATAAATTACGCCCAGACGGCGCATGACCCTGTTAAATTCTGCTTGCATTCGAAGTCATAATACAATCATATTATCTTTCGAAAAATCGAGGGGGTCCTTGCGATGCTGAATAATTTCGTCACTCACGCGACAAAAACAACACTTTTAGCAACCATATCCAGCTTGGCCTTTATGGTCGCGACGCCGAGCTTCGCGCAACAAAGTCCCTCGGATGCAACAGCCGAGCCTGAGCGTGGCATTGAAACCGTTGTGGTGACGGCACAGCGGCGCGAGGAAAACCTGCAGAATGTGCCCCTGTCTGTATCCGCCTTTAGCGCTGCCCAAATTCAAGCGCGCGGCCTTACCGACATGTCGCGCCTCGAAAACTCGGTACCCGGCCTAACATTTGGGCGTTCGGGTGTTGATGCGCGTCCCGCCATTCGCGGCGTTCGTACCGAAAATGTCGGCGTAAATGGCGATACCACAATCGGCTTCTTCATTGATGGCGTGTATCAATCGCGCGCCCAGCAGGCGACTTTAGGCTTCGTTGATCTTGATCGCGTTGAAGTGTTGCGTGGCCCACAGGGAACCCTTTATGGCCGCAACACATTTGGCGGCAATATCTCCATCGCGACCGCCCAGCCACGCATGGGACAGTTCAAAAGCGGGCTAGACGTCACAATCGGCGAGAACAACAAAGTTCGCATCGAGTCATTTGTGAACATCCCCATTAGCGACAATGCCGCTTTGCGCATCAGTGGGGCTTCAGAAGATGATGATGGCTATGTCAAGAACGTCAATCCAAACGGCAATAATCTGTTTGACGAAAAGACGCGCTATTTGCGGGCAGCTTTACTTCTGAAGCCAACAGACAAGCTGACAGCGACCATTAAGATCGACCAAGGAACCCGTGGTGGCGCGGGGGGCTCGGCCTTTGGCTATAAGCTTGTCGGCACTTTCTTCGACGTCCCTTCAAATCAGCAATTGTTCAATGCAACCCCGATCCGCAATTTGAATACGCGTGGCGGGAATCGCGATGGGGTGGTCGATGCGCCACTCACCATTGATGCTGGCATTCCGCTGTTTGCTGCCGGTGACCCATACACCATTGATACCGACCAAAAGACCATTTTGGACCTAAGCTCCACAGGGGCTAGCGCCAACATTGCCTATGAGTTTGACGCCTTCACCCTCAAGTCCATCACCGGCTTTGCGGACTTTGAGGCCGTGCGCACCTCTGACACGGATTTTTCCGCCAGCACAATCGGTACAGACTATCAGCTAACGTCGGCGAAGACGTTCAGCCAGGAATTCCAGATCTTGTCACGCGGGGAAGGCCCGCTGAGCTATGTTGTGGGTGCCTATTATTTTGATGACGAATTGCGCGGCGTCTTTATCAACGAGCAAGTACCACGGACCATTCGTGGGGTGGGGGCACCCGTCACTTTGCCTGTTGCCGGGGCCGGTTTCTATGATGAGCAACGCGCTGATACGACGTCGATTGCAGCCTATGCCCAAGGCACCTATGCGGTGAACGAAGCCTTGAAGCTGACGGCTGGCCTTCGATTTACCCGTGACACGAAGGACTTCAAATTCGCCAATGCGGCATCCGTGCTTCCCCTGACCGGGACACCCCCAACGCCAGTGGGGACCGCGATCACCTTGGCCACCGGCGGCATTCCAGCCAGTGCCTTTGGGTCCAAGGGTGCGCCTACCAATTGCGTGTTTGCGGCAACCGCAATCCAGCCACGTCCGGGCTTTGCCTGTTTGGCCGCCAATACGGCAGTGCTGACTGGGGCGACCTATGATACGGCTGAGTTTGAGAAGCTGACCTGGCGCTTGGCCGCCGATTATCAGCTGAGTGAAGACAGCCTGCTTTACGGCTCTGTTTCAACGGGTTTCCGTTCAGGCGGGTTTAACTCGGGTCAGAACCAAGCCGCTCTGACCCCAACCTTCAAACCCGAAGAAGTCACCGCATTTGAAATCGGTAGCAAAAATCGCTTCTTGGACAATACGCTGCAATTGAACATTGCTGCTTTCTTCAACCAATATGACAGCCTGCAAGAGCAGCGGCAGATCCCGGCAGGCAATACGACCCTGTCGATCATCGAGAACAGCGGTAAAGCCGAAGCCACTGGTGCTGAAATTGAGGCCATCTGGCGTCCGATTGATGATTTGACGCTGAACTTCTCGCTCTCGGTCCTAGATGCGAAATACACCGACTATACCAATGTGCCCTTGCCATTCGGGACCTCGATTGTTGTGGCAGACGCAACTCAACTCACCCCGACAATTGTCAACGGCATCACGATTGCCAATGCTGGGCAGCGTCGCATTTTCGCACCGGGCTATAATTGTGGCCCAGTTCCAGGAACCGGGACTGGCGCTCCAGGTGCCCCAGCCTTGGCCTTTGGCTGTGATCTGACGGGCAAGAAACTGCCATATGCATCTGACTATTCGGGCAGTTTCTCGGCTCAATATGTCTTTGACCTCGGCGGTCTGGGCCAAGTCACGCCCTTAGCCGTCCTGACGTTCAATAGCGGTTTCTATGGCCAACCTGCCAACTCAATCTTGGACAAGCAGGACGCTTACACGAAACTGGACTTGCGCGTTACGTGGGATCTGAATGACAATCTGTCTTTGGGTGCCTTTGTCAACAATGTGACCGATGAAGCAACGGCGACCCGCTTCGTTTGGGGCGGCGGCGGTGCCCTCCAAGCCAGCTATGCGCCACCTAAGCTCTGGGGCATTAAGGCAAATCTGCGCTTCTGATCTCGCGCCAACTTAAGAATGACGGGCTGAAGTGGAAACGCTTCAGCCCTTTTTCTTGCCTATTGCGCTGTCCAGCCTCCATCAACGAGCAGGCTAGTGCCCGTCACCATGCCGGAGGCAGGACTTGCAAGATACAAGACCGCCGCCGCAACATCTTCCACCTGCCCAATCTTGCCCATTGGGATCATGCCCTTAACAAAACTAAGGAACGCGGGATCGTCCAACATGGGCTTGGTCATCGCGGTTTCGATAAAGGTCGGTGCCACCGAGTTTACGCGTATGCCTTGGGGGGCAAGCTCTACCGCCATCGCCTTGGTCAAACCTTCTAACGCATGTTTGGTCATGCAATAGACCGTGCGCCTTGGCGAGCCGACATGACCCATTTGACTGGTGATATTGATGATTGAGCCGCCACGCCCATGGGCCAACATCGATTTTACGGCGGCTTGGGCGACTAAATAGGCAGCGCGTACATTGAGGTCTAGCATTCTATCGAGTGTCTCTGGTTCGACCTCTTGGATTGGAAGCGGGCGGTTCATGCCGGCATTATTGACAAGGATGTCGATCTCGAGCTTGCCCAAATCGGCAATAAATTCAGGATCGGTCAGATCGCCGACCATCGGTAGAATATTGGCGTTTTGATCAGCCAGCTCTTGCAAATCGACCGCGTTACGCGCCACGGCATGCACCTTGGCACCCGCCTCCGCGAGATAAACTGCGATGCTCGACCCGAGCCCCCGACTAGCCCCGGTTACGACAGCTTGTCGCCCTGAAAGCCCCTGTGCCCAAACTGGAAGCATCGTGCTTTTTCCCATCACTGTATCCCATTCTTGTTTCCGCAATTTGGTCTTTGACTTCGCAGTCATTTCCGTTAGCGTAGCGTGCAATCGAGCTAAGTAGCAAGCGTTGGGAGGCTGATTTGGCCAAGTATCTGAAAACCGGAATCAGTGAAACGGCAGCTGAGGAAGCCGATGCGGGCGTTCGGGCAACCGTTGAGGCCATCATTCAAGACATCAAGGCCAGAGGTGATGATGCTGTGCGCTATTGGTCGTCGAAATTCGACAATTGGGCACCCGATGATTTCAGACTGGGCCCAGATGCGATCGATGCTGCCTATCGCGCACTAAGCCTACAGACGATTGAAGATATTCGGTTCGCGCAAACACAGGTACGCAATTTTGCCCAAATCCAAAGAGACGCCCTCAAGGATGTTGAAGTCGAAACTTTGCCCGGCGTCGTTCTGGGGCATAAGAATTTGCCAGTGAACAGTGTGGGTTGCTATGTCCCCGGCGGCAAATATCCTTTGGTCGCATCTGCTCATATGAGTGTGGTGACTGCAAAAGTTGCAGGCGTGAAGCGGATTGTCTCGGTCGCCCCACCCTATCAAGGCGTGCCTAATCCAGCCATTGTAGTTGCGATGCACATGGCGGGTGCAGACGAAATCTATTGTATCGGCGGGGTGCAGGCGGTTGCCGCTATGGCGCTTGGAACCTCAACCATTGCCCCGGTTGATATGATCGTGGGTCCGGGCAACGCCTATGTCGCAGAAGCCAAGCGCCAACTTTTTGGCCGCATCGGCATCGACCTATTGGCCGGTCCGACCGAGACCCTCGTCATTGCCGATGAGAGCGTCGATGGCGAGCTATGTGCCGCTGACCTGTTAGGTCAGGCCGAACATGGCCCCAATTCACCGGCAGTCTTGCTGACCAATAGCGAGAAACTGGCGCGCGATACGATGGCAGAGATCGAGCGACAGCTGACAATCCTGCCAACAGCGGCGATCGCGGGAAAAGCGTGGGCCGATTATGGCCAAGTCATCGTTGCTGATAGCTATGAAGAGATGGTCACAATCGCCGACCAAATTGCCTCGGAACATGTCCAAGTCATGACCCGTGATCCTGACTATTTCTTGAAAAACATGACCAATTATGGCGCGCTCTTTTTGGGCTCTCGCACCAATGTCAGCTATGGGGACAAAGTAATCGGCACCAACCACACTTTACCAACGCGCGGCAATGCTCGCTTTACCGGCGGGCTGTGGGTTGGGAAATTCATCAAGACCTGCACTTATCAACGTGTCTTGACCGATGAGGCCAGTGTGATGATAGGTGAATATTGCTCACGCCTTTGCGCCATAGAAGGCTTTGCAGGCCATAAAGAGCAGGCAGATATTCGGGTGCGACGTTATGGCAAAAAAGAAGCCGCTTGATCAAACCACACAAGAGAAGACTGGGGTGACATCCTATGATGTTGCACGTCGCGCCGGCGTGTCCCAGTCCGCCGTCAGCCGGGCCTTCAGGAAAGGCGCTTCCGTCGCACCGGCTACCCGGGCTCGCATTGTCGAGGCCGCTCAAGCGCTAGGCTATGAGCCCAATGCCATTGCACAAGGCTTGATTACCAAGCGCTCCAACCTCGTTGCCATCATTATTTCCAATCTAACAAACCTCTATTATCCAGAGGTCTTGGCCGAGCTCACCCAACGTTTGTCCCAACATGGGGTGCGCGTCCTTTTGTTTAGTTTGGCCGCAGAATCTGATGTTGAGGAAGTTCTAGGTCAGGTCTGGCGTTACCGCGTCGATGGCGCGATTGTCGCCGCCCGTCTGTCTACGGATCAATTGGTTGCCTTCTCTAACCGCGGGGTCCCCTTGGTGCTCTATAACCGCGTTGGTGAAGGGGTGCCGGTCGCCAGCGTCTGTTGTGATTCAGACTTGGGCGAGCGTGCTTTGGTGGACGGTTTGGTGCAAGCTGGCCATCGGTGCTTTGGAATTATCGGTGGGCCCGCTGATTCCTATGTCGGCGAAGAACGCGCCAATGCAGCGATGAATCGCCTCGCCCATCATGGCATTCAAGCCCAATTTGTCCGGGGTCGGTTCGATTATGAAAGTGGCGGTGCCGGCCTAAAGACACTGATGGACCTTACAGAGGGCAAGCTGGATGCGCTGATTTGCGTCAATGATTTAATGGCGATTGGGGCCATGGACACGGCGCGGAATATTATTGGCAAAAAGGTTCCAAACGAATTGTCGATCACGGGCTTTGATGGCGTGAGCCCTGCAACTTGGGAGGCCTATCAACTCACGACGATCCGCCAGCCCGTGCGGCGCATGACCCAAGCGGCTGTCGCCATGCTGTTGGAGCGAATTGAAAGCCCAGACATTTCTCCAGAACAACGTTTGTTCGCGGGGGAATTGCTGTCCGGCCGGTCGGCACGTCTGTTGTGACGGCACCTCCATCCCTCGTTTGGATCCCGGGCCACATGTGCGACCACAGACTGTGGCAGGATGTGGGGCCAATCACTGGCTACCCAAATGAGTTTGCTGACCTAACCCAGTCAGATCATGTTGAGAGCTTGGCCCATAATATCTTGGAGAGAGTTACAGGGCCCATTATCCCAATCGGCTTTTCTATGGGGGCTATTGTGGGGCTGATGATGGCCAAGCTCGCACCTGAGCGCTTGGTTGGGATGGTGCTTTCCAGCACCAATTGCACGGCAGATTTACCCGAAAGATCGGCTGCCCGCCTAGCCCAACAAGCCCAAGTTCGAGACGGCCACTTGCTCGAGATCGTACGAGACGAGCTTAAGCCACATTATCTAAGCCCTGCCTCGCTTGGCCAAAAGCGTGCAGAAATCCTCGACCTAACTTTGAAAATGGGAATGGATCTTGGGCCAGACGTGTTTTTGCGCCAAAGCGAGGCACTTCGCACCCGACCAGCCCTATGCGACGTGATTGGCGGCTTCAAGGGCCCAATCCTTATCCTTGCTGGCGCAGACGACCGCCTATGTCCACCGGCCTGGCACGCCCAAATGGCTGCCCGTAATCGCCATGCCAGCCTTATCCAGATTGAAGGTGCCGGGCATTTGGTGCCGCTAGAGCAGCCATCAGCCTTCCTTCGGGCCATTTCAGACTGGCTAACCACCCTAAAAACAACGCCAAAGCAGGAGATGAACGCATGAGCGACCGCATTCTAACTACCCATGTCGGTTCATTGCCGCGCTCCAAAGCCGTCACGGACCTGATTTTTGCTGCAGAACGCGGCGACCCGATTGACCAAGCCCAATTTGACGAAGTGATTGGTAGAGCAGTTGATGAGACCGTCGCGAACCAAGTTCGGGTTGGGATCGATTTGGTTTCAGACGGCGAAATGTCCAAGATTTCCTATGCGACCTATATCAAGGACCGGATCACAGGCTTTGACGGCGATAGTCCACGAACCCCGCCTTCTGACCTCGAAGCCTTTCCAAGCTTTCTGCAACGCCAAGCCAGTGGTGGCGGTACGCCAACCTATCGGCGCCCAAAATGTATCGGTCCGGTTGCCGTGAAGTCGATGGAACCCCTCAAGGCCGACCTGCGCTTCATGGCAGTGGCCATCGCGAAGCATCAGCCTGTTGCGGGCTTCATGAATGCTGCTTCGCCCGGCGTCATCGCGCTCTTCCAACCTAATGAGCATTACCCAACACAGGATGATTATCTTGAGGCCCTCGCCGAGGCCATGCGGCCAGAGTATGAGACAATCGTCGCGGCTGGCCTGATCTTGCAACTCGACAGCCCAGATTTAGGGCTCGGGCGGCATATGATGTATAAAGATCGTAGCGATGAGGACTATCTCAAACTCATCGGCACCCATGTTGATGTGCTGAACCATGCACTGCGCAATGTACCAGCAGACCGTGTTCGTATGCATGTCTGTTGGGGCAATTATGAAGGGCCGCACCATCATGATGTTGAGATGGGCGTGATCCTGCCAACACTGATGAAGGCCAAGCCAGCAGGCCTATTGTTCGAGACCTCCAATCCACGTCACCAGCACGACTGGAATTATTTTGTTGAAATGCTGGCGATCATTCCAGACGACAAAATCCTGATCCCGGGCGTTATTGATTCGACGACTAATTTCATTGAGCATCCCCGGGTTGTGGCAGAACGCCTCGAGCGGTTTGCTGGAATCATTGGTCGAGAGCGCGTGATTGCAGGCACCGATTGCGGTTTCTCGACCTTTGCAGGGTTTGGGGCGGTTGATCCTGAAATTGTCTGGGCTAAACTCAAAACATTGGTTGATGGTGCCGAATTGGCGAGCAGCAAACTATGGAGCCAAGCCGCGTGAGTGCGTTTCGAGATAAGCTGCGCGCGGGTGACGTGATTGCAGCAACTTGGGTCAAAACACCTAGCCCAATGATTGTCGAGGTCTTGAGCCTGAGTTCGCTGGACTGCTTAGTCCTCGATGCCGAACATGCCCCGTTTGACCGGACGAGCTTAGACTTATGCATTTTGGCCGCACGAGCCTATGCAAAACCCGTACTTGTGAGGCCTGCATCGAGCAGTCATGAGCACATTCTCAATGCCCTTGATTGTGGTGCCGATGGCGTCGTCCTTCCCCATATTCGCAGTGCCGAGGAGGCCGCCGAAGCCGTGAAAGCCTGCCACTATGGCCGGGGCGGTCGCGGTTATGCCGGTTCTAGCCGCTCAGCAGGTTATACAACCAAGGGCATGGCGAAACATCGTGAGACCGCCAAAAATGTCATCGTCATTGCACAGATCGAAGACGTTGAAGCCGTTGAAGAATGTGAGGCAATCGCGCGGGTAGAGGGAATTGACGCGCTATTTATTGGTCGTGCGGACCTGACCGTCGCCTATGGCGCGACAACGCCCGATGATGAGATCGTCGTGGCAGCTGTCGAGCGGATCGTTGCCGCTGGAAAAGCCGCAGGACGGGTCACGGGGTTGTTCCTTGCGCGGACTAGCGATGTGCCCCTTTGGCGTGAAAAAGGGGCGAGCCTTTTTGTCTTAAGCTCAGATCACGATTTCATCCTGCAAGGCGCTGCTGCCCTCAGCCAAGCCATTCGAGGCTGAATGTGCGGGTCTGGAAGGCTGAAACGCCCTGTCACCGTACCAAGCGTTTGCGAAAGTAAAGCGCGGAGGCGCAAATGCCGAGGAAGCCGATAAAACCAACGCCATAGGCAGCTTGGACAAAAAATGGCACCCAAGCGAGATGGATATTGCCCAGATTCTTGGTCAGAAGTAGGCTGATACTGCCAATATAGCCAACCGAATCAGCAACATAGATTAGAAACCCGGCCGTGGCGACACGGCCACTGGCCGCCACCAGTCGGTCAAACAGGACCGTATTGAACGGGGTATAAGCCGCATAAAGCCCTGCGCCCACCAAAATCATCCAGAGAATGGGACCAATCAGCCCAAGCTGGAAAGCCAAAGTCGACAGGCCGATACAGGCAAAGCCTGCCGCTAAAATGCCATGCACAACGAGAAAGGCGATCCGATTATCCTTGATTACCATAAGGGAGGCTAAGATGGCCAAAGCCACAACAGCAACCGGCAGCTCAGATAGGGTAAAGATCGCGGCACCATTGGCCTGGCCAAGGTCGCGCCAAATCTCGGCGGCGAAATTGTCGCGGAAATCGCGAAAGGCGGTCAGAAAGACATAGGCACCGACAAGAAGGATAAGGCCGGGCGCATAGGCCAACATAAAGCCATTACGCTCTTTGGGCTGCATGGGCGCGCGACGGACGCGTTGGGCCTGATCCTCCTCTGAGGGAGGTGGCAAGAGGGATAGGCCCCAGACGGCCAAAAACAACAGCGGAAAGAATAATGCCCCAGCTGCCGCTGGCATCCAGAACGGGCTGATGGCAAACTGGCTCATCAAAAGGCTTCCGACAGTTTTCACAATGCCAGAAGAGACAATGAAGCTGACACAGAGGATTGCGCCAAGAGCCTCAGAGGTTCTGCGCCCCTCCAAAAAACTGAAAACCAAGCCCCAAATCAGCCCCAGAGGCAGCCCATTGAGAAACAGTGCCGCGACATTCCAAGGGGCTGGAACAAGCGCGAATAGGATGAGGGCAAACCAAGAAAAGCCGATCAGGGCCAAGATTGCGACCCCCCGTTTGGCCCCATCTAATTCCGCAATGACCTTGATACCGATGAATTTCGAGACGGCATAACCCAGCACTTGGGCTATTACCAAGGCGACCTTGTAATCGAGAATAAAGCCCCAGCCCGCGACATCTTCATAGGTCGCCGCCGAAAACGGCTTGCGAAACGCAAACATCGAAAAATAGGCGCAAAAAGCAACAAGGCCACCATAGGCAATGAAAGCCGCCGGATGGGCACGCGATAACCAAGATTGAACCCGCCCCATATGCCCCCCAGTGTCCCATCCGCCCCCGGACTTTGCTATCCAAGACTACTTCTTGAATGCCCGCAATAGCTTGGCCTGAGTGTTGAAATTCATAAGTGGGCGTAAGTCAGCCTAAGTGCCCCCATCTAAGGCGCGGCGGAATTCCAAGTGACCCCCCAAGCAGCCCAAGAAAAAGCCCTTCCCCATAAATGGGGAAGGGCTTTGACATGTACCAATCTCGCCTTTCGGCTAGAGATCAATATTCGCTCTCATCGACATAGAAGCTGGGCTTTGACGCGGGCTGCAGGCTTGGACCTTCTTCCGGATCAATAATGCCAGCTTCAGCCGCGGCTTTTGCACGGCGCGAAGAAGAAGCTTTGACCAAAGCGTCCAGCTCAATCTGCGTGCACAGGCCGATCGTTACGGGGTCAACCGGCTTAATCTGCGCACTGTTCCAATGGGTGCGGCTGCGCACGCTTTCGATGGTCGACTTGGTGGTGCCAATCAACTTGCCCATCTGGGCGTCAGTGATTTCTGGATGGTAGCGCAAGAACCAAGCAATCGCGTCTGGGCGGTCTTGGCGACGCGATACCGGCGTATAGCGACCACCCCGCTTCTTGACCGGTGGCAAGTCTAACTTGCGGCCTTCCAGCGGCTTAATCTTATAATTTGGGTCGGCTTCACCGCGCGCAATCTCCTCACGCGACAATTGCGAATTGGCGATTGGGTCCAACCCGCGCACACCGGTTGCGACATCGCCATCGGCAATCCCTTTAACTTCCAGCGGATGCAGGCCGCAGAAAGCTGCGATCTGGTCGAATGTCAGGCCGGTATTGTCGATCAACCACACGGCAGTGGCTTTGGGCATCAAGATCTCGTACATGATTTCTGGCCTCCAGATACAAAATCGCCCGGCGCGACGGCCGGGCAAGGGGTCGCGGGCCCCTTCACTTAAGGGCCCTATAGGCACAGACATAACGGTCTCTTGCGAATTTTGGAAGCCCGATGACTGTTAGTTGGTGTGCAATCGGGCCTACACTTAATCGGTATTAGAACCGCGTCGACGCGCGCACCCGCATCAGGGTTTGTGACGAGGCGTCGGCGATATGGTTGGGCTCGTGAATGTGGGTCAATTCAACGCCCAGCCACGCGGAAGTCTCAGATGCACCCCCCAAGAGCCAGTCCCGGCTTGCCGTCAAACGCAACTCCCGGCCCGTTGGTGCCACATCAAAGCGGCGCTCTGACCAAGTCTGAGCACTGCCCCAAGTTAGGTAGGGATCGGCTAAACGGTAACGCAGGCTGCCCTGCTCTACCCGCAAAGGCTGCTCCAGCCCGAAGCGCCACCAGCCATTGGATAGGCTTTGGGCATAAACCAGCGATGCCGCGCTGGCGTAAATTGGGGCTCCTGCCGCGAAAGCCTTGTTGCCGGAAAAGTCAGACAGCCGCGCGCCTTGAAGCCGCGCGGTTACACTGGCTGTCTCGGTCAAAGCCCAATCAAACTGTAGCCCCAAAAACCGGCTTTGGGCCCGGGTCCCGTCGACTTGTCGGGTTTCAACCAGAGACGCGCCATCATTCCAACGAGAGCCCAAGAAGCTGCCCTGCTCTGCCAAACTGCCCAGTTCCAGCACACTGGTAAGGCGTGCACCTTGATGTGCCAGTTGGACAAGGGAAGCATTCTGGCGGGTCTCAGCTAAGGTCCGCACACGGCTGGCACCACCGGTCGCATTGAATGCATGCAAACTGAAAGCATCTTTCGAAAAAATCAGGCCTTGGAAGGATTGGAATTGCCCAAGGCCCATTAGGCCAAACTGAGTGCCACCGCCTGCCGCATCTCCCGCCAGACCATAGGGTCGCGTTGCGGCATCTGAACCCGACTGCGCTAACGATAGGGCCAGGCTGCCGCCCCATGGCGTTGTTGAAGCGGGCATCAAAGCGCGAATAATCGGTGTTTGTGCATGGACCCGATCATCTTGCACGCCCCAAGCGGCACTGGCAGGCGTGCGACGGCTAAAGCTCAAAAGGCTATCGCCGATCTGGGCGGCCTGTTGTGGCTCAGAAGCATAGGTTTCTGCACTGAAGCCCAAATCCGATTGAGGACGTAGGCGGTAACCGAGTGAGACATTGAAAGGACGCTGATATTCATCCAGCACGGCAGTCGACAGGCCATCCTGCATAAAGGCATCGCCAAAGGCTTGGCCTGCAATCCCATCGAATAAGTCGACGCGCACGGCTTCGCCGCTAGAACTGGTGGTCGCCGTCGCCCCGACGGGCGCGAACGCGCGTTCAAGGTCGATAATGCCACGCCCAAATGTGTCATCAATGCCGGTTGTGCCTAGATCGCGCGCCGTGCGGTAAAGGATATCGACCGCCTGTACACCGGTCAGATTAGGGAAAGCTTGGAACAAAAGGGCCAAGGAACCACTGATATGCGGGGCCGAAAAAGAGGTTCCCGACACGCGCCAGCAGGAAGTTGTGTCGCAATCCGCAATGATATCCGTACCGGGTGCCACCAAATAATTGGTGCGCGTTACCCCGGCCTTTGCGCTAAAGGTCGAAAGCGCCTCAGCCGTATCGGTCGAACCTGCCGCGATGATCAGACCACGGAATCGCGGATCAATCGACAATTGCGCCGGGAATTCTGGATCCGCCGTCGCATCATTCCCAGCCGAAGCCACAATAACGATCCCTGCATTGGTTGCACGCAACAGGGCAGCGGTTAGCGTCGACCCAGTTGACGTTGACCCACCAAGGGATAGATTGATCACACGGACGCCGTCTGCAATGGCAGAATCGACACCGCGTGCAATATTGGTCTCTGGCAGTTTACAGCCTTTGTCCGCACCCACTTCCTCACACGTGCCCTCGCGGTCTGCGCGATAGCTGATGATGGTAGACTTGAAGGCAACGCCCACCGTGCCTTGGCCATTGAACTCATGGGCAATCACACCCGATACGCGTGTCCCGTGACGCTCTTCTGCCGCGATGGTCTGATTGGGGCGGCCGGTTTCCATATCGCGCGACAAAGGCGAAATATTATTCCTGAGATCAATCTGCTGAAGATCGATCCCAGTATCGATAACGCCGACACGAACGCCCGCGCCAGTTGCGCCATACTCCCATGCCTTCACTGCCTTAATGCCGGCCAGACCCCAGCTGCGCGTATATTCGCGCGATGTCGCTGACGGATAGTCCACACCGGCAACCAGTGCCGGAGGCGGCGGCGGGGGTGGCGGGGGGGGTGGCGGCGGTGGCGGGGGCGGCGGCGGGGGTGGGGGGGGTGGAGGAGCCGG